>NZ_JCAALU010000002.1:0-443191 GCF_059609455.1 Paenibacillus liaoningensis
CGTCGTATCCGAAGATGCGACATCAACCGAGCTCGCTGCAAACGCATTTTTCTCCTCTGCATCCGGAAAATACAGCCTTGCCTCATCGCCGATCTCCGGCATGCAGTACCACCCGCTGCCGTCTGGCGACGAATACACGGTCGAATATGGGAACCATGTATCCGCTCCTCCGCCGTCGATTTTCAGCTTCAGCTTTACTTTGTCTTTTTCCACGCCAGCAATGGTCCCGAATAGCGAAATACCCGTAATCTCCTCCAGATAACGGGTGCCGCAGCGAAATCCTTCCCGCTCTCGAAGATCGTAATGGTAGACGAGCAGTCCCTGCTCCGTGCGCGCCTCCACTCGGTATACGAATAAGGAGCGACGCTGAAATTGAACGGCACTGCCCAGTTCAATAGCGGTATGGCTCGTCACCTCATAGATCATCCGGCCCTGCTCGGTAAAGCTCGCTTTGCTATTTTCAGCCAATTGCTTATAGACGCCCATTTCCTTACGGATTGAATAGTTCGTCTCTGTCAGCACGACCTCGCCGCCCGCCTCCGGCACGCCCGCATAAAAACGGATGCCCGGCATCGCGCTAATCGCCAGCAGCGGCATATTAAAATGCGAAGCCAGCCGTTTCGCAAATGCCCAGTCGGTTTCTAGATATTGCATGATTAGGCCGCCTATCGCCTTGCCTTGCGACGCTTCATCCACGACATTCGCTTTCGGATAATCCGACGCCAGCTGGTTCAAAATCTGCTCATACGTTTGCTGCCCGTTTTGGTAGGAGCGCGTTTCCTTTTTGAGATCCATCAGGAACGTGCGACTTTGTGCTTCGATCGTCAGCGTGCGCACGTTTTGCACCACTTGAATGCGGGCGTTCGTAATGATGCCGTGAAAAAGCGTCCGCTTGCCGCTTTCCTCCGTCTGCGTATAGACCTCAATCGGCTCATTGTCCGAGATGCGCTCGATATAGACATCCAGCTTGCTCTCCGGCACAATGCCGCTCAACGTCAGCTGAATATGCTCATTCACTTCTTTTACGATCGTCAAGGCGGTAATTTGCTCATAGGGGCTTTCGGTCATATAGATGTCTGCGAGGGTGTAAATCGGGTGGGCCGTTTGGCTGCTTGCACTCTCGCTTTGTATAGCGGTGGTGGTGGCTGCGGCTGGGTGAATCCTCATACTTTCCGGGCGCTCCGCTCGTCCCCCCGGTCTTTCTGCACGGCCCTTCGCACGCTCCATTAGACCTGACATACCGGTTGCCATGCTTCCCATGCGCGCCATTGCGCCTGCTGGGCGTACTTCTTGGTTCTCCATATGCTTGGCTTCACCTGATGGTCTTGCAGCACGACTCTCCGCACGCTCTGCATGGCCTGACGGCCTTGCCTCACGATGATCCGCACTCCCCATTTGAGCCGATGGTTTAGCTTCGTGTTTTTCCATCCCCTCCGCCTGTTCCTGAGGTCTAGCCGCTCTTCCTTCCACTAGCTCCTTGCGAGCCATCGGCCTTGCCGCAGCATGGCCTGCCATAAAATCCATGCCACCAGCTTCCTGCTTTGCTCCGCGTGCTTCCATACGTCCTACTCGCTCTGCCGGTCTTTCTGTACGTTCACTCATGCTTGCACCTCTTCCTCTGCTTCTTCGTATACCCGGATACTTTGCAGCATTTGGTAAGCAATCTCCCGCCAATCGGCATACAAGCTGTATGGGCATGTGAAAGACCCGATAACCGCCTGGCCGTCCAGCGCGAGGAAGAACATTATCGTATACAGGTAACCGTCGAGCGCCGAGCTTTTGAAATCGAAGAAACCAATGCGTTTCCCATTGATTTCCTCCACCTCTGTCGTGTAGAAAACATTAGACGGATTCGCCCGTTTAACCATTCCCTTCATCCCATTAGTCAGCTCATCTACCCATGGGTCGCTTAAGGACTCATCCACATATTTCAGTGTAAAAGCAATGCTTCCATCCGCATTTGCCTTAATGATCTCAGGACGCTCCTCATACGGATATTTGGCTTTTCGAGATTGCTCATCCATATCCGTAAACTGGCTTGGCAGATGCACCGACAAACGCTCGTTGAAAAAGAAAACAGGCTCAAACACGTAGTTTTCTACCCCGATCCGAATGCTCTCGGCATGAATCGTTTTGGGGTGCTCCAATGTCTCCATCTCTTGCAGCAATTTCAGTATTTTCTCATCAGCATGTTCCAACTTGTCGTCCTCCTTCAAGTCATCTAGCCTATTCTTGGACTAACCTGCTTCTAAGCTTTTATTTTGTTAAAAAAGAGAATTCGTTCCGAAAAAGCATACTCACTCTTTCCCAAAAGGAGCCAACGGTGGCGGCTCTGGCGTATACGCAGGATATGTCGGATACTGCACAAACGGCGGCTGATGCACATCCAGACCAAACTGCTTCGCCAGAAGCAGAACTTTTTTATCCACCACACAGGTTTTTGCCATCTTGTCGTGCAGCCCTTGCTTTTTGCTTGTGAAGGGAATCATAAGAAAACCGATATACAAAATCATTCCAGATACGATTCGTCCAAAAAATCTTCCCGTCGCGCGGCCAAACGTGACACGTTCAAAACGTTCATCGGTCACAATGATGCCAAGGGCCATTTTCCCAAGCGTCCCTTGAGCAGGCGACATTTCCATCAAGGTGAAATAGAGCCAAGTTACGATCAGAATGAAAGGAATCAATAGAAATACCCCAATAAAAAAGCCATCCGTTTCATTGTTATCCGTAAATTCAGAGAACGACAGCCCATTTAAACCACTAAAAAAGAGCATTAAAGCTAGCACACTTATATAGCTAATGATTGTAATAATATAAGCATCAATGTAATACGCGCATAACCTTTTCCAAAAACCTGCATAAACCAAAATATGGCCTCCTGTGTCTGATCTCTCCTGTATTTGAACTTCCTTAATCCACTAGCATCCGCCGCATGCCGCCTGGGCGAAGATCGCCTTTCGCCGCTCCGCCGCGATGCACGCTGCCAAGTATTCGGCGCAAATTGCCATACAGCTGGTCCCGGTCTACTGGAGTCGGGTCATCGAATTTCCCCGTATCGCCCATCCGTTCTCGGCCAGCCGCTGAATGAGCTCCCCCGACCGAGCCGCCTTTCGCTCCCATATGAAAGCCCCGCTGCACGCCTCGGCGCTCCAGCCCCAGCCTTGCGGCTACATAATGCTCAATGACCGGCATCGCCACCGTTCCTTCATTCAGGCACAGCATCGCAAACGAAATGTCATGCGGATCAGAGCAGTTGCGCATCAGCAGCTCTTCTCCGTACAGGCGCATGACGATCGGGTCCATCGTGCTGCGCCCGTAAGCGGCATGCTCCACATGAATGAGCTGCACCGTGTTGTACTCGGTGATCAAATCATGGAACCCCTCATAGCTTTGGCGCAGCCTCGCGCCCGGCTTGAGCTTGTAACGTCCCAGCTCAAGCTCGTTCCCGCGTAGCTGGCCAGCGGGCTCCAGCACGATTTCCGTCTCATAGCTCGTAATATCACTGCGTACACTCGGCTCCGAGGGGAAACGGATTTTAATCAGCGTCTCATTTCCCGATGCCGAATAAGGCAGCTCATAATCCTGCTCCAGGCTGAACAGCCGCCCGTCATGCTTGACGATGCCGCGCTTGATCGTCAGCGTTTCCTCGCCCACCAGCACCTCGGCCCCGCAAATAATGCCATCCGAATAACTGCTGTACTGGATATCGAACATCTGCCGTGGGTAATCCCGCAGATTACTGAGCATCTCCGTCTTTAGAATTCGGCCCTTCTGAAAGCTGGGATAGCGGTCTGCAAACATATCCTCTCACTTCCTTCCTGTCTATTTCACCCTTCTAATCTCCTTGCACTTTCTTTTTATTTTTCTATCTCTATTTCTAGCTCTGTCTCTAGCTCTATCTTTATTTCTAGCTTTGTCTCTATCTCTTCATTGCTATCTATTTCAGCCCGTCAAAGAAATCCAGCTCCGACAGATCATCCTCGAATGTGAACAGCCGCTTCTCGCCCAGCAAGAGCTGCTCCTGCGTCCGTGCGACCGGAACGATGTGGAAGCCCCATTGATTTTCGCCCGTCACGACGAAAAATTTCACTTCCCCGTTCACGATTAAATCCGTTTCCTCCTGCGGAATTTGTTCGCCGTACAAGGCGGCGATTTCTTCATATAACGCGGCATTGTAAACGCTGCGGCTGTTATCATACACGTATTTGCGCTGCAGCTTGTCGTCCCCGCTCTTGAGATAAAAAGCGACCTCCGATACATGCATCGGCCGCGACACCGCGCCCCGCATCCGGCTAAGCTGCTCCATGCTGCTGATGAGCACTTTTTCGCCGCCTTGATGCGTATAGGCCGTCACCGTATACGGCACGACTGGCGCGCTCCGCGTCACCGTCGTCTGAATTTGGCCCAGCTTGCGTGCCGTCAAATACCGAATCGCCCCGCGCAGGCATGCCAGCTTCAGCTCCGGCACCTTGCCCGCCTCATCGGCTTTCAGCCCAAACTCAATGCTGCGCCCCGGCACAAATTCCTTCAGCGCCTCGCGGAACGCCTCGATCCGGCACGATTGCCCAGTCAGCTTAATCATCGCGTACTGCTGCAAACGGCCATCCTCATAAAAATCCTCCAAAAACGCCCGCACAATATTATAAATATCTGCCCTCAGCAGCTTGGACATTTCATTGACCGTGAACACCGCGTCCGGGCTGTCATGTCGATCGGTGAACCTGCCGCCTTCATTCAGCGACAAGCACCAGCCGGCAATCGGCATCACCTCAAGGTCATTGTCCCCGCGATCCATCCGCCCGGAGCGAGCCGTCTGCTCTGCAATTTCGAACTTTCTGCGGAATGTGCTCGTCCGACGGAAGAACGCAACCTTAAGCTCCTCTGCCAGCTCCCATAAAAAATAAAAATTGCGCCGCACCCGCCAATAATCGTCACGCGTCCGGTTCTCATACTGCTTGAAGCGCGTCGGCAGCACCCGCTCCGCTTCCCGATACCTTTGTTCCAGCGGCTCATATACCGCGGCAACGCCATATTCATCCACATGGCGGAACAAGTCCGCGCCGGGTATGCCGATCAGCTCATCGAGATCCGTCAAGACGCGGCCGCGGGCATAATAATCGGCAAAAACGATTTTGATATATTGCATCACCCGGTACGTGAGATTGTTGCCGCCAAAATTCGTGTCGCCATTCTCGTAGGCGGTGCGAATATCGATGTTGTAAGAGATTCGCCCTTCCTCAATGCGGAAGCGGCATGAGGACAGGTCGGTCGTTCCCCCGCCGCAATCGATAACGAGCGCTTCGAACGTCTCGCCTTCCATGTAGCGATCCTGCTCGATTTGGTCAGCTATCGTGTTGTACAGCACCGCCATGCCCTCATCGAGCGCATGCTCTGTTTCGATGACGTAATCATCTTGCAGCACTTCCTGGAACATCGCCATAAACGGTTCTTTCAGCTTCACCGGGCTTGTAAAATGCAAATGCTTGAAGCGGCATTTGAACTGATGCTCTGCCGTTTGAATGACATGCAGCAAATAAGCGCGTATGAGCTCGCTCCGTCTCAGCACGGCGGTATTGCCGCTTGCGTCGCTTACTTCCTCCATTTTGCCGATCCCATTCACCCAGCGCTTCATCCCGAGAAAAACGCTCGTTCTCCCCGCATGCGCATTATGCTTGAGCTGACGCATCGCTTCATATCCATAGGTGTATTTGATATCGCCCATGTCGGCGCAATCTGCCACGCCAATCGCCGTCGGCAGCATTTCGATCCAGCCAGCCGTGGACGCAACGCCCATTCCACTGCCGCCAGAATGGAGGAAGTCCCCGCCAGCCGCATCGCCTTCCGCCGTTTTGGCAAAGGATACATAATTAATCGTTCCCAGCCGCAGCTTGCCGTTCAAAATATCATGGCTGCTCGGCTCGGCAATAAAGCCATAATCGAGAAAAGCGCCAGCCGTCGTATTCGACGTGCCGAAGTCAATCGCGAGCACCGCCTGCGTCTGCTCCACCTCGCGAATGTCCAGCTCGGACACCGGCATGCGCCAGTAATGCAAATTGGCAGGCGGCATCAGCCGATTGCTGTAGTAGGCTTTGTATAAATATTCCGAATCCTGCTTGCGGAACAGCAGCAGGCTGTAATTGCGGTTCGCCGTTCGGCGGTACACCGTATTTTTATCTGCGCACAGCATAAAGACGCCTGGCTCTAATCCATCTTTTACCAGACGCAAAATTCCGCACACTTCCTCCTGCTCATTCACAATAAGCACATTCGATTCGCACACGCTCGGCACATGAGGCGCACGCACCTGATAGCCATCCCGCCGACCCAGCGGCAGGCCGTTGTAGATCGTAATTTTCGCCGGGATGTGGATGCTTGCCGCATCGCGCAGCGGCGTATTTAAATAATGATGCAAAGCATATTCGAGCCGCTCAAAGCCCTGCTCCTCATATTCATCAATAAACAGGCTTTCATCTGCACCGCGATATTTCAGCACAATGCGAACGAGCTCCTCGCGGCTCTGCGCCTCCACAACACCTTTGACGATGCGCTCCTGATGGCAAATGCTGCGCAGCTGATGCGTCGTCATTTGCTCCAGCTCAGCAAGCGAATAGCGTCTTGCTGCTGCACCACGGGCATTTTGCCCCGCTTGCGGGCCGAGACCTTTTGCTCCTGGCGGCGTATAATGCGTTCTCATGCCGGATGGCTGGCGCGATGCTCCCGAAGGTCCCCGCATATCGTCTCTCCCGCCTGCGCCGTTACTCGAATAACGGGCATTACTACTCCCATTTCCGCTCCCATTAGCAGTGTTAGCTGCATCCTCTTTATCCAAGTAGCTGCCGCCGAGCTTTGCCGCCGGACCATTGCCAGCCGCCCTTCCGTTACCGTTAACATTTCCGTTCCCATTTCCGTTCGCACTGCCATTGGCATTGCCATAGCCGCCATCATCCAAGCCGCCATTTCCATAACCGCCTGCTTGCCCACGGCTATTGCCTGCACCGCCTAGATCACGGCCGCCATCTGCCGCTCCACGGCCATAGCCATTTCCGCCTGCCGCCGCTTCATCCATATAGCGATCAGGGTTCCCGCCGCGGCCGCCTTGACCTTGATTTTGCCCGTTTCCACCGTACCCAGCGTTTCCGCCGTATCCACTGTTTCCACCACGATTGCCAGCACCTTGCCCGTTTCCATCCGGATAACCTTGGTTTTGGCTTTGGCTTTGACCATAACCATCGTTGTTTCCCGCGCCTTGACCATACCCGCCTTGATCGCCTTGGGCTGGGCCTTGCCCTTGCACTTTCCCTTGCCCGTAGCCTTTCGGGCCTCCAGCACTTTTGTCCCCGCCAGCCATTGCGGCTCCTTCATCGTAGCTGCCCCGGGACTGCTCCGCTTCGCGGGTCGCCGCCGCTTCGTCGTGGGGCCGTGCTCCTGCGTTATTTTCAGCACCGGGCTTCGTTAATTTATAGGTATAGCTGCGCATAATGACAGCCCTCCTCCTTCGTCTCTAATAGAGCGCAATGCGGTCGATTTGCATCGTCTCTTCCACATCAAGCAGGCCAAAATGATATTCCCAATAAATTTCGGTCACAAACCGTACAGGCAGAAATAGCCGCCGCACCAGCTCAATTCGCGCCTCGACTGCCTCCGTCCGCTTCTGCCCGACGTAAAACACCAGCTCGTCCTTCTCCTCGCAATTCACATATATCGTCGAGCGCTTGAACAGCTTGCGCATCGTATCCTTCAATAGATAAACCGCCTCGCCTGTCTCATAAAGCCGCAGCAGATTGGCCGCAATAACCTCCCGCTCGTCGCGGGTGAACAGCGTCAGCCCATGCTTCACCTCGTCGCCGAACAGGCCGTCCTCAATATCCCGCAAAATAAACCGGATATAATATTCCCTCAGGTTCATCCCCTGCGATAAATCCACATCGGCGAGAAAGTGCATCATAATATCGAACAGCGCCACTCTCAGCTCTGCGCATTCCTCGTAATCCAAATCAAACATGCCGTCAAAAATATCCGTAAAACGGTAATCCGCATTAACCTCAATGTCCCGATCCACAAGCGTCGCATTCAGATCGGGCAAGCTCAGCTCCATATAAGGCGAATACACTTTGGCCGGCGTAAAATAAAGCCCTTTCCGCGCAAGCCCCTTCTGCTCGGTTTTGATGACTAAATCCCATACGTAGTTCAAGCCCATTCTCCTTCACAGCTGTATTCCGGAAAATGCATTTGAATTTCAGATACCATAAAACTCATCACATCATTCAGCACAAAATCAGCTCCAGCCTGCGTCGCCCCGCGCCCCCGAAAGGTCAGCTTCAGCCGCTTCTTGCCCGATTCCGAGCGAATATTATCGCTGATGAAAGGATTCATCCCATACGTCTGCCCGCTGCGGCCGAGCGGCTTGCCATCTACCTCGGCGCTTGCCAGCTCCAGTGCATCCGCGGCCTCGAAGGAATGCACGAGACGCATCAGCTCGCTGACTGCGCGCACCGCCACCGACTGCTGGCGGGCATATTTTCCAATAAAGCCTTCACGCTTGCGGTTGGAGAACAGTGGATAATCAAGCTTGCCAACCTGCGACATAATAGGCTGGGTCAGCTTCCAGACACTCCATACGCCGGATGCCTCCTTCGGGCTGACGACCGTCAAATCCTCGGCGGAACGCTTGATGTAGCGGACATCCTGCTCATCGGCGTCTACCAGGTAGCCGTGACCCGCTCCAGTCTTGTGCAAGGACAGCACATGCTCGTAATTGATGCGGTCCGCAGCCGGAACCGGAAAGCCGCTGTTGCGAATTTCCAGACGCTCAATGTTCCATAGCGGCACAATATCCGGTTTTTTAAAGCGCTCATACTGCTCCAGATCGACGCTAATTTCTACAATCTCCTCGTCTTCCTCCGGAATGCGGTCGCTTCCGGTCAGCACGAGATCAATAAACTTATAGGCGTAAGGATGATTTAGTGTCTTCCACGCTATGCCATTTTTTTGAAAAACATCATACAGCCGCTCGATCTCGCCCGTATACGTCTGGCTCCGCTCCACGCGGGCGCTTATTGCATAGCTCCCCCGATTCGTTTCCATCTTCCCTTGAAAAATACGGCGCCGTGCCAGCAGCTCATTCAGCTCGGGATAGCTGCATTCCATAAACACCGTCAGCAGCTTGCACTCCTGCTTGCGGCTCAGGCCTGCAATAATGTCATGCAGCGGAATTTCCGGCTGTTTGGCGTCTCCTGGCAGCATCGGATACAAAAAATCATGGATCGGATCGATATCCTCCCGCGCGCAGACGGTGACGAAAATATCATTTTTGTCGTCACCCGCTCCCAGCTCTCCGAAGATGCGCTGCTCCAGCTCGCGGTTCATCTTCTCCTGATAATCGACGACCCCGTTGAACATGCTGGTCATGAGCTGCTTTAATATTTTTCGCTGCTCCAAATCCTCCATCCGGCTAAGCCGATCCTGTATGATATCCTTCATTCCGTTCTCCCTCCCTGCTGGCTGCTGTGCTTTGCTTTGGCTTAGCTATTGCAGCTAGCCCGTTGTATTCGCCTGCTCCGTTGCTTCCAGATCTGACGACACCGAAGTAGGCGTTGGCGTTGCCGCCGGGGTAGTTGCCACCGTACCGCCGCTCGTTCCCGCTCCGCTTCCGGCTGACGAACCCGCATCGGCAGTGCTATTCGCGGTGCCGCCTGCACCGCTAGCATCTGCGCCGCTGCCGCTTGCTCCGCTATTGTTGCCCGCGCTGCTGCTCGCATTGCCGCTGCCCGAGCTGCTTCCGCCAGCGTCACTATTCGCTTCGCTGCCGCTTCCCGTTCCGGCACTGCCCGCTCCGCTGCCGCTTCCCGTGCCGGCATCGCCGCCCGCTGCCGGGCTTGGCACCGGGTTCAGCTTATCCTCCGCCTTGCCGATGCTGCGCTCCAGCTTGAGCACCGGCTCCAGCACCGCGATTTCCTGATAAATCGCCTGTGCCTGCGTATAAGCGTCAATCGCCGCCTCATAATTGCCAGCGGCAAAGCTGCGGTCGCCGCGCTTCTCCAAATTCTCGGCCTTCAGCAGCTTCTGCTCCTTCACAAGCTCGGCAATTTTCGCCTCGGCTTCATCCAGCTTCGTCTTGATTTCCTTCTCGCCTTCCACAAACCCCACATTAAGCGCAGCCTTGCGCGCCTGCTTGTAGAGCAGCACCGCTGCCGAATAATCCTGCCCCTCGGCCTTCAAATCCGCCTCCTGCACAATCGCGGCGATGCGGACATATTCATCGATCTGGCTTATTTTCTGATCCAGCTCCTGCTGGTCATAGAGCCCGTCGTTTTTCGTCTCTTCCTTCGCCTTCTTGTATTGCGTCAGCGCCTTCTCGTAATCGCCCTCCTTCAGAAACCCGTCTCCGGCGACGATTAGATCGACCTTCTTGTATTTCACGCCATACAAGGCGATATGTACTTTATCCTTAAGCTTCTTCGCTTCGGCACGGGCTTCGCTGTACGATTTCAGCGCCTGCGCATAATTGCGCTCCTCGACGTAGGTGTCGCCCGTCTGCTCATATTCCAGCATATTGGCAAGGCTTTCCGCCATCCGCGCCGCAGTCCGGCTTTTATAATAAATAGCGAAGCCGGCCGCAATGATGACCGGAATCATCACCAGCGCAATCCGCTTCACCCATTTGCTCCATTTTTTCTTGTCTTCCTTGTACACTTTATCTACGTAGACAGCGGCCGCCGTATAATTGCCAATGACTGGCTGCTGCTTGCTGAGCAGCACTTCCTCAAGCGTATCGACGAGCGCGGTCGGGTCCTCGGTATCCTCCAGCGAATCCAGCATTTCAGGAACGTCCACGCTTTCCCACATGCCGGGCGTAACGAGCAGCAGCACATCGCCGTCATTTAGCGCCGTCTTTTTCGAAATAAACGGCTCTAAGCCCTCCGGCTTGCCGACGTATTGCAGCAAATTGTGGCGCTCCTCGTGACGATCCACCTTATAGGCGGAAATGCTTTCGCGATCGGCCATCGCCTGTGCTAAAGACAAATCCTTGCTTTGCCCAAGCAGCCGTCCCCCGCGAAAATGATAAAGCCGCGCATTGCCCGCTACCGCCCATACGATGCGGGTATAATCCGTAACGACCATAATTAAGCTCACCTTCAGCCGTACGCGCCGGCTTTCGAGGCGAAGCCAATCCTGCGCTTCCTGCAAATAAGACTCCAGCTTGCGCTTTGACATTGTCGGCCTATGCGTGAAATTTTCAAGCAGGCATTGCACTGCCATTTCGGCGCTGCGGACCTCGACATCGTTATCGCAGCCATCCGCGACAATCCAGCATGCTCTGTCATCCAGCTCAACGTAAGCAAAATAATCCCGATTTTCCATAAACGTCCCTGCCTCCGACAGGAAATCCGTTTTGAAGCTGCTGTTTTCCTTTCTCATCTGTACCTCCGCATCCTTGTCGCTTGCCGCCGATCACCAGACCTCCAGCACAATGACGGTGGCATTATCCTGATTGACCAAACGTTTTTTCTCGATCGCTTCAATCATGTATTCGGCTGCTTCATGGGGGCTCTGGCTTTTTTTCAGCGCCTCCTCCATTTCCACCTCCGACAAGGTATTGTATAGACCGTCGCTGCACAGCAGCACTTTATCGCCCTGCCGCAGCTCGAAAGGCTTCTCGCCGATTTCCATCTCCTGATAGCCCTCATAGCCTAAATAGTTAATGAGCTGCTTGCGCTGAGGATTCGCCAGTGCTTCCTCCTTGGAAATCTCGCCGGACAAATAACGTTCCTCCAGCAGCGTTGCATACGTATGCTTCTGGTTAACCGGGATGAAATCGCCATTTCGGTAGATGAGCAAAATGCTGTCGCCCACCGCGCCCCAATACAGCTTCAGGCCGCGCATAACCGCAACGACAAGCGTCGTCCCGCCGCTTGCACCGCCCAGCTGCCGCAAAATCTCACTATTGGCAAGCTTAGCTGCCTTAGAAATAAAAGGGACGATCTCCTTCTCAGCGGAGACATTCATAAATTGCCGCATAAAAGTTGTGACCGCCACCGTACTTGCCATCCGGCCGTTGGAAAGGCCGCTTATCCCATCGGCCAGCACCGCTACAACCCCTTGCGGCGTCTCGGCACTGGCAAAATAATCATCCTGTTCATTTCTTGCGCCAATCGTCTGGCCGTTGCCAATTGGCAGCTCCTGTACGGAATGCGCGGGCTCCGCTTCCGCCGGGCTGTTTACAAGCAGGCGCCGCCGAATGAGCAGCAGCGCTGCTATAACAGCCAGAAAAGCCAGCAATATAATGACCGGAGGAATATCCATCAGCCTCATCATAATCATCGGCTTAACCTGAACTGTCTTCCCATTCAAAATGGGCGCCGCACAGCGGAATGAAAATAAATTTGCTATGGCCAAGCTGGATGACATCGTAGGAGGTCAGCTCGACAGGGGAATAAACCGCTTCATTGTTGTGGTAGGCAAGACCGGAAGCATCGCCCGGAAGCAAATAAAAATTGCGTTTTTTCGGGTCGTAGACGATAACGGCATGATTGCGGCGGGAGACGGTGTTATCCCCAATAATGCGAATATGCATCTCTTCCGAGCGACCGATAAAATTTTTCTCCGCCATAATGCGGTAATCTTGGCCAAGCTGCGGACCTTCAATGCAGACAAGCCAGCCCGTTACCGGATGAATTCCCTTCGTTTCGCCCAAATAAGGCATCGTCTTATCATCCGTCTCTGGCAGCTGGGCCGCCTTGCGATCGCCGCCCTTGGCTGCCGCAGGCTCGACGCTAATACTGCAATAAGGGCATAAATTGCCATGCTTTCTGGTGCTGAACATGTGGCCGTTCGGGCATCTTGTCAAACTCATCTAAGCTCTTCCCCCGTCTATTTAATCGTAAACACACGCCGCTGCCGCTGCTTCCACAGCTGCTTGCACGCGCGTCTCGCGGTATGTTCTTCGTTATGTACAGCTGCCTTTCGTTATTTAACGAGCAGCCTCGTATTCGCAATGACAATCAGATCGCCGCTATCTATGCGGTATGATTGTTCATTGTCAATTCTCGTAATGACGCTATTGTTGTACTTGCGCAATCCCACGCCGTTTGTCGAATCCAAATCCTCCAAATACCAAATGCCTTTAGAGTGGTTCAGCACCGCATGCTGCAGGCTGATAATCGACGCATATTCGGCATCAGAGAGGTCTACATCCACATCGCTGCGGCTTGAGCTTTTGCCGATTAATAGCGAGGTTTCTCCATCTATGTACCATTCCTTCAAACGCTCGCCCTCCTCGTCTATCATGACGAGCCGGGTAATCACTGCTGCCTTGCTTGCACTTTTCCATTGCGGCCTCCATTTGAAAGCCAGCCATACAACGATTAAAATTCCTGCGATTACGCCGGTTGCCCCTTGCAGCATTTTGTCTTCATTGATGAAGAAGGCATAATATAAAGCTTCAATAGCCAGAATGGCGATAATGATATCCAGGGCTATAATGCCTGCCGATCTGCCGCTCGGGTTACGACCTGAAACAGCCGTCGCCTTCACCGTCATTCCTCCGTTCTCCCGCTTCCTTGAACACTTGGCACCGCTTTATTTTTTGCCGAAAAAGCGATTGAATAAATCCGTCGTATCCAGCGGATTGCTTGGTTTGCCGCCAGGCTTCTCCGTCATGCCTTCCTTGCCCTGCGGCTTAAAGCCGAAAAACTGCTCGAATTGCTTCGACAGCGGTGTTCCATCGCCGCCCCCGCCTGCCATGCCAGCCATGCCAGCCATGCCCGCTGCTCCGCCAGCCGATTTCTTGCCCGCATTTGCGCCCATGCCCGCAGCGCTGCCTTTCGCCCCGCTTGCATGCCCTCTGCCGGAAAGCGACTCATCGTAGCTGCTCCGTTTATCCGGATCACCCAGTGTTTCGTAGGCTTTCTGAATTTCTTTGAATTTGCGCTCCGCATCTAAGCTGCCGCCATTCGTATCAGGATGATAGCGCTTGGCGAGCTTGCGATAAGCCTCCTTGATCGCTGCTGCGTCTGCCTCTTTCGGGACGCCTAAAACGTCATAATAGTTGTTCATTCGGCTCCCTCATCACTTTTCAAAATATGGGAAATACCCCTTTAATCAAATTCAAGAGGCATATATGCCTCTTGAATTTGCTAGCCTGCTCTATAGGAAACGGGTCCCGCGAGCGGGCACTGCCGAATTCAGGCCTTATAGCGGGTAACCGCCGTCGATAGCTGTAAATTCGGTTTTGTCTTTCTTTTGCTTGATGTACAGTTCGAAAGTGCCGACGCCTTCTGTGTCGCCAAATCTTTCTGTGTAGTCAACAACGAATGCGTTCGGGAAGTGGATTTTGCGAACCACTTGGTCAGCAGAAATAACTTCCAGCGTTACTTTGCGGTAGCTGTCTGCTTTTTCAGCAGGAACGAGCGACCAGTTAGCAAGTTTGAGCGTGTCGTCAAAAGCGTCGCCGTCTGTTGCTGTAATGATTTTGCCGCTGATGCGAAGCGTTGCGCCTACATCAGTGGAGCGTGCATTGGAATCATCCGGTGTATCTGTGTCATACTTTACGGTTTGGATGTTGTCCAAGCCCAGCTCGATTTTTTCTGCGCCTTCAATCGTCAACTTAAATCCCATATTAAAATTCCTCCTTGAAATGGTGTACCCGCAGGTGCTAGCGCCTGACGAGTTCTATATATGTTGAAAGGGGAGCGCCCGAAGGCGTTCTCCTTTAACACCCGATTGGGGACTTGCTTTAGTGGAAGCGTTACGCCTTAACCGGCGTCGTTCCTTTTGTAATCATCACTTCAAGGTTCTTCACATTGCCGTTGAACACGAGATCAATGTGGCAAAGATTGCTCTTCTCATCAATGATGAAGCTCATATCATCGCCATCGTGAATAATCGAGTTCGTATAGCCGCGCGAACCAAGCCATTTGCTTTTTTGGCTGCTTGGATTGTTGCTGAAGAACTTCACGATATTTTCATGCTTGAAGTCGCCCGTCTGGAAGCGGAGAATACGCTCAACATAAGTACTGACAAGCGTCTTATAGATGGAGTCGAATCCGTCCTCCGAGGTGGCAAGGCTTCTCGCTTTGTATACCGTAATGCGTCTGATGTCCTTCGCTTGCAGCTGCGCGTTCTCCGAGGAGAAAATAAAGCCGAAGTTTTTGCGATTAATCGCATCCTTGATATTGTTGGTGAAGCCGGAAATTTCCTTCGCCATCGTCGTCGGAACGCGAAGCGCATTGTCGCCTGCTTCAATGTCGAAGCGGACGCCTGGATATTCGCGGCTGACCGTTTTGTATTGGTCGCGCAAATATTCCGGACACTGATAAGCGGAAACAAGGCCGGCGGCAACATAAGCTGCGCCTACATAAACGCCTTCAATCCACAGGCGCAAAATGTCTTCCTTCTCCTGCGACAGTTGGACGCCATATTCGGTTTGCAGCATGCGGCTGTCAATGACAACGCCTGACTTGTCTTTCGGAATAATGGTGAAGTTCGGTACGGTAGGAATAGCGAATTCGCTGTAGGATTTGCGGGTCAGCACGCTGCATTTGTCCAAATACTTGTCGATGCCCGCAGTGGCAATGTTGCTGAAGGTCGTCTCTTCGCCCGTCTCGAAGCTGAAGAAAACTTGAATTTTGTATTCGCCCAGCACTTGCAGCAAAGAAGAAAGCGACTCCATGCTGTTGCCATCCTGCTTCACTACCTGCTCGTTGCCTTTGAAGCGTTCACGCGATACTTTTACTTTTCCGGCTGTTTCCAGCTCGACGGAAGGCACGATGCCGAACCAAATCGTATCGGAAAAATCATTTTTCGCATTCACGGTGTTCAGGTACGTTTCCAGCCTTGTAATGCTGCTGCTTTTCACCGTCATGTCGAGCTTATTGTTCGTAATAAGCAGGGACGGCGCCATACCTTTGTTTTTGCTTGTGTATTGGTCGAAAAACATTTTCACGCCCAAAATTTTCTCCACAAGCGGCTTAACCGTTTTGACGAAATCATCCTTCGCCGTTTTGTAAAATTCCAGGTACGTGTTGTAGTTTCTCACTTCTGTCGCTGTATCCACATCTGCTTGAACAGCTGGCAGCGGCGAGAACGTACGCACAACCAAATCCTTTACATAGGCCGACGGCGAATCCGTCACCGAACCGTAATCATCCGCGAACACTTCGGAGAGTGCGCTGCCGCTGCTCTCATCAAGCAGCATCAGCTCCTGGCTGTCGCTTTTCGGTGCTTCAATGATCTTCAGCTCGCCGCTTTCGCCGATCGTAAGCAAGCCGATTTGCACCGCTTCGCTTGCATTTTCTTCCTGCGAGCCGCCAAGGAGCAGCCGCGTCTTAATATCCTCGATTGCAAGTGGAAGCATCGCCATAACATTGTTATAGTTCTTGCTTGCTTCCTCGAAGAGCACATTGAGCTTGTCGCCCATATCCAGCTGCTTCGGATCGCCATCGTCGAGCTTCTCGTACTGGCTGTACAAGTAATGGATTTCCTTACGCACTTGGCGAATATCGTCCATTACCTTCTTCGGGGAAATCATGTCGAGCAAATGCTCGAATTTGAAATCTACGTTGGAGATGCCTTGGCTGCGCTTCGCATCAATGAGCGTAAACAGCATTTTCAGAAAATCGTTGTGCTGGTCGATCTTGATTTCTGAAATTTGATCCTCGGCAAGCCCCTCCGGCTTCTTCAAGGAATAAACGACCTTCTGGTTCGCTGCGTTGAAAAAGGAATAGACGCTAGGCGAGAACTTGTCCAGAAACTCATCGAAGCTGCGAACGAGCAGGTTCGTATTCAGTTCCTTTACCTTGTCGTCGCTTAGGCTATCAATGCCTTTCACGTCGCCTACCAGCGTTATCAAGTCCAGTTTTTCGGGATTAATTTCCTCAAAAAGAATAGTTCGGTTCGTCTGATTAATAATGTCCATTAGGCATGGCGCTTAAGTTTAGGCTGAAACAAGCAAATGCTTGTATTTCTAGCAAAATCGGTGAAGATTCTACCTTTTTCAGCAAAAATAGCGCCCCTCCTTCCTGCAATAGGCTCGATCTTCATACAAATTATTACAAAGTTAGACTTTACACCAATAATACTAAACACTCCAATCCTTGTTTGTCAATAAATACAATTTAGGACTTTTATACTTATTTACAATAATAAATAGAACTAAAGTCTCTATTTTTCGAAATCTATTACTAATTTTTAGATGGATTCCGATAACATTCTTAGGGTAATGCCCAAACAATGTAAATCACTTCGTTTTTCCCATAAGCCGCCCGCCCTATAAGCGCCTCCGCGCCGCCCTGTTCTTCCATATTCGATCAATTATTCAACCCATAAATAACTAGAAAGAAAGGGATTATACATACAATTATGATAAAAAAACCATTTATACGTTCTTTGTTATTTTTATGCATAGGCAGCTTATTGCTAAGTCTCTCTGTTTCCCTCCCACCTTCCGCCGCCGCGGAAGCTGCTCCACCTGCCAACCAATTTGATGCGATGTTTGTTCTTGATACAAGCTACTCCATGACGGAAACCGACCCAGGCAATACGTCTGCGGAAGTTATCCATATGCTGATGGATATGAGCGAGGCCGAGCGTACGCGCATCGGATACGTCGCCTACAACCATTCGATTGTGGACAGCCAGCCGCTAACGGATATGTCGGTCAAGGAGAAGCGCACCCGTTTGAAAAGCTCGATCGAGTCGCTGAAGCGCAAAGGCTATACCGATATCGGACTTGGCCTGCTCAAGGGGACGAATATGCTCGCCGAGCAGCGCAAGGAAGACAGCCAAGCCTATGTTGTGCTTTTGTCAGACGGGGCTACAGATCTCGGCATCTACTCCAGCAATCGCACGGTGCAGGATTCAGGGGAGGATGTAACCGCAGCAATCAATCTTGCGAAAAAAAATGGCTTCCCGATTTATACGATTGGGCTTAATCATGACGGCACGGTCAATAAAGCGGAGCTTGCCCGCATTGCAAAAGAAACCGGCGGCAAATCGTTTATGACGAGCAGCGCCGAGGATTTGCCGGAAATTTTCAATCAAATTTATGCTGATCAGGTGCAGTCGATTTTGCTCCCCGTTGCCGCTCTAACAGCGAAAGGCAGCTTGCAGGAAGTTCCGGTCACGATAGCGAACGGGAGCATGAGCGAGGCCAACATTATTCTCATTTCGGAGAAACCGATCAATGAGACGCAGCTCTTTTATCAATCGAGCAACATTCGGATGTACAATTCGAGCAAATATACGATTTTGAAAATTACGTCGCCGCTCAAAGGCACCTTTAACTTGAAATTCCGCGGCGTCTCAGGCGACTTGGTTAAAATTTATGTTTTGGCCAACTATGAGCTGAATGGTGAGGCAAAGCTGTCTTCTGATAAAGATATTGTGAAGGGCCTGCCTACACCGTTCGAAACACAGCTGTTCCATCCAGACGGCTCGCCGCTGGCAGATGCCGATTTTTATGCAACGGTCAAAGCGGTGCTTACGATTACTAACAAAGATACGAAAAAATCAGAGGAAATTCCGATGACTTTGACAGAGGATAAGCTGGAGGCTGGCTATAGCTTTCCGATCTCGGGCAATTACAGCTGGCGCGTGCGAATGGAAGGACCGGATTTTTACCGCGTTATGCCGGGCGGTCCGTTAACCGTTACTAATTTGCCTCCTGTGGAAGCAGGCGATGGCCGCATCAAGCTCAGCAAGGAAGATGGCGGCTCTGACATTGCGATAAACACATTGTTCACGGATCCGAACAATGATCCCTTAACCTTCAAGCTTGCGTCTACTGCTGCTTCTAACCGTTATGATGCTGCTATTACAGCCGATGGCATTTTGCAGCTGGAGCCGCTCAAAACCGGAACGTCCGACTTGGTTATTGAAGCGGCAGATACGGAAGGCGGAACGCTGACGCGGACGATTAAAGTAGAAGTAACGTCCGTCTGGACGCTGTACCTTCAAATTGCAGTTAGTGTGCTGATACTCGCGATTATTGGAACGGTGCTTTATTTCGTCTTGCGTCCGAAGCCGCCTTTTGCCGGCAGACTGGAAGGCTTCTTCCTGAACACCGCGAGCGGCAATGAAATTCCGGTGACGTATTGGCCGCTGACTTCATTCCCGCAGCATTCCATTACGCTACAGCAGCTGTTCCATTCGCTTGATATTAATGAGCCGCTGCCTGAAGCAGCAGCAATTACCTTTTATGCAGGGAAAAAAGGAACGTTGTTCGTGAAGCATACGTCACGCTGCACGCTCGTACGCGGCAAAACCGCGCTGCGCAAAGACCGCAAAGAGCCGCTGCAATATGGCGACAAGCTGTATATTACGTTCGAGGACGGCATTACGGAGATTGAGCTGCGCTACAAGCCGATTAAGGCGAATACGAATATTTTTACAAGGCCGGATTGAGCTAGAGAATGAGGCTTTACCAATTGATTTTTATAATGAAGCTTATATAACAAGTTCCAAATGAAAAAGCGCCTAAGACAATTCGTTGTCGTAGACGCTTTTTCATGCTGCTGCTTTGCTAATTATAATAGAAGAAACGATGCTATTTTTGCCCGCTAAAGCTGCCTGTCCCGCTTCTTGCCAGCTGTTAACAGGCTTTCCCAGCGGAGTGCCATGGCGAACCAGCCGAGAGAGCGGCATCTTTTTTCCGGCGACATCGCAAGTCCCCAGTGGATCAGCTTATCGAAGGGAGCGCTAATGCGGCGATGGTTATACGATCTTACCGCAGCAAGGTTATCCTCGAACAGGCGCTGCCTGACATCCAGCGGCGCTTTCCCTGCAAAAATATAATAAAGCGTAGCCGCTAAACTATATATATCGGATACCGGCTCCTGCCGCGACGTTTCCGAATAAAACTCCAATGGCGAATAGCCGCTTGAAGTAAAAATAAGCTGCTTTCCAGGATGCCCATAAGGAATCGCCGAGCCAAAATCAATCAGCTTCACCCCGCCACCTTCGTCAATCATAATATTGCCCGGCTTTACATCGCGGTGAATGATGCCCTGATCATGCACATATTTCAGCGCGCCTACTACTCCACCAGCAATCGACAGCAGCTCTGGCTGCGCTCGGGTGACGTCCTCCTGCTGCAAATAATGCTCCAGCGTGAGGCCGCGGCAAAACTCCGTAACTAAATACGCCGTGCCATTTGCTTCTATATAATCCGTGTAGCCTACTATTTGCGGATGGCTCAGCTTCTTCAAAATAATCGCTTCCTGCGCAAAGACGCAAAGCAGCTCGCGAAATTTCTCGGCAAAGGCCGGGCCGCAGCCTACCGTTATATGATCCGCCTTTCGCCTCGCCAGCTGCTGGGGGAAAAACTCTTTAATGAGCTTCAGCTCGCCCGTCTCCGTCTGCCGCGCTTTATAGACAATGGAAAGCTCGCTTTGATGAATGGCCTGCTTCACCTGATAAACGTCGCCAATTCGCGTATTGCGAACTAACGCTTCCGTCGTTTTTTCCTGCTCCATAACCTCGTCCCCATCTTACAAAAGTTTTATTTCGCCTCTTATATATGTTATCGGCTGCGCATACAGTTATTGTCACAAGGAGAAGGAAATTTTCTATAAAAAAGAGCAGCCGATTAGCTGCTCCCTGTTTATCGCCTATAAGATGGCTTACTTCATTATTAATGAAGCTTTATTTCATTCATGATTTAAAAAATGGTTTAGCACTCGCCAGCTTCAGCAGGCTTGCCCGCGTCGGTCGCTGTGCGGAAGCTGCTTCCACAGCCGCATGTAGCGCTCGCATTCGGATTTTCGATCGTAAACCCTCCGCCCATAGCAGATTCCTTCCAATCGATCTCCAGGCCGTTCAGATAGCGCAGGCTGCTTTGGTCAACGACGACTCTCAGACCCGTCATATCCATTTCCTGATCGTCCGCGGACTGTTCATCATCAAAACCCATGCTGTAGGAAAAGCCGCTGCAGCCGCCTTCCTTCACACCGATGCGCAGGAACATTTCCGGAGTTCCCTCCGATTCCAGCATTTCTTTTATTTTATCAGTTGCCGATTCACTGATTGTAATCATCATTCATTACCTCCCTGCAAAATACGATTCTAATGCATGCTTATACGTCTAGTATACTCCTCTTCACGAAACAGCTCAAGAGTCCTTTGCCCGCTTTCATATATGGCAAAGCTATGACTTAATAGTTGCCGCTGCAACAATAGAGGTTTATAATAATGTCATCTCAAGCGTAAACGACTGATGCTATACTTAACCAGTAAAGCTTCGTTGCGCGTAGAAATATAAGCCTGACATAAACGAATCACTTATACCAGTCTTATATTTTTAACAAAATCGGATCAGCAAGTTATTTTTTTCACAATTAGCCCAATCAGTACCGACAGTGATGTCCTTATCTGAGGTTGACCCGATTGTGGCTGACGATCGCATTCGCCGGCCTTTATGTCTTTTTAATAGCAATACCACTTGGAAAAAATGAAGGAGGATGCCGATATGTTTATCGCGGTACCTACAGAACAGAAGCGCATGCAGGAAATTATTGACAAAGTTCGAAATGGGCAACGGCTGACGCTGGAGGATGGCGTATTTCTCTATGAGTCAGACGATTTGCTGACGATTGGCCAACTCGCGAACGAAGCGAATTTGCGCAAAAATGGCAATAAGGTTTATTTTATTGAAAATATGAGCCTTTATTTCACGAATGTATGTGAAGCGCATTGCGCATTTTGCAACTTCCGCAAAGATGAAGGCGAGCCTGGCTCCTACACGCTGACTGGGGAGCAAATGATTGAATACGTCGAGCAGCATATTCACCCGGGCGTACGCGAATTCCACATTGTTGGCGGTCATAACCAGCATGTGCCTTTTCAATATTATGTCGATTCTCTAAAAGCTTTGCATAAGAAATATCCAGATGTCACGCTGAAAGCTTATACAGCGGCGGAAATTGATTTTTTCTCGCGGATTAGCGGCTTGACGTATAAAGAAGTGCTGCAGGAATTGATGAATGCAGGACTGAAATCCCTGACAGGCGGCGGTGCCGAAATTTTATCTGACCAATACCGCAAAAAAATGCGCGTAACGAAAGCCGACGTGTCGCAGTATCTTGATGTTCACCGCACGGCGCACAACCTAGGGTTAAAAACACATACAACGATGCTGTACGGCTCCATTGAGAGCAAAGAGGACCGCGTAAGGCATATGATTCAAATCCGCGAGCTGCAGGATGAAACAAATGGCTTCTTGGTATTCATTCCTTTGTCCATGCAGCCGATAAATCCTAAAGCGGGCATTAGACGCCGCAACTCCGCTTTCGAGGATTTAAAGACGATCGCGATTAGCCGTCTCATGCTCGATAACTTCCAGCATATCAAAGCTTATTTTATAAATATTGGCACACAGCTGACGCAAGTCGCACTGACGATGGGCGCTTCCGATGCTCACGGTACAATTGTGAAGGAGCGCATTAGCCACGCCGCAGGCGCACTTACGCCAGAAGGCATTACTCGTGAGGATTTAATTTGGCTGATTAAAGGTGCAGGACGCGTTCCGGTTGAACGCGATACCTTCTACAACGAAGTTAAGGTTTATGAGTAATCATCTGACCAATCACATATATTAAGGCGTGTATGCATAGCGCAGGACTGGCTTCCGGTTTACATGCACACCCTTGCAGCATCCATGACTGATCAGATTAATAATAATGCGGGGTTGAGGCGTAAATGAGAAAATTAGTTATTTTAGGAGGCGGCTACGGCGGCCTCGCCATTGTTGAAGAACTGATCGAGAAGCATATTCCACTGGATGTGTCTATCGTTCTTATTGACCGCATGCCGTTCCAAGGCCTGAAGACAGAATATTATGCTCTAGCTGCCGGTACCGTGTCCGACCTTGAGCTGCGCGTCAAGTTCCCGGTGGACTCGCGAGTCAGTACCGTATATGGCGAAGTTGACAATCTTGATCTTGAAAATAAGCTGGTTTATCTGGAGCAGCAAGACCCGATCTCCTACGATTGGCTCGTCATTGGCCTTGGCTGTACGGACAAATACCATGGCATTGAAGGAGCAGAGACGTTCTCTACGAGCATTCAAACGTTTTCTGCGGCACGCAAAACGTATCAGCAGCTTAATGACGTCAAGCCTTACGGACAGGTGTCAATCGTAGGCGGCGGACTCAGCGGCGTTGAAGTAGCTGCCGAGCTGCGCGAGAGCCGTCCCGATTTGAACATTCGCATTATTGACCGCGGTGCAGGCGTCATGTCCGCTTTCCCAGGCAAGCTGCAATTGTTCGTCGCGGAATGGTTTAAAGGCCATGAAGTGGAAATGCTCGGCAATGTGTCCCTTTCCAAGCTTGAGCAGGGCGTCCTGCACGACCACAATTCCAGCAAGCCGCTGCTGAGCGATGTAACAGTATGGACAGCAGGCATTCAGCCGGTGCCGATCGTACAGCGCCTGGATTTGCCGAAGGATAATCAAGGAAGGCTGATTATCGATGAGCATCATCAGCTCCCTTCCCACAGCGGCGTATTCATTGTCGGAGATTGTGCTGCACTGCCCTTCTCCCCAAGCGGACAGGCGGCTGGCGCGCAAGGCAAACAAATTGCTGAAGTGATGCAGGCCATTTGGCATGACAAAACGCCCCGGCTTGGCAAAATCAAGCTCAAGGGCGTTCTCGGTTCGCTCGGCAAAAAGAGCGGCTTCGGCATTATGGGCGGCACACCGCTTATGGGCCGTGTACCACGCCTCGTAAAAAGCGGCATTTTATGGCGGTCCAAGCGGCACTTCGGTTAAAGATCGTCCAGCAGCTTGTCTAGTGCGTCACGATCGGTCTCTTGGCGAATAATAGCTTCATGAATTTTGCCATATAATTCATCAATGGTATCGGCGGCGACAATTTCCCCCTCGACGAGGGCAAACGGCTTTAAGTAGCATTCGCCGCAGTTGCCGAGACAGCCATATTCTGTAATTTCGTAGAGATCTTCTTGCTCAAATTTCTGCATAATGTCCACGGTTCCATGGTGGGCATTGCTTGTACAATATTCAATCATTGTCTTAAACATAAGCTTTACACCTTACCTTGCTGTAGGTATCCATTTTCAATTGCACGACTTTGTACTATAATAAGACAGAAAGGAGATGATTGCAATGAGTGAACAAGCACAAAGCACAATGTACGATGAAGTATTGGACGTACTGGATAAATTGCGTCCGTTCCTGCAGCGCGATGGAGGAGACGTTGAGCTCGTAGACGTTGAGGACGGCATCATTAAGCTTCGCCTGATGGGTGCATGCGGCAGCTGCCCAAGCTCCACCATCACGCTGAAAGCTGGTATTGAGCGCGCACTGCTTGAAGAGGTTGAGGGCGTAGTCGAAGTCGTTCAAGTATTCTAAGCGTACACTAAAGCAAAGCTATAGCGAAAGCCCGGTGTCCTCAGAGGACAACCGGGCTTTCGTTCTTTGCATGTACTATTCATGTTCTATTCAGCTGCGGGCAAGCACTTGCATCTATTTTATTCACAGTCCTTTAATATTAGGTCGAATCGGATCAAATCCGCCCGTCACATTAATAATATTCCCCGTTAAAAAATCCGACCGCCGTTCGCATAGAAAGGTGATCACCCGTGCAACATCTTCCCCTGTTCCGGGTCTGCCAAGCGGCGATTCCTCATCCTCCTGGCCTTCGACCTCTGCAATCGTCCGTTCCTTGTTCGCTCCGCGAATATCGCCAGGCCCAATCATGTTGACGGTAATGCCATGAGCAGCTTCTTCAACGGCAAGCGATTTCGTAAAGGAGACGAGTCCGGTTTTGGCTGCCGCATATACTGCTCGGTGGGGCCATGACCGTGCTTCACCCGCGTGTCCAAAGCCGAAATGAATGATCCTTCCCCAGCCACGGCTGCGCATGCCTGAAAGCAGCTTATGATCGAGCAGCATAACGCTGAGCAAATTGCTGTTAAGCATGTCCGATATAGCGGCAAAATCATAATCGGCAAACAGCCGCCGCTCCCTAACAAACGGTCCCGCATTGTTGACCAAAATATCAATGCCGCCTCTCCAGCTTGCCGCTTCATCGGCCAGCTTCGTCGCGCCTTCCGGCGTTGAAAGATCCGCCTGCACAATGGTAGCGCTTACGCCGAGTTGTTCGATCTCTTTTTTCGTTTGCTGGGCTTCCTGTTCGCTCTTAAAATAATTAATGACGATATGACTTCCCTGCTGCGCAAGCTGCAATGCGGTTCTTTTGCCAAGCCCTTTGGCGCTTCCTGTGACAAGCGCCGTTTTCCCGTTCAACTCCAATTGTGCTTCCTCCTTGCGATTACGAATCGACTATCTTTTTCGTATATAACCGCAAGCGTACTGGAACGTAAGATATAATGTGTCGGTCACCATTGCTACTCCAGCCGCCAGGTCCTGTGACTGCGCCATGATGTTTTCAAGCTTTACTTCGAGTCCATAGCCTTTATGGCTTTGAACAAGATCATCGAGCATTTCAGAATTCATATAATGGATTTCGGCATTGCGCCGTTTCCTCAGGCGGGCCATTGGCTCCTGCGTTAAGCCTTTGACCTCATCAAGTCCACCTGTCAGCGTCCGATGGACACCGCGATCCCGCATATTCCGCAGCACCGTAAAATAGGAAAAATGCGGTTTAATCCGCTCTGTCTTCATGGCGAGCAAATCGTTGAGCAAAATGCCTATTTTATCGAGCAAAGCAAATACGCGAATGAAAGCATTTTTGTCAAAATAAACATAACGCTGATACATAAGGTACTCATCAGATTGCATTTGGCTGACTGAGCTGGATTTGATTTTCTGCTTGAAGCGAATGGTTGCATAATGGCTTTGCTCCAGCTCATTCAAGGAAGAAATCAAACCGCGCGTCCATATCTCATACGTCCGAAGCTTATGATCCACATCCTTGCCCGCCTCTACCTTGCCCTGAAGCTGCGATATAAACTGCTCCATTAAACGCACCGTCTCACCGTGTCGTCCCTCTAATGCCCGCTCTGGCTCGTCAAACAGAAATCGCAACATCGTGTGCCTCCGTCCCTTCCCCTGGCTATCTAGCGCCTTCCCGCAGCCTCCAAGAACGCACCAACATATCCATTATAACGCCGAATAGTGCACTAACAATGAGATTATGCAATAAATTTGTAAAAACAAACCAGTTTGAATTTGTAATCGTCAATGTGAGCAGAGCCCCGCTTAACACTTGCGTCAGCACGAGAATGAGCGCAAGCTTAGCCATTGGTGCAAGTCCCTTATTTGCTCCGCTTTTCCTGCGAATGTGCACGAATACGCCAGCAATTGCAAGAGACAATATAACTGCACCTATCCGATGGATGAATACGATCGTCTCGGCACCTTCAAAATCAGGAATGACTTTCCCGTTGCAAAGCGGCCAGTCCAGACAGCCGCCACCGGAATCCGTATGACGAATATAAGCGCCTAAATAAATAACAACATAAATGTATACCGCTAGCCCCAAGAGCCGTGGAAAAAACGATCTTGGCACTGAAAACTCGACTGCTTGTCCATCACGATTGCGATATGCCCAAAAGACGAGCAGCAGCGTCGAGGCGAATGCCATAAGCGATATGCCAAAATGAATCGCCATTACCCATGGCGATTGCGGCCATTTGACAGCAGCAGCGCCCATCAAAGCTTGCAGGATGGTGAAAAACAAGGAGCTGCTTGCGAAAACGAGCGGCTGCTTGAAGGCGATTTTGTCGCGTTTAAACAAAAGAAACGATGCAATAAACATGCCCACGACCAAAATTCCTTCAATACCCGTTGTAAGCCTGTGCGTGTATTCGATAAGCGATTCTAATGTATAAGCAGGTATAAATTTCCCATGGCATAATGGCCAGTCATCTCCACAGCCTCTGCCAGCCTCCATGTTCGTCACCAGTGCACCGTTCAGCAGTATGATAAGCATGCCTACAGATGTTGCAACTGAAAATTTGCGAAAACGGCTTGAAACCATTCGTACAATCACCTTTTTTCGTTTGAATTACCACTCATTATAGCCATAAAATATGCCAAAAGCCATGTTGAAAATGTGACACTTGTCCATCAAAGCTCTAATTATGATGCTTCTGTGACCATAAAAAAATCCGTGCGACGGCGCCGCACGGACTTTGCAAATTGTGCTTATTGGTTTTCCGCCAAAGCATCGCTTACTTGCAAGGCGCGATCGACAAACTGTTCGATCTCCTCACGCGACTTCCGAAGCTTATTGACGAACCGCACAACTTCCTGGCCTTTGCGAAAAGCAAGGAAGCTTGGAATGCCGAGAATGTTCAGCTCGGAGGACAGATCCGGCAAATCATCGCGGTCGATTTCATAAAAAACAGCTTTGCCCGCATATTGCTGTTCAAGCTCCGGCATAAACGGCTCAATGTAATGGCAGTCTTTGCACCAAGTTGTTTTGAATACGATAACCGTCAATTCATCGGCCTGTACAGCTTCCCGAAAGGAAGCATCAGTCGTTAATTTAATCATTTGTTCCTTCCTCCTTCTTATCCAACTTCACGTTCAATGACTAAATATTTCTCTGTATCATAATAAGATTCCCATTTCAAAGATGCGCCAAGCGACTTTGCAAGGTTGCGGGCAGGAACATAAACCGCACCTCTTACCGTAGTTGCCGGATACGACCATTTCACCGACTTGCCATTCACAATGGCGGTATCGCTGCCATTTTTCACTGTAATCGTCGTATCAGTCGCCTTGTCAAATAGCGTCAGCTGCTTCGTCTTCTTGTTGTAAGAAATCGTAGCTCCAAGCTGCTCCGCCACATCGCGCAAAGGCACAAGCGTAATATTCGTAGGGGTTATGATCGGCGGATTGCCATAATCCTGTGTATATAACGTAGCCGTCTGGACACCTACATGGAACGTATTTTTGAGCAGATCATAAGCATATGAGCTTTTGTCAAACCATTGCAGCGTTTCGTAGCCGTTCAGGTCGTACATATCATCCAAATTAATGGCATTGTTGCTCACGACTGGAGCTTCCGCCTTCACCGCTTCGTTCACATTCCATTTTTGGCTTTCGGAGCGAATGACGATGCTCATTTGCGACTCAGGCTCGATATCGCCAAGCGTAATGGTTGCCTCGACTACTTGCTTGCGAATGTCCAGCTTGCTGTCCACATAAACATCTGTCTTGAGCGATGTATTCTTGTTGAAGAAAGATTCCAGGAAATAGCCGTCCTCCTCTTCCTCCAACGCTTGCAGCTCCTCCTGCAAGTATGCAAGCTCTTCTGCAAGGCTGTCTGCCATTTCTTTAATCGTATCCTCTTGTGTAGGGCCATCAAGCACAACCGGTTGGTCAAAAGGATTTACTTCTCCGATCGCTTCCCATACTTCTGGATGACTGGAAAGCACTTCAACGAAGCCTTTAACCATATTGTCCAGTCCCGCACGATCGTTTACGAGAACATCGACATATTTTTTAATCCAAGTCCAAATAGCCGGACCATCCAGCTCCGTATGAACTTTCATCAAGGATACCGATTGGCCATTAATCGATTCCTGCACCGCATTTACAGAAATTTGATCGGGATTAGGCAAATTATTAATAAAATAGCCGCTTATGGCATCGATCACTTCTTTGCCCAGCTCTACGAGCGAAGCGTCTGCCGGACCACCCGTTACGGACTGTCCAATCGCGCCGGAAACGCCCATTAACGAAGGCAAGCCGGCTTCACTCATATCCAGAGCAAAGGGCTGCTTCGCCCCTTCAATTTCTACGACCGCCGTTGTATCGGACATTTTGAGTGAAAAGCCAATGGAAATCGTGTCAGCCAGCAGAAGCTTACCGCTGTAAGATACATGTGTGTCGTCCTGTACCTTGATGTTTGTAAGCTCAAGCTTTGCGCTGTTGATCAATTTCATAATCGCCAATTCATCTTCGTCCATGTATTCAAGGTCTTCCTCGCTCAAATTCAATTGCAGAGACAACGTCTGCTCGCCCTCATAAGAAGTAACCTTAAGCGAGTTCGTAATCGCCTTATTTAGATCGACACCGCTAATAGCCTGACAGCCTGCGACAAACACAAGCACCAATGCCAGCAGCAGGGCGCCCCCTTTTTTTATGCTCCCCAGCTTTTTCAATGTACGTGACCCCTCTCGCCAACAAAATAAAAATGAATAAATTCCTCTTCATTGTACAGGAGCCTAGGACCCATGTAAATGTATGGAAACTTACGTTTTACACCGCAGCGCGGCCAGTCAGCCTGAACAGCTTGGCAAACAGCTTGCGAAGCGGTCCTGGGAATGTTTTCACATCTTCCGCTGTCACGACGCGCAGCAAGATAAGCAGACCCAAATACAAACCGCCAATTACGACGCCCGCCACAATGAGAGAAATCAGATAGGCCAGCCTAGCCGGCAGCTCAGAGCCTTCTAACAGCCATCTGAGTCCTTTGTCCACTCCCCAGCCTGCTGCCATGGAAAGGAGTACGGCAGCGATATAAGGCATCCAGCGGCGACCGAGCACGTTGAATTGCACATAGGTGCGAATCGATTGCAAATTAAACCAAGTAATAAAAATAAAACAAAGCGTTGATGCAGCAATAAGCCCGTAAATACCGAATATCGGAGCCAATACGAAGCTGGCCACCAGCTTGAGTCCAATGCCAATTAAGGTGTTATACATCGCTAACCGCGGCCTGCCAAGCCCCGACAATACCGAGTTGCTAATCATCATCGTCGCCTGGAAGATCGTACCCGCTGTCAATGCCGCCACAATGCCGCTGCCTTGCGGTCCTGTGAACAGCAGCCCTGTAACTGAATAGGCCAGAACCGCAAGCGTCAGCGCTGCTGGAATGCCGGTAAACAGCACAATACGCATAACGAGCGACGTTTGGCGATTCACCTCTGACATATTTCGCACGGAAAAGGCAGAAGATATAACCGGAATAATCGAAGTGCTTAGCGCTATCGCCAAAATCGGTGGAATGCCGGCAATGGATTGCGCTTTTCCCCCAAAATCCGCCAATATCTCGATTGCCTGATCATAGCTGTAAACTCCCGCTCTCAATTTCATGAGCAGGTAATTATCAACCATATAAATGAGTTGTACCGTTATAGCGGTAACGACAATCGGGATTGAAATTGAAAATATTTCCCGGTAAATGGCGCGAAAAGGAATACGGGACGCTTCCGCTTTTTGTAAAGCGATCGTTTTTGCAGCTTCGCTCTCCGCTGGCCATGTATCCATTTCCAGCTTGTCGGTCCGGCGCAGCTTGACTGCGTACCACACCATGACCAGAATAGCACCTATCGCACCAAAAAAGTTGCCGAAGGACGCTGCTGCTGCTGCCAGCTGATCTCCCCAGCCCCAGGCGAGTACGAGAATCGCCAGGCCGACGCCGACCACAACGCGCATAATTTGCTCCATAATTTGCGAGAGCCCGCCCGCCATCATCAGCTGCCGGCCTTGAAAATAACCACGCATCATGGCGATTAGAGGAAATAGGAGCAGCGTTGGCGCGATCGCCCGAATAGCAAATACCGCGTCAGGCAAATCTTGAGAAACGGCCAGCTGCTCTGCAAAAACATACAACAACGTAGACAAGATGAGTCCTGTTACCAAACCGAACAAAAGCGCCGCCTTATAAATGCGCTGCGCTTCCTGCTGGCGGCCGAGCGCGTAACGCTCGGATACCATTTTGCTAATGGCGCTTGGGATACCGCCTGTTGCTACAATAAGTAAAGTTAAATATAAATTGTTGGAGACGGTAAAGCTCGCCAAGCCTTCTTTGCTCAGCATATGCTCCAGCGGCACACGCTGGAAAATACCGAGCATACGGGCAACCAGCGCAGCCATAGCTAAAATCAGCGTTCCTTTAATAAGTGAATCTTTCTTCATAGCAGGTATGTCTCTCTTTCTTTCGAATGCAGGATTATGGTTTCACGATCGGTTCAAGCGGCTGGTGATTGCCACGGAATGGTACACCGGCGTTTGAGGGCTTCGCCCAATGAACCGCATTTTTGATCACTTGGAGCACTTGTTCATTGTAATACGTCGGATGCGTTTCATGACCGGGACGGAAGTAAAAAATCTTTCCTTGGCCGCGATAGAAGGTGCAGCCGCTGCGGAACACCTCGCCGCCCTCGAACCAGCTCAAGAAGATGAGCTCATCCGGTGCGGGAATATCGAAATGCTCGCCGTACATTTCCTCATGCTCGATGGTAATGTACTCAGGCAATCCAGCGGCAATCGGATGGGCTGGACTCACGGTCCAGATACGTTCTTTCTCGCCTGCTTCGCGCCATTTCAGATCACAGGTAGTGCCCATCAATTTTTTGAAAATTTTCGAAAAATGGCCGGAATGCAAAACAATGAGTCCCATGCCTTGCATGACCCGCCCATGCACACGTTCAACAATCGCATCATCGACTTGATCATGGCCCATATGTCCCCACCAGATCAGGACATCTGTGTTGTTCAGGCGTTCTTCGGTCAGCCCGTGTTCTGGCTGATCGAGTGTAGCCGTAGCGATTTCAAATGAATCGGTGGCGATGCCGGCTGCCAGAGCGTTATGTATCCCATCCGGATAAATGCGCTGCACCTCTTCGTGCACCTTCTCATGCAAAAACTCATTCCAGACCGTCACCTTAATCATTGATTGTCAGCTCCCCCAATTATAATAAAACGATTTCAAAACGTTGTTGACCATGTTTATCTTAATAGTTTATGGTTTTGTCTTTTGTACGATCTTTTAAAGTTTTTGATTTCCCCCTTAAAACAGCGAAGGATTGTCCGAGCTGTTTTGAGTGAAGGTTGTTGATGAAAAGGGCGGAGCGGAGTAAAAGGTTTGGATTTGAGAAGCGGAGCGTTCGCCTTTGCCCCAGAAATTATACCGCTGAGCGGATATATTCAAAATTTCTGGGGCAACAGCGATCGAAAACCAAATCTTTTACGCAGCGCAGCACTATTTTCATCAATCGCCCTTTAAACAACCAGCCAAACAATAAAGAGCACAATCATGATGAATTGCAAAATAACCTTCACCACAACGCTCGACAGCAGCCCGACCAGCGAGCCGATGCCGACCTTCGTTACATGCTTCCATTCCTGAACGACGAACAGCTCGCCGATAACCGCGCCCACGAACGGACCGATAATTAGACCGAATGCTGGAATAACGAATGGTCCCAAAATAAGGCCGATGGTGCTGCCGATTATAGAGGCTTTGGAGCCGCCATATCGCTTGACGCCCCAGGCGCTGACCGCATAATCCGCTACGAACAAGGCAACGACGATGAGCGTCTGCAGCGTCCAAAAGACCCAGCCGAACGGCTCAAACGTAATGCACAGCCCGTACGCAAAAAAAGCGGCGTAAATGGCAAGCGCCCCCGGCAAAATCGGATAAACCGTACCCGCCATGCCGACAATAAATAAAATAATAACGAGCGACCAGCCTAAGATGTCCAAGCTGTTTTCATCCCTTCAATACGTATTTCTTAATAATTTCGGCAACGCCATGCTCATTATTCGACAATGTAATGACGTCAGCTGCTTCCTTAACTGCATCTTGGGCATTGCCCATTGCCACGCCAAGACCAGCATCGCGAATAGCTGCGATGTCGTTCAAGCTGTCGCCAACCGCAACGACCTGTGACATTTCGATGCCCATAACTTCACAAAGCTCGCTCAGCGCGCTTGCTTTCGTAATGCCTTTCGGATTCATCTCCCAGTTGCTCGTGGAGGAGTTCGTAATTTCAAGCGCATCCCACTCGCTGACTTCCTCGTAAATCTTCTTAAGCACGACATCATCTTCGGTGTAGTAACCGAATTTGAGCCAATGATGAGCTTCATAATCATCCGCTGGCGTAATCCATTTTTCCAAATTATAAATGTCCTTCGTGCTGTACGCCCAAAACCAGGTGCCTGCGTGCTTTTGGGCAATTTTATGCAGCCTTTGCACATAATCTGGATCAAGCAGCGCTCTGCGGTGCAGCACATGCGGCTTCTTCCAGATCTCTCCACCATTTACCGTAATCATCGGCGTTTCAAGCTGTAATTGCTCAGCAAACGGCAAGGCGCTGCGGAAGCCGCGTCCCGTCGAGAAGCTGACCGTTATACCCGCATCAAGCGCCTTTCTAATCCACAAAGCATTTTCATCGCTAATTTCACTCAGTTCATTCAGCAGCGTCCCATCCATATCGAGTGCTACTAATTTATAATCTGCCATCGTTACCTCCTGCATTTGCTGCATAACATCATATCTTGATGCAATACAGCCATTTTATCATATTTTAAGCGTAAGCCAAACGATCCTGCTCCACTTCAAAAAAATAAAGGCCAACCGCAAAATTCCGGTTGACCTTCATCCCCGCTGCGTTTTTAAACGCAGCTTCAGAAAAGTTCGCATATCGCGTACTACTGTGCTAAACGGCGCAAACGCCATTTTTTCCAGATGACGCCATGGCTAGGCGAGAACAGCAGTGCCAAGATGAACAGCACACCGGCAGCACTAACGATACAGCCTGCAATCGAGGCATCGAGCACAGTCGCCACGCCATATCCAATGAACGTGCTGGCAATGCCCACACCTGCGCTCATGGCGATCATGACGCTCAGCCGTTCCGTTAATAAATAAGCGGTCGCAGCAGGAATAACCAGCAGCCCGACAACGAGGATAGCCCCTACGCTCTCGAAGGAGCTGACCGTCGCCATCGACACGAGTCCCATCAATAAATAATGGAACAAGGCAACGGGAATGCCGCAAGCTGCCGCAAGCGCAGGATCAAAGGCGCATAATTTGAACTGCTTATAGAACAGCCCAATGACGACTAAAATGACCGTTAACGTAATGCCAAGCAGCCATACTGCTATCGGCCCCATACTGACGCCGTTCAGCGTCCACGTATTCCAATGCACATAGGCAATTTCACCATATAAAATCGCATCCTGATCGAGATGCACCTGGCGGGCATACAAGCTCACCAGCAGCACCCCGGTAGCAAACATCGCGGTAAATACAACACCAATGGAGGCATCCGATTGAATGCCGCTTTGCTGAAACAGCTGAATAAGGAACACAGCGAGCAAGCCGCAGGCCATAGCAGCCAGCATCATGACGAGCGAATCCCGTGAGCCGCTGATCAGAAAAGCAATAACGATACCCGGCATAACCGAGTGGCTAATCGCATCGCCGATCATCGCCATTTTTCGCAAAACGAGAAAAGCCCCCAATATGCCGCAGCAGCTGGCGACAAGCGAGCCCGTTAGCAGTATCCAAAAATCGCTCATAGCGTCGCTCCCCCTTCTAGCTGCCGCTCCTTATGTCCCTGCTCCTCATGGATGCTCCGTGCAACCTTGAGCCGCAGCATCCGTTTCGCGAGCAATCCTCTACGAGGGCCAAACAAAATCGAAATAAGAAATAATGCCGTTGCCGCAAGCACCGTCAGCGGGCCCGTTGGCAAATTCGAGCCAAGCGAGCTAATAATCGTGCCGATTCCGCCGCTTAAAGCGCCGAACACGCCAGAGATGACAACCATGAAGCCAAGCTTATCCGTCCAATAACGAGCCGACACCGCCGGTGTAATAATCAGCGCGGCCACTAGCACAACACCGACCGCTTGAATGCCCACTACTACAGCCACGACCATCAAAAACATAAGCAATTGCTCGATTAAAGCAACCGGATAGCCAAGTCCGCGCGCAAAGCCGGGATCGAATGATACAAGCTTGAATTGCTTGAAAAATAACGTACAGACCGCGATGAGCGATAAGCTCACAATCGACATCGTAAGTACATCGGAGCCAACCATCGCGGCCGCCTGACCAAATAAAAACTTATCCAGTCCTGATTGATTGCCATATTCGCCATGCTGAATAATCGTTAATAATACGATACCGAAGCCGAAAAAGCTGGATAGCACAATCCCCATTGCCGCATCATGCTTAATCCGCGAATTTCGCGTAATCCAGCCGATGCCGAACGTCGCGACAAGGCCAGCTGCCCCTGCTCCAAGCAGAAAAAACAGCAGTGATTTTGTGCCTGTCAGCATAAAAGCAATACAAATGCCGGGCAGTGCCGCATGGGCAAGCGTATCGCCCATCAAGCTTTGCTTGCGCAAATAAGAGAAGCAGCCGATGACGCCACTGCTTAAGCCAAGCAGCGTACAGCTTAGAAAAATCCACTGCATATTCGGATCTTGAATCAGTCTCCACAACGTTTCCATCTCAGCCTCACCCTTTCGTGACAGCAAGCCGGGCATTTCCGCCACGCTCAAGAAAGGCAAGCCGCCCGCCATAGGTTTGCTGGAGCATTTGCTGTGTAAATACTTGCTCGGTTTTGCCGTATGCCTGAAGCTCTACATTAAGCAGCAGCACGGAGTCAAAATATTCCTCGACCGTCGCCAAATCATGATGAACGACGATAACGGTCTTGCCCTGCCGTTTCAGCTCTTGGAGCAAAGTAATAATCGCTTTCTCGGTTGCAGCATCGACGCCTGCAAATGGCTCATCCATGAAATACAGCTTGGCGTCCTGCACAAGCGCCCGCGCCAGAAATACCCGCTGCTGCTGGCCGCCGGACAGCTGGCTGATTTGCCTTGTGGCGAAATCCGCCATGCCGACCTTCGCCAAACATTCCATCGCAAGCCTGCGCTCCTTCACTCCAGGGCGGCCGAACAGGCCCAGATGGCCGTAACGGCCCATCATGACCACATCCAGCGCATTCGTCGGGAAATCCCAATCGACCGACTCGCGCTGCGGCACATATCCGATCAGCCTGCGCTGCTGGCGGTACGGCTTGCCATAGATCAGCACTTCCCCGCTGAGGCGAGGAATGAGGCCGAGCGCCGCTTTCATGAGCGTGGACTTGCCCGCTCCGTTCGGCCCGATTACGCCAATCAGCTCTCCTTCCTCTATGGAGAAAGATACGCCGCGCAGCACCGGTTTTTTCTGGTAAGCTACGCTTAAGCCTTCAATGGTCAAAGGAGCTGCCGTTTTCAAATGATTTTTCATAGTAGCCATCGCCTCTCACTGCGTCTTGTTATTTGAGTGCATTTACAATTGTATCTACGTTATGTTTGACCATACCGATATAAGTACCTTCTTCCGTTCCCGGATCGCCCATGGCGTCGGAGAACAATTCGCCGCCAATCGTCACTTCATGTCCCAATTGACGAGCACCCTCGATAACGGAATCGATGGATTTGCGCGGAACGCTGGATTCGATGAAGACCGCTTTGATTTGTTTCTCAACGAGAAAATCCCTCAGCTCGCTCACATCTTTCGACCCATACTCAGACATCGTATTCATTCCCTGTAGGCCTGTGACCTCTAGGCCATAAGCTGCGCCGAAATATCCGAAGGCGTCATGCGCCGTTACGAGAATTCTTCCCTTTTCAGGAATCGTTGCGATTTGCTCACGGGCATATTGGTCAAGCTCCTCAAGCTTCGCCAGGTAAGCCTCCGCCCGTTCCTTGTAGGCCGCCTCGTTCGCTGGGTCCTTCTCCACTAGCGTATCGCGCATAACCTCGGTTGCAGACATCCACAGCTTTACATTAAACCAGATATGCGGATCATGCGATGTCGAATCGCCGCTTGGATTGCCATGCAGCTCCGACTCTGGAATTTGCGAGGATACCGCAACCGTTGGCTTTTGCTTCTCCAGCTTCTCGAACATCTCTCCCATTTTCCCCTCCAAGTGCAAGCCGTTATAAAAAATAATATCCGCTTCATCCAGCTTCTTCACATCGCCTTGGGATGCTTTGTATAAATGCGGGTCAATGCCTGACCCCATAAGTCCTGTTACAACTACGTCGTCTCCTCCAACCTCTGCCGCCACATTAGCGATCATTCCGGTCGTCGCCGTGATTTTTAATTTCCCATCTCCACTTGCCGTCTCGCTGCCACCGCCGCTTGCGCACCCTGCCAGTACAACTGCCGATAAAGCCAAAAACATTAACGTCATAATTAACCTCTTTAATGCCGAATTCATTTTACGCTGCTTCTTCATGCTTTCAATCTCCTATCCATCTAATTGTTTTAATTGATTTGATTTTATTTTGCCTATGCGAATGTAAGTTAGCTAAGCGCCTCTTTGTTTATATTATACAAAAAAGTTTCTCTAGTGCAACATTTTTTTTTAAAAAAAGACCTTTTCCCCAGCAGCGCTGTTGAAAAAGTCTTTTAAAATAAGCTATTAATCTCGATTATTGCACCGTTGTTTCCGTTCCGGCAGCATCTGTCTCGGTCGAAGCCGCGACATCCTTTGCCTTTCCAGGAGTGCCGTTCAGACCAACTTCATAATCATAGGCATCAAAAATTTTACGGGCAACCGGCGCTGCTGACCAGCCTCCAAAGCCGCCATCTGGCATAACAACCGCTACCGCAAGCTTAGGCTTATCTGCTGGAGCATAAGCGATAAATATACCGTTATCTGCTCTTCTGCCTTTTACATCAGACTGGGCAGTACCTGTTTTCCGATTAAACGTGTAACTTACCCCATCAAATCCCTGAACGCCTACTTTCCCCATACCAGTCTCGATCTCTTTCCAATATTCTTCTGGAAAATCTACTGTGTTCAAAACTTCAGGAGTGAAGGATTGAACAACGTTTCCAGCAGAATCTTTGATCTCATTGACAAATTGCGGTTTCAACCGTTTTCCGTGATTAGCAAGCATAGAAGCATACACAGCTAATTGTAAAGTCGTATAGCGTGCCTGTTGTCCAAATGATGCACGAATAAGAGCAGATTGCGCACTCGCTGTTTCCAGTTCATGATAGTAGTCGACAACACCTTTTTTCTCCATGTAAAGTCCGCTCTCAGTAGAAACCCCAAGACCAAATTCTTTCATATATTTATCCCAGATATCTACACCTTCAGCTCCTGGATATTTCTGATTCAACCTGCTACCAACCATAGCTGCCATAAATGGATTTGAAGATTTCTCAATTGCTCTTGCTGGATCAAGGGCCCCATAGACGTGACCACCAGCATTTATAATAGGCACTTCATGACCAGCTTTACCAAACTTAAAAACACCTGTATCGTTATAAACATCTGTCGTCTTAAACAAGCCTTCATTCAACCCAATTAGAACTGAGAGTGGTTTCATAGTAGAACCAAGAGGAACAAGAGAAGAAGGATGTTTGGCTCGTTCTTCATCAGAATCATACTTCGGATATACTTCAGTAATCGTACCGTTATTTACAACATTTTTTATATTGTCATAATCCTCTTGATTTATTCTTCCTCCTGACCAAATGTTCGGATCATAATCGGGCATACTGGCCATTGCAATAACTTTACCTGTATCGACTTCAATAGCAACTGCAAAACCTATTTTTGCATACGACGCCCGTTCAGCGGATAAGGAAGATGTACTGATCTTTTTGATTTGATCTGTAATCGCCTGCTCCGTCGTCTGCTGAACACCACGATTAATCGTCAGATATAGGTCATCGCCTTTCTGCGGATTGGTAATTTGTACAGGACCTACAATAACCTCCTGATTATTGACCGGATAGCTTTTTAATCCGTTTTTACCACGGAGCGCATCCTGATACAGCATTTCCAATCCGTCCACGCCAACCTCTTCGTCTTCCAAATACTGCAATTCTGGCTCTGTTTCTTTGGCCTTATCTGCATAGAAGCTAAAGTTCTCTCGCACACCGCCCTTAAATTTCTTTAAGTAACCAACAAGCTGTACGGCTGTCGTGTCTTGGCTATAATGACGCACGCTTTCTTCCATAATGTCGATTCCAACAAATTTGCTTCGATTACCAAGAAAATAAGCAATTTCGTCATTTGTAAGACCAGATTTGATCCTTCTCGGTGTTGAAATATTATTAAGCTTAAACCCTAAATCCATCTGTTTGATGACATCATCAACCGTCATCTTAAGCTCAGGATCTCCATACTTATCAAAAATTTCAACGAGATTTGCCGCTTCTTCTCTAGCCATCTTCTCCAAGTCAGCCGTTTTATAATTCGGCGGAATGCTGAAATAAAGCGACTGCGTCGAAGTCGAATACGCAATGGCTTTCCCTTCGGAGTCATAAATATTGCCGCGAATCGGCGCGATTTTCACATTGCGTGTGCTTTTCTTGCTGCCCGCCGCACTAAGCGTCGGTCCTTCAACAAACTGCAAAATAGCCAATTGAATAATCAATACGCTGAACAAACCGAAGACGATAAAGAAAAATAAGTTCAGGCGAAAGGAGAAATGGCGTTTATTATTAATTTCCCTTTTCTGTGGATCATCCGTCAACATGCTCACCTCAATTATGAATTAAATACTCAGCTGCTTATCCCGAATATGCGTCTGGTCAAAATCCGGCGAATTAAACCAATCGCGCGAAGAAGCCCAAGTGGCATCCAGCGGCAGCCATTTCCCGTTGATCAACACTTCATTCCATGCATGGGGGCCGAAGCCGCCCTTCCCATCTGCGCCAAGCCCCGTTACGACCCGTACCTCGACGTCTACCGCTCGCGCCATCATGTCATACAATCTCGCAACATCAATGCAAACACCTTTTCTCGTATCAAATGTGTTTTGCGGAGATTGCTCCTGCCAAATGCCCTGTTCCTCGTAATTGCGGGCCTTGTCCCAATCATAAGCAATTCGCGTACCTAGCCACGCATACAGCGCTCTTGCCTTCTCCTCATCGGTCGCTGCATCCTTGACGACCTGTACCGCCGCCTGCTCAATGTCTGCAGGAATGGCATAATCGATCACTTCGTATTTTCGCTGTAAAATATTTTGGAATTCCGCCTGCATCGCCTCGGCTAAAACAGGCCCGCGTCCAGCTAGCATATCGCCCGCCACCGGCTCAAGCAGCACTGCTGCCTGCGTATACAGAGGCGATTGCTTAATCGTCTGTGCGCCAACGCCATTAGGCAGCAAGGACACATACACGAACAGGACGCCAATGATTATGAAGGCACGGCCTGCGCCATGGATGCCTCCTAACACAGCTCCAAAAACGCGGCTTGCCGCCCGCTGCCTAGGAAGCGCCATTCGCCGCTCCTGCTGCTGCCCGTCCCCGTCTAGGTGAACCCTTCGCCTAAACATGAGCTCAAACAACGGGTTCAGCCCGGAGGCAGCTACTCGCAGCAGCAAATAAATGAACAAAAACAGCACGACATAACGCAGCAGCGCAAAATCCCTTATACTCGTTATCAACGTGTACCAAACCTGCTCAATTGACCCCATCGCTCTGCTAGGGACGATGACATGCTTCCTCAGCATATCAGCTGCGACTGGAGAAAGCTTTCCCGCCCAATGCGACGCGAGGACAAGACAAGCCACGATGACGATGCTTTCCCACACAAAAAAGAAAAGACGCCTCGCCGATCCCGATGCGCCTCTAATCAAACCCTGAATGAGCGAGACGAGAAGCACCAGGAGAACGGCAGCAGTGACAGGCTCCATCATGATTTTGCCGCCTGTCTGAATCCATTCCGTCATTCCGATAATCCCCCTCATTCATTGCTCAAAAACTTTATTTATAGTAAAAGTGCTTATTGTTTGTTTTGTTTGGCTTGATCAATAATCGATTGAATCGTCTCGTCAATTTGCAGTTTAAACAAGTCATTACCGCGGTAAGATACGGAAACCTCATTCGTTCCCGGCACGCCAGTCAGTGCTACGCTATCTGTAGCGACCGCATAGGAGCCGTCTTCATTTGTCGTAAACTTGGCGTTCTTCGCTTCGCCGATCATAGCCGAAATCGCTTCCTGCTTAAGGCTTCCCGTTGTTTCCTCCAGCTTTGTGCCAAATGCCTTCAAATCCTCCATCGTATACCCGCTGTAGACGATAACGCCAAACACAATGACGGCGACTAAAGCCCATTTCACAACGGTTTTGACGATACGGATAACAAGCAGCAGCACAACAAGGGCAATAGCAAGCACAAACCAATGGTCCTTCAGAAAATCGCTCCAAGTATTCCAATCATAACTTGAAAAATCCAAAAACTCCAACCTGACCCCTCCTATTATAACGTGCGGACACTGCTATTATCAAACATTATACCCCAGCTGCAATCCAGCGTAAACGCTAGACGCCTTGCTTTATGCAGACATATCCTGTCCGACCTTGGCGTACAAGTAAATTATATGGCTCAGGGGCATGGCCTATGAATGGAACGAGCGTGACCGTCATCGATGCACTCCCTGCTAAGCTGATAACAATCTGGAGGTGAAGCCTGATGAAAACCGCCATCTGGCTCTATTTTTTTCTGTTCGTCGCCTTTTTTGATTTGCATGCTCAATATCCGATTTTGACGCCCTTCGCCATCTCGCTTGGCGCAGCGCCTTCGTTCATTGGGCTGATGATGGGCATGTATTCCATTACGCATCTGCCTGGCAATCTCATTGCCGGCTATGGCGTGGACCGCTTTGGCAGCAGGCTGTTTATCGTCTTCAGCTTGCTTGGAGCCGGCGTCATCCTCTTGTTTCAAGCCCAAGTGACGAATCCTTGGCAGCTGCTTGTCCTTCGGTCCATTAGCGGCTTCGTGCTCGCCTTCCTTTCGCCAGCATGCCTTGCCCTGCTCGCCCGCATGACTAGCAATCGCACCGAGCAGGGCAAGCTCATGGCCGGCAACGGGCTCGTGCATACGCTGGCAACCGTCGTTTCCCCAGCAGCAGGCGCTTATATGGTGGCCAAAATCGGCTTCGCCACCGCATTTTATATGCTGGGCTGGATATTAATCGTTACTGCGATATGCGCGCTGTTTTTCATTCGCGACATCCCGGCTGCTGCCGTTCCTGTCACTTCTGCCGGAGCACAGCATCAGAAGCTGCCGTCCCCAGCGGCCGCCGATTCAAAGTCGGTTTCTTGGCTGATTTATGTATTGCCGGTTGGCATCAGCTGCGCGCAGGGCATCCTGTCCTTTGAGCTGCCGCTCATGGCGACAACGACCGCTGGCATGATGACAACAGGCTTGCTTTTTTCCGTGGTCAGCATCGGCGCATTGATTACGCTCAGCATGCTGTTTCTCAACCGTCTCTCCGCCTATCGCCGTACTTTATGGGGGGCGCTCGCGCTGGCTTTAATTTATTTCACAATAGCCGCTGATTCGCCGCTGCCCTTCGCCGTTATGCTGCTGCTGGTAGGCATGGCAAAAGGCATCGTCATTCCCGCCATCTCAATATTGCTTATTGAGCTAAGTGGCGGAGCACGCTACGGCCGCACCTTCTCTACTCTGTCCATTGCCTATTCGATTGGAGCCTTTCTCGGCCCGATGCTTGCTGGTCAGCTGCGCAACTATATGTCGCCGTACTATATCGCATTTCTAGTCCTGATGCTTGCTGTGTCGATTCTCCCTTTCCACCGCCGCAGCCCGCTCGTCACACGAACCCATTTTTCATCATGACCGCTGCAAGCTTTTCCCCTTGTAATTTGATACACTGGATGCAAGGTGAAACGGCTGTCGCCGTCTTTTGGCGGCGCGGCGCGTTTCAGTCCGAGAAATATAAGCCTAATTATAAAGGGGAAACTTATAAATTCTTATATTTCAAGCGTAAACGGCTGAAGCCTTCCTTTGGTGGTAAAGCTGCCGTTTCGCGTTGAAATATAAACCCATTTATAGTGTGAAGCTTATAAATTGTTATATTTTAAAAAAACAAGGTGATCAGCATGATAGACATTGCGATTATTGTGGAAGGCAAAAATGATAAAAGCCGCGTCAGGCGCGTGCTTGACGAAAGCATTCCGATCTATTGTACCTACGGCACCCCGGGAACGGAGCAGCTTGAGAAGCTGCGCAAGCAAATCGCTGAGCGTCACGTTTATATTTTCACAGACAATGATTCCTCAGGAAAACGCATTCGGGGCATGCTGCGCGATGTGTTCCCTGATGCCGAACATATGTATACGCGGCGCGGCTATTCAGGCGTTGAGCATACACCCGAGGAATACGTTATCGCCCAATTGGAAAAAGCGGGATTAGAGGAACATATTCTGTATCCTCCTCCCGCTCCTGCCCCGCAAGATTAAATATGAAGTATAAAAATAACGAATGATACCGTCACAATACTGAACACCGTTGACAAAAATACCGCCTGTGAAGCAAATTCCGGCTCATTGTCGAATTCCACCGCCAGCAGCACGCTGCTCAGCGAGGTCGGCACCGAGGCCGAAACGATTAGCGCCGCTGTCGTCAGCCTGTCGAATACGAACAGTCCTGTGGCGCTGATCAACCAAATAGCAAGTGCTGCCAGCAGCGGGCCTCCTATTAGACGAAGCCCGTTCGACAGCAGCACATTGCCAAGCAGGCGCTTGTCAAACCGCCACTTCATGCTGCCCAGCTGGACGCCGAGCGTAATGAGCGCTGTTCCAATAAAACCGTTTGCCAAATATTCAATCGGCGTTTGCAGCGGCTGCGGCATCTCTACGTCCAGCCCTTTTAATAAAAAAGCGAGCGGAATGACATAAATAATCGGCATCGAAAAAATCGTCTTCAGCGTATCGCGCCATGACAGCTTATGAGCATTCACGCTGTAAATGCCGAACGTATTCGGCAAAAAGGACTGCGTCGTCATGACCAATATTTGCACCGCCAGCGTCACCGGGTTCCCCGCAAACGCCAGCTGATTGAGCGGTATGCCGTAATTGGCACTATTGTAGAACAGTACGCTGTTGCGCATGGAGCCGCGCATGCCACCTTGCAGCCCTCGCATTTTCACAACGACCTCTACCGCTAAAGCCTGCAGCAGCATGAAAATAACGACAAACAGCAGCACCTTCCATATTAGACTCATTTCTAGCTCCGTCGTACGCAGCAGCTGAAAAATGACCGCCGGCGAAAAAACATAAAAATTCAGCTTGGATAAGGTTTTGATGTCCAAAGAAAAAAGCCGCTGCATTGAGAAGCCAATAGCTATCATCAATGTAAGCGGCGCAACATTACTCCATAAAATATGATAAAAGATAGCCATCGCTATTCCTTCGCAAGCCGCTTCATATCCGCAACGATGCTTTCCGGCGTCAAATCCTCATTGCTTCCAGCAATCCATTTGCGAATTTGGCCTGTTTTGTCCACCAGAGTAATGACATTCATATGCGTAAAGCCGGTTCCTTCTTTGTCCTTAATGGCACTGGCGCCAAAATCCTGGGCGAGCTTGATGGCCGCCTGCGGATCATCCCCACGCAAAAACGTCCAGCCTTCATTGAGCTTGGCATAATTGCGCTCCGCGAACGCCTTAATAACCTCTGTTGTATCACGCTCGGGATCGAACGTAATCGAGATCATTTCGGCATCTGTGCCAAGTATGCCCTCCTTCTCCAAACCTTCCTGCACCTGTGACAACAGAAACGTCGTTGGCGGACATACATCCGGGCAATTGGCAAAATAAAAATAAACCAATCTCGCTTTGCCATTCGTCGATTCCTTCGACACGATGTTGCCGTCCAAATCCGTAAGCTCAAAGGCCGGCGCTTCTTGCAGAACCGGCATCGGCGCTTCCGGCTTAAATACATTGGTCATTAATAAATAAATGCCCATCCCCAGGCAAAGTGCCAGCACAGCGATTTTGAAGCTATGCTTTTTCAAAAAATCCATGATCCCCATCCTCCCATGAAGCTTGTCCAGAAATGATGCGCTATTTCACCGTATTAACAATCATGACGATGAAAATAACCATTAGATAATTAACCGAAATGAGAAAATTCGTTTTCGCCCATTTCTCCGTATCCTTCGCCTTCAAGCCGCGAATCGTATGTACGGCCCACAGTACACTGCCTGCAATGGACAGGATTAGAAAGACATATCCAGTGTATCCATAATAAAACATGAGAAAGCAAGTAGGTATAAGCAGTGCCACATAAGGAATCATCTGCAGCTTTGTCCGTCTAATCCCTTTCACAACCGGCAGCAGCGGGAAGCCAGCTGTGCGGTATTCCTCCACCCGTCTAATGCCAAGCGACCAGAAATGAGCGGGCTGCCATAAAAATAATAAAGCGAACATGAGCCAAGCTCCTGCATCTACTTCATTCGTTACTGCGCAATAACCGATAACTGGAGGCATCGCACCGGAAATTCCGCCAACCGACGTGCTCCATGTGGAGCTGCGCTTCAACCAAATCGTATAAATCACGATATATACGAACCATCCTAAAAGTCCAAGCCAGCCTGTAAGCGGATTGACCGCTATAAACAGCACCAATTCCCCTATGATGCCAAGCACAAGGCCATAACCAAGCACAAACATCGGGCTCATTCTGCCTGTTGGCAAGGCGCGTCCTTTCGTTCTTTCCATCTTCTGATCCAGCTCACGATCCCAATAATTATTAATGACGCATGCAGACGCCATTGTGAGCGTGGAGCCAATCAGCATCCAAAGCAGATCAAACCAGGCAATATGCCATTTGGAAGCTACCCAAAAGCCGCCAACAGCTGCAAACATATTGAGCCGGAGCAACCCTGGTTTTGTCAATGCTATCAAGTCTTTAAACACGAAGCGAGCCTCCCAGGTATGTGACACGGCGCACGTTGCGCCCATACATTCATTGGTCAATCGTTCTTAATCATACAGAAAAAACCACGTTATGACAACGCTCAAGCTTATAATTCATCAATTTGCCACTCAAAATGTGACAATAATTTTGGAACCCTTTCTCTGGGCTCACAATACACTAAGTATGTAGTTTAACGCCCATGATCATTCGCCTATCGATCGGCGGAGCGTCATTGAGGGTTGAAAGGAGCCTGCCTGTGGCAGTCATCAAGACAAATGCAGAGGATACGAAAATGCTGGCTAGGCTGATGCGCGCAGAAGCGGAAGGGGAAGGCGAGCTTGGCATGCTGATGGTAGGCAACGTTGGCGTCAACCGCGTTCTGGGCAACTGTCTCGACTTTAGAAATATTCGTTCCATTCCGCAGATGGTGTTTCAAAGCCCCGGAGGCTTTGAGGCTACACAGAAGGGATATTTCTATCAAAAAGCGCGCGATCGCGACATCCGGCTCGCCGAGCGCGTCATTGGCGGGGAACGGCAGCATCCGGCGTCGAATGCGCTGTGGTTTTTTAGGCCGGCCGCAGGCTGTCCTGGCACCTGGTACAATCAATCGAACAGCGGCCGCTTCAAAGCCCACTGCTTCTTCGTACCTACAGCAGCTGATTGTCCAAGTGTGTATTAGCATCATCGCAAATGCAGCAACTGATTTTTTATTTGGAGAGCGAGGAATTTCACATGACGAATGGTTATGGTTACAAAACAGCGGTTAGTCCGGCAAACACAGGGGGCTACGGCTACCCTTATCAGATGGGCGCGCAGCCGATGCCAATGCCAACGCCGATGCCAACACCGATGCCGGCAATGATGGGTGGCCAAATGCCTGCCATGCAGCAGGTAGCGGGCATGCAGGCGATGCAGCCAATGCCGGTTAACGTTCCTAGCGGTTCCTTCGTAACACCATCCGGAGGCAATGTGGTTACTGTTCCGATCGTAGAGGAATCATACGTAGAAAATATTTTACGGCTTAACCGCGGCAAAATGGCTACCTTCTATATGACATATGAGAACAACCGCGAGTGGAACGCCAAAACGTTCCGCGGCATTATAGAGGCAGCTGGCCGTGACCATATTATTATTAGCGATCCAACAACAGGCATGCGTTATCTGCTGCTTTCCATTAATCTTGATTATGTCACCTTTGATGGCCCAATCAATTATGAATATCCATTCCAAGGCGGCAAAATTACAAACACTACACCGCTGAGCACCAGCCGCGAATAAGGCTAACAAGCCGCCGCTAATGGCAGTCATCTATTATCACGCTTCTTTTATTGCGGCGCAGCGACTGGCTTAAACGTCCACACATGCACCTTCGCTGCGCCTCCCGGCACCCAATCGGCCATCTGGCCCCAAGAAGAACGCTCATTCAGGCGTTCTTTTTTTATTTGCTCCGCCTCCTCTGCGCTTTCTGCCTGCCATACCTCAACGAATAAATCAGGCTGATCTGTTCCTTCATAAACACGGAGTTCGGCATTTGCTGCTTTCATTTGCTCTATATAATGTAAATACTCGATTTTGTTTTCGGATTTTATGCGATATTCCGCAAAGCAAATATACATCGTTACGTCCCCTTTTCATTTCCTAAACTCTCCTTCATAAATCAGCTTTCAGCCGTCGATACTACCGTATACGGACGCTTGAATGAAGATACAGGAGGTTGCTACCGTGGATACAGGAACACATCTAGTTATAGGCATTGGCCTTGCGGGCCTTGCCACCATTGACCCCGTTATTGCAGCTGATCAAACGCTGCATACGGCAGTCTTGATTGGAACGGTTGTTGGGTCGCAAGCACCTGACTCCGATACGCTGCTGCGGCTGAAGGGCAATGCCAGCTATATCCGCAATCATCGCGGCCTTTCCCACTCGATTCCAGCCATAGCCATTTGGACTGTCGTTATTACCGGATTATTGGAGCTATTTTATCGTGGCAGCCTGCCATGGCTCCATGTAGGAGGCTGGGTACTGCTTGCCGTATGCGTCCATGTGCTAAGCGATCTATTTAATGCATATGGCACACAAGCGATGCGGCCATTCACGGAAAAATGGATTTCATGGAACATTATACACATTTTTGACCCCGTAATCTTCATTACCCACATCATTGCTATTTTATTATGGGCAATCGGGGCCTTCAGCCCAACCATCATTTTTCCGATTCTTTATTTATTTACGGCCGCTTATTTTGTATGGCGGACGCTTGCCCAGCGGACAATCATGCGGAAGCTGCCTACGCTGGATAAAGAAAATCTTTCGGCAGACGGATATTTGCTCATTCCGACCGTATCGCTCAGCATATGGAATGTGGTCAAGCTGATGAAGGATGGCAGCTTCGCAGTTGGCGATTTGCGTAATAGCTCGCTCCGCTGGGTCGATCGGGTCAAATGCTCGGATCATCCCGCAGCTGCCAGGTCCAAAAGCGATCCCGCCATTCGCTCCTTCCTTTATTTAACCAAGTTTGCCTGTGCCGATGTTACTGAGCATGAGTGGGGCTATGAGGTGCGCTGGTCCGATGTCCGCTACAGGCATCGCAAGCAATACCCTTTTCTCGGCGTCTTATTAATGGACAAGGAGTACAAAACCTTAGGCTCTTACGTTGGCTGGCTAAGCGACGAACGGCTAATGAAGCGGCTGCGAATGAATACTTATTAACAGCCCAGTCTTTATGGGTTGACGGCGGAAAGCTCCTTCCTTCACAATAGAAGGAAAGAGCTTTTCTTTGTTTTGTGCCCGCTTGTCAAATGGACGAAGAAGAAGCCCAGGGTTTCCCCTGAGCTCCTGTTTGTATTGCTTTGTGTATAGAAAAAACGATTAACGGTAACCGCCAGACAATTGTTGTTCGGCAATTTGAACTAGTTTTTTCGTAATATATCCACCCAACGAACCTGCATCGCGAGTAGAAATATTGCCGTAGTAACCGTCTGCCGGAAGTTGTACACCAAGCTCTTGAGCTGCTTCTAGTTTCAATTGATTCAGAGCTTGCGTTGCTTGTGGTACCACCAATGTGTTACTTGACATGAGGAATTTCTCCTTTCAGTATGGGCACTGTGATATGTTGCAAGCTTGCAAGCTTATTATGTGCACGAGTCAAGAAACTATTCGGATTTTCAAAAAAATATTATCGGGCGGTTACTGCCCTAGAGGAGACCCTCATTATGTCCAAGCCTTTATCGCTGCTTTTTGCCGTCGTTGCTGTACTTTTGATGAGCGCTACCGCCATTTCCATGAGCTATAATGCTTGGCTAGCCCTGCTATTTGCTGTCCTTACGTTATTTTCAATCGGCGCAGGCTTCATTGTGAAAGCGAGACTTAGACGGCTCAAGCAGCAAAACAACTAGCGCTTCGGCGCTAGGAAGCCCATTCTTTCTTTTACATCGGCTAGTGTACGATCTGCAATTTCCGCTGCTCGTTCAGCACCCTGCTTCAAAATATCATGGATTTCGCCCGAAGCGCGAATTTCTTGGTATCTCGTTTGCAGCGGCTCCAGCACGGAGACAACTTGCTCGGCCAACGCTTTTTTGAACGGTCCATAGCCTTGCCCTTCGTAACGCGCCTCAACCTCTTCAATCGTCAAGCCTGCACAATTGGCATAGATGCTCATGAGATTGCTGATTTCAGGCTTGCTGGCTACATCATATTTCACTTCTCGGCCAGAATCCGTTGTCGCACGGCTGATTTTTTTGCGAACGACATCTGGCGGATCAAGCAGGGCAATGAAGCTTCCGGCATTCGGATTGCTCTTGCTCATTTTTTTGCTGCCGTCGTCCAGTGACATAATGCGCGAGCCATGCTTCGGCATGTAAGGCTCTGGAATGGTGAAATATTCGCCGAAACGGTTATTGAATCTGCCCGCAAGATCGCGCGTCAGCTCCAAATGCTGCTTCTGATCGTCACCTACTGGAACTAGATCAGCGTTATACAGCAAAATATCCGCAGCCATCAAGGATGGGTATACGAACAGCCCTGCCGGAATCGACTCCTTGCCTTGGGACTTATCTTTAAACTGCGTCATGCGCTCCAGCTCGCCCATATAAGAAAGCGTTGTGAAAATCCATCCCAGCTCAGCATGTGACCGCACATGCGACTGGACGAAGATGCTCGCTTTCGCCGGATCGATGCCGGCAGCAATATAACAAGCGGCTACCGCTTCTGTCTGCTCGCGCAGCGCGGCTGGATCTGGCAGCTGCGTAGCAGCATGCAGGTCAACAATCATGAAGAAACATTGCTCGGAATGCTGCAATTTGACGAAGTTTTTCATCGCGCCAATGTAATTGCCCAGTGTCAGCTGACCGCTTGGCTGAATGCCTGATAATACTTTTTTCATCTTCAATCTTCCTCTCCAATTTAAAAATCAACGCAAAAAATCCCCCGCCGCAAGGGACGAGGGACCGTGGTGCCACCCTAATTCGCTATCCGCAGCCGCCATTATAGGGCGACTTAACAATCGGACTAGCCTTCAATATTCCATAACGGGGAATTTCCGGAGAAGCATCGGCAGCGCGAGTCGCTACGTTCCGCTTTCGGCTCGGGGGCCCATTCGGCTTCAGGCTTGCACCGGTTCACACCAACCACCGGCTCTCTGGACGCAATTTACCTGCACGTACTTGTTCCCGTCATCGCATTTACAATGATTATACAGCCCTAACAGCCAATGTCAAGCTGCAGGGCATCCGCTTTTGGCTCATAAAGTTGTCCTATTCTGCTTTTCGGGCGCATAAACTGTGATATAATCGTAATTATTACTATAAGAAAAGCGGGTGTGGTTTTTTTATGCCGATTATTAGATTTCGCTACATAACCGTGCTATTGGCGCTTGGCTGTGCCGGAATATTCGCCGTCCTTGCTTTTAATCGCCCATCAGCTTTCACCTTTCTCGATTATGCCCATGCCCAGTCGTTCAAAATTACATTTCTGAGCATTATTTTAGAGGCGATACCGTTTATTCTGCTTGGCGTGCTGTTCTCCGGTCTGCTTCAAGTATTCGTGACAGATGAGATGATTCGTAAATTTACGCCTAAAAATCCCATTGCCGGTGTGCTGTTCGGCGGCTTGCTCGGGCTTGCTTTTCCGCTGTGCGAATGCGGCATGATTCCCGTCGTCAGGCGGCTTATCCGCAAAGGCATGCCCGCTTACATTGGCATTGTTTATTTGCTTGCCGGACCCGTCGTCAACCCGATTGTGTTCACGGCTACCTTTACCGCTTTTCGCTCAGCTCCGGAAATGGCCTATGCCCGCCTTATTCTTGCGTTTGCGGTAGCAGTCATTATTGGGCTGATTATGCATTTATTTATGCGCAAAAGCCCTCTTCGCGACGAACACACGCCGCAGCTTGCTGTACATTCCAGTCATGGAGATCATCACGGGCATCACACACATAAGCATGATCACAGCCACTCTCACGAACATCATCATCAGGAGCAACGAGGCAGTCTCGGCAGCCGATTGTCCGCCATGCTTGGACATGCTTCGGATGAATTTTTTGAGATGGGAAAATATTTAATTTTCGGCGCTCTGATTACTGCGGCAATTCAAACCATTATGGACAGAAGCGTACTTGCTTCTGTAGCTGATCAGCCTATGCTTTCTTATATAGCTATGATGGCCTTTGCCTTTATTTTATCAATTTGCTCTACATCGGATGCCTTTATCGCCGCTTCCTTCGGCAATGTGTTTACAAGCGGCCCGCTGCTTGCCTTTCTCGTATTTGGCCCGATGATTGATTTCAAAAATATGCTCATGCTGCTATCCGCTTTTCGGCTCAAAATTGTACTGGCGCTCGCCCTTCTCTGCTTCATTTTAATTGGGCTTGGCTCCTGGATTATGGAGGTATCGTTATGAAGCATCACCTGCTTAGAGCTTTCATTTTGACTGCATTTGCTCTACTTATCGTTTATTTATCCCGTTCCAATCAGCTCTCCTTGTATATTGCGCCAAGGATGGAGCTCTATGTAAAGCTGTCTGCTCTCGGATTGTATGCTGCAGCCATCCATCAGCTGTTTCTAGCCTTGAAAATACGGCGCCAGCAGCATCAGCATACGGCTGAATGCGGCTGTGTGCACGCTCCATCGCCATCCGTATTCAAAAACACGGTCATCTACAGCCTTTTTATTTTGCCGCTAGCGCTCGGCTTCCTCTCTCCTGCTGGTGCTTTGGGCAGTACGGCCGCATCGAAAAAGGGCGTAAGCTTTGCCGCTTCTACTACGGTTCAGCCGCTCGGCACCGAGCCTAGTCAGCTCGCCGTCTCCTTGCCTGAACCGCCTTCTTCCCTTGCACCGAAGCCGCTGACTTTGGAGGAGCGTTTCCCTTACGATGAATACACGAAGGCTCACGCCGAATACGGCATGAAGCTGTATCAGAAGCAGAAAATTGCCGTCCCGGAAACGACCTACATCGAGACGCTGACAACACTCGATTTGTATCGCGATAATTTTATGGACAAAACAATTGACATTAGCGGGTTTATTTACAAAGAGGATGACATGGGAGAACAGCGTTTTGCCGTTAGCCGTTTCGCCATGACCTGCTGCTCGGCGGATGCCGTGCCGTATGGATTAATGGTTCAAGTCAGCCATGCAGACGATTATAAGGATTTTGCCGCGGATGATTGGGTAAGCGTCTCGGGCAAGCTGATGACCTCCATGTATAACGGCAACGAAATATTGACCTTAAAGCTGAACACGATTAAACGTATTGAAGCGCCCGAGTCGCCTTATGTCTATGCGAATTTTGATTTTTAGCCATCCAGCATGCGAATAATATCAAAAGAAGCCTCCGGCTCATTCCGCTACACGAACAGCGGTTCCGGAGGCTTCTTCAAGCTATCGCCATCAGCTGCTTCAATTTCAGCGCTACACCCTGCTTTATTCGGCACCTGGGTACAGCTCGCGCAAATTCGATTGGCGCGGCTGCTTGTAGCGGTAGCTCCAGTTCGACGTATTGTAATTTGACTCATAGCAGACGCTTGCCGACCATGATCCCGCCCCTTGCTTTACGGCAAAATCGTACATAATCTCGCCATGCGTCCAATTGCGTCTATATTTAAGGCCTTCGATCGCCATCTTTCTGAAATCCTGCACCTGCTTAGCGGTCATGCCTGAGTTCAACTTTTCAAATTGGCCGTTTCTCGTCTCTAGAGGATTATGCCTCATGCCAAATTTCCCAACCGCATTGTTGCGGATATGTATACATACCGTTCCTGCAATCGCATTCATTAATTCCTCTTCCAATTGCCGAAATACAAAATCAACTTGTCTTGCTAGTGACATTGATTCCAATTCCATACCCATACTCCTCCTGGTTGTAAAATAGTCATTATATATAAGCGTTTCCCTAAATATCTCTATATGTGTAGTTCTTGGGACTCATTATAGTTCAAAAATCATGAAGTTACAATAAGAAAATTCGCAATTTTCAGTTAATTAAATTTAACCAAAAAGATCATTGCGGGCCCTTTATGAAAGGGCAGCAATGATCCTTCAAAATCAAATTGTTCGATTCAGCTTTGCCCGATGCTCCATGCGGCGCTGAACCCGCTCCGTCTCGCTGCTGCGCGGACACGTATAGCAATAACGGCCGCCTTCAACTTTATAATAGTGGCAGCAGGCATATTTAATGCGCATCTGTTTCTCTGGGTCATCAATAGCTTCCGTATATTGGAATTTAACATCCAAAGGATTTCTTTTGCGATGAAAAATCGCAGGATCAAGCGCCTTCGCCGTTTTATACAGCGAGTCAATGGATTCCTTCACCGCTTCGCTTTCCGAGGAAGCCATGATGACGCCATACTCATATTCCAGCGAAGTGGGCAGCTGCCCCCATAACAAGCTTGCTTTGGCCGATCCAGCACGCTCTATGCTATGAAAAAACGGAGCGATCGTCTCATGAAAAAACGTTTCAAGCTGTGCGCGCACCCATTCGCCAGCCGCCTCCTCCGTAGACGGAGATTGGAGCAGCTCAGCCTTATTTAACCTGAAATACACATTATAATAACCGTCCGCTTTGCACACATAAAGCGTTAAATTATCCAGCGACATATTTGGTGCCATACGGTATTTCGCCAGCATATAAATGAGGGCCAGCATCGGCCTGCGAAACCAGGAGGCTGCATAAACTTCAGCCACTATCTGCTCCTTCCCCATCACAAGCGGCTGGTATACGGCAAGCAGCTCCTCCATCACAGGCTGTTCAAGCAAGGCAGCAGCAGCACTTGTGTAAACCACTTCATCAGGCTCAACTACGCAAAGATTAAACCGCTCCTTTAACAGCCGATATATGTCTTCATCCATTTGTTGAACCCGGAACGAAGAAATTCATAATTTGATCATGCAGTCCTGGCAAACCCTCGTGGCCAAAATCCGGATAAATTTCCACCCGCTTCGGTGACTGAATTTTATTATAGACCGCAAACTGGGTCGAAGGCGGGCAAATCGAATCACTGAGGCCTACGCCAAGCAGCACTTCTCCGCGAATCCGCTCCGCAAGAAATTGAATATCAATATAACCGAGCTTTGTAAAAATCTCTTCCTCGCGCTTATGCTGCGGATCGAAATGGCGGAAATACGTACGCAGTTCAGCATAGGCATCAATCGCCAAGTCCATCTCATACACGCGGCGATAGTCGCTGAGGAATGGATAAACAGGAGCAAGCTTCTTCACGCGCGGCTCCAGTGCGGCGCAAGCAATCGTGAGCGCACCGCCTTGCGACCAGCCCGTTGCATATACCTCATTTGCATCCACCTCTGGCAAATCCATGGCGATACGAGCGAGCTGTGCCGTGTCCAGAAAAATATGACGGAACAGCATATTATCCGCTTCGCCATCAAGCCCGCGAACAATATGCCCATTATGCGTCGTTCCTTTGACGCCGCCTGTATCCTCCGAGCAGCCGCCTTGTCCACGTACGTCCATCGCCAGCACCGAGTAGCCAAGCGATACGAAGCTCAGCTTATCTGCCCAGTCTCCTGAAGAACCCGAGTAGCCGTGGAACATAACGACTGCTGGGTGAGGCTGCTGAGCGCCTTGTCTAGGGCGAAGATATTTGGCATGAATTCTCGCGCCGCGCACCCCTGTAAAATACAGGTCAAAGCATTCCGCTGAAGCTGGCTGGAATGCGCTCGGAACCATTTCAACATTCGCATCTGCTGCATTGAGCTCGGCAAGCGCGCGATCCCAATAAGCCTCGAAATCCGCTGGCTTTGGACTTCTGCCTTGATATTTATGTAATTCATGAACAGGCATATCTAATAGCGGCATTATTTCATCCTCCATCTTATCTTCTTATCCCGTTAATTTTAAGCCTGTGCCCTTCACTTGTAAAGCGGATGAAAGGCGTTATTTAGGGGAAAATAACGTTTATTCCGGCTGTTGCCAGACCGAATGGAGGACGTCATGTAATGCTCCAACGCCTGAACAAATTGTTGATTTTGCTGCTGGTTATCGCCACCTTCCTGACATCTGCGGAAGAGCTGAACGCCAGCTCCAAGGCAAGCGTACAGACGGCGGCCATAACAGACAGCAGCGGCAGCCTTAGTCAGGCGGATAAAGCCAAAACAGGCAAAAAACGCCGCTCTGACAGCGTGTCATGGGTTAAGCTGCAGCAGCGCTATCCCGGCGCCTATTTTCTCAATGGGCCGCGGCATAAAAAAGAGGTCGCGTTAACCTTTGATGATGCTCCTGATCCGCGCTTTACCCCTGCAATACTGGATATATTGGCGAAGCATCACGTACAGGCAACTTTTTTTCTTGTAGGCACGCGAGCTGATAAACATCCCGAAATCGTAAAAAGAATTCATCGCGAAGGCCATATCATCGGCAACCACTCTTATAATCATGAGGTGATGTCGAAGCTTTCACCGAATGATTTTCACCGTCAAGTGTGGCGTACCGATACGATCATTAGTCGAATCATCCCGTATCATCCGCACTTTTTCCGGCCCCCCTATGGCGAGATGCAGCCTAGTCAAGTCGCTTGGGCCAAAAACAACGGCTATATTGTTGTGAATTGGGATGTTGATTCAGCGGATTGGAAAAACAATCCGACCAGCACGGCCATTTTACGGAATATGCATAAAACGCTGCGCTCAGGCTCCATCATCTTGCAGCATGCCGGCGGCGGCGTCAAGCAAAGCCTCTCTGGCACTATCGAGGCGCTTCCACAGCTCATTGCCTCCCTCCAGCAGAAGGGCTATCGCATCGTCACGCTGCCAGAGCTGCTCGAACAAAGTGCGGAGAGACACATCCGTTAGCCCTGTGTTGTAATTGCAATACAAACAAGCCCAGCGCTCCTCGGGTGCGAGGAACACTGGGCTTGTACATAGGGTTATTGGAGTCAGCGTTAAACTAAATAACGCAACAGACCTATTTCAAAATAACGCTCTACTTTACCATATATACTTTAACGTCTTGAATGCCGAAGCTTTGAGCAGTGGCTGTGCTGCCAGGTACAAAAATATCGATGCGATTGCCTTTGATCGCTCCACCCATGTCGTTTGCTACAGCAATCATGCCGCCATCAGGCAATCCATCATAATCGTAGCCTGTCACATAAAGCTTCGTTCCAAGCGGAATAACCGAGGAATCTACCGCCACTGTTCCTACTTTAAGCGGATTGCCAAAATAATCGACGGCGCCCCATTTTCCATTTTCCGACGCTGCCGCTGTGTAAGCGGTCGCTTTTACATTCAGCTGCTTGCTGAACGTATAGCTGTTGCCGTTGCTTGCAATAATGCTTTTTGCAGATAGGCTTTCAGCCTTAATCGTTGCTGCTGCTTTTGGCTGCGCTTGAGCGCTTGCTTTAGCTGCATTGTCGGCATTTTTCGCTGCCTTGGCATTCGTTTTCACCGCTGCTGCTGCAACTGGAACATTTAATTTCATGCCTACCATTATGTTCAGCGGATTAATTTTGGAATTAGCTGCAAGCAGTTTATCTAAATCAACCTTATACTGCTGGGAGAGCTTCCAGAACGTATCGCCTTCTGCCGCTTTATGTGTTTGGGTTGCCGCGTTAGCGGGAGCTGCTGCCAACGCGCAGGAAAGCACGAGAGCAGCAGCTGTAATACTTAGTTTTTTCATCACAAATATCCTCCAAAATCGATTAAGTCCATAGTTTACTAAGCCGCGCGGGCAAGGAGCTGCGCGGCGTGAAAGATTTAGCTAACGATCGCCTGTTTCTGTTCACTTCTAGTTCGTAAATTCTTGTACCCATTGGCCGTTGTAGTAGCCAACACCGATTTTGCCGAAGTTTTTGCTCAAAATATTTTCACGGTGACCTGTGCTGTTCATCCATGCTGTCATTACTTCAGACGGGTTGCGTTGTCCGGCAGCAATGTTCTCGCCAGCGTAAGAGTAGCTAACACCGAAGCTCTTCATCATATCAAACGGCGATCCATAAGTTGGGGACGTATGGCTGAAATATTTGTTGTCCGCCATATCCTTCGCTTTGGCTACCGCGACTTTTGTCAGCAGCGCATCGACCGTCAAAGCTGGAAGACCAGCGCTTGCACGCTCTTGGTTTACGATTTTGACGACTTCGCTTTGATAAGCGCTTTGATCGACAGTTGTACCGCTGCCCGAATTCGAAGAACCAGAGCCTGTTCCTGTCGTTGGCTTCGTGCTGCCAGTGGAACCAGAGCCTGTGCTTGGCTTCGTTGTGCCTGTGCTTGGCTTCGTTGTGCCTGTGCTTGGCTTAGTCGTGCCTGTGCTTGGTTTGCTTGTACCAGTACCCGTTGGCGTTCCGTTAGGGAAGCTGATTGTAATGCCGTTAAAATTAATTTTGCTCAAATCAATTCCGTATTGCTCCGCAATTTGCTTCAACAAGTCTTGGTCAATGCTATAAGCCGTAATCTTGGAGTTCGCCTTCACTGCTGGTGCTGCTCCCACCGTCGATGGTGCTGCTACGCCTGCTCCGATTAATGCGGCTGCGGCTACGGCAGCGACACCTACTTTAAATGGTTGCTTCTTCATTATGAAATCTCCTCCTCGAAGTTGTGTGTAATTTGTGTGTGCCGGTCATCCCGACGCAAACTATCGTAACATGGCATTTGGGCGGTTACACGGCTCAAAAAATGGTAAAACAAGCGTTTTTCACGCGAAATAAACCGTTTTCAGACGTTTATGAGAATCATCTCACTTTGGAAATCCGGGTGAAAGAATAGCCGCAACTGCCTTTTTTCACTCTTCGCCAGCTTGTCATCCAAATGAATGCTCCGCCATATTAGAATCCGCTCATAAACCCCTCATTTTCCAAGCGCAAACCGTTTAAAAAACAGAAAAAAGCCCCGCTGCGCTTGGCTTTGCGGGACTTTCAGCTTGCTGCTTATTTTGCACACGCTATTTGAGCGTAATATTGCCCGAGCTTGTTTTCAAATCAATTGAAAGGTCCGATCCAGTCCCAATTGTGCCAGCAAAGGAACGATCATCCTCTTTTTCCGTTTGAACATTGTCCCATTCGACCTTCTGGCTGCCGGATGTTGTTTTCAGCTTAATTTCGGCAGACTGTGGCGGCTGCTTAGCTTCAACGACGATATTGCCAGAGGTAACGTCAAGCTTCATGCTATGAGTAATGGTTTCCGATTCAACTCTTATTTTCCCACTGCTCGCTTGGCCATTCAGCTCTCCCGTACCATTAATAAAACTTGCATTGCCGCTTGTCGTGTTGAATTCGACCGTTTCTGCCTTATAGTCTTCTATCTTGATGCTGCCGGAGCTGACATCCAGCTTCATGCTCTCACCAGTTACGCCAAGCAGCTCAATTTTTCCGCTTGTCGTTTCAAAATCCATCTCGTCCGCAGACAAATCCTCCCCCTTCACACGTCCTGATGAGGTTAGCATCGCCAAGGTGCGGCTGTTCATATCGGATGCGCTGACGTTGCCACTGTTCGCCTTCAGCGTCACCTCATCCCATTTGCGCTCCGGCAGCTTTACCGTCAGCTTAAATGAAGAATAGTTGATACCGATGGTAAAACCCGTATTAAAGCTGCTTTTAATGACTAACCTGTCGCCATCCTGCTCCGTCTCAAGCTTTAGCTTGTTTAAATATTTCGAGCTTGCCCGGCCTTCCAAGTGTACAACAATCTTATCCGAGCTCCCTGGCACCACTTCTATATCCATCGAGCCAGCTTCTACCGTCAAGCTGCTTACGCCAGCTGCATCAACTGTTTTCTCCTGCGATACAGGCTTCGTTCCGAAGGACAGCAGCTCATCCCAGCTAAAAGAATATATCGCTCCGGCCAAGCCGATTCCAATTAATATAAGCGCAACTGCAATTGCCTTTCTCATTGTTTTTTCCCCCTGATGATTTTCGTATTGAACTTCAAATATTTAATCGTTGCAGCGAAAAATCCTTTTGTCAGAGCATTAACGCCTATGCCCAGCAAAATGCTCAATCCAATGCAGACGAGCCCAATAGAGGCTGCTTGGGTTAGTGTAAACATGCCGCTCCACGTGCTCTCCAGCACCGTTGTGACGCCTGCCAATCCAAGCGCTAGAGTAGTCGCCCATAGGGCAATAAGCACGCCAACTGCAGCCACATAAGGCCCCAGTACAAATACGATATTGAAAAATCCCAAGCTCACTGTTGCAAGCACCGCCTTAGACGTATTGCCGAAGCTTTTCTCCGCTTCAGCCCGTTGTACTTTATAACCAAGCAGCAGTTCGCTCGCAATCTGCCTTGGGTCGCCTAGCTCCAATGCAGCCTCATGCTCGCTCTGCCCATTTTCCTCTGCCTGCTGAAAATGACTGTAATAATCGAACAGCCACTCGCGGCGCTGCTTATCCGGCACTTTCGCGAGCAGCCTCTCCAGCTCGCTCATATAATTGTGTTTCGTCATCATCATGGACGGATTCCTTCCTCAATAATTTCATTTACGGCTGTCGAGAAGCTCGACCATTCATGAATGAGCCCTCGCATATGCTGCCAGCCCGCCTCCGTCAGTTGATAATATTTCCGCGGAGGTCCTTCATTCGATTCTTTAAGGTAAGTCGAGAAGTAGCCTTCCAGCGTTAGGCGATTGAGCAGCGGATATACACTCCCAACGGCCACCTCGAATTTGGACGATATTTTCACTGCCAGTTCATATCCGTAACGGTCTCCCTCAGACGTCAAGACGAGAACGCATAGCTCCAGCACACCTTTCTTGAACTGCACATTCATACACGACGCTCCCTGCTTTGCTTAAAATGCAAAAGCCTCAGCTATTCGATATTATCGAATAGTGAATTAAACTTCCTTGCTGTTAAGCTAAATTTACCACATGCTATTCTATAATGCTATATACTAAGCTAAAAACAATACCAGCGCCCGAGTGTCTCTCCTCCTTAAGACGGAGAGACGTTAAATAGGATGGTGAAATAGGAGCTGCGCTGTTGCGTGAAAGGCTTGGCCTACGATCGTCATTGCCTTTGCATTTCTTGAATTAAACCTCTCTGAGGTTGAAATGAAAAGGCAAAAACGAACGCTATCGCTTCTCCAGCTCAAACCTTTCTCTCCACCACTTGCCACTTTTCACCTCCAAATTTAAAAGCCTCCACCATTTAACTCGGCGAAGGCAGTTTTTTGAGGGATAACGCGCTTGGCTCGTTATCCCTACCATATAGTGAGTAAAATCATGTAACACATACTTAATTAAAACCCTTATATAGATGGAGATTAGTTGATGTCGATGAATTTGCCTGTTGCTTGGGATTCGAAGGCGCTCAAAATGACTTTAAGCGATTTGCGGCCCTCTTCGCCTGTTACAGGTGGAGTCGTGTCATTGACGATGGAGTCAATGAATTTATCGATAACAAAGCTCGACAGCTGCTTCTCATTTGTGGAGATTTCGCCTGTTTTGTAGCGCTCTACTGTACCGTCGCGCAGTTCAATGATGACTTGATCTTCCGGGTGCGTACCGATTTTCATAACGCCTTTGGAGCCCCACAAAATCGTGCTGTTGTCTTCGCCTTTGTAATAAGTCCAGCTCGCTACAAGCGAACCCATCGCGCCGCTCTTCATACGAAGCACGCAGTTTGCATTGTCGTCTACATCGCTGTCTTTATCTACTGTGCCAACGAAGCCAGCAATTTGCGCCACTTCATCGTCAAGCAGCCAGCGGATCAAGTCGGATTTGTGCACGCCAAGGTCGCCCATTGCGCCCATGATTGCTTCCGGCTTGCGGAAAAACCAGCTTTCCGCGCCATCAATGCTCCATGCATCCGGGCCCGGGTGGCCGAACGACGTACGGAATGTCAAAACTTTGCCGATAATGCCCGTTTTCAGCAAATCTTTCGCTTTTACATGCGGCGGCATGAAGCGTTGGTTATGTCCAACCATCAGCTTAACGCCGTTTTTCGCTGCCGCTTCAATCATTGCTGCCGCTTCTTCATCCGTAGCTGCCATTGGCTTCTCAACCAATACATGTGCGCCAGCGTTTGCTGCTGCAATCGCTACTGGTGCATGAAGCGCGTTCGGTGTACATACGCTAACGGCATCGGGCTTAATTTCAGCCAGCATCGTCTTATAATCTGCAAAAGCTTTGCCGCCATGCTTCTCGGCATATCCTTCTGCACGCTCAATAATCGGGTCAACGAATGCGACTAATTCTACATTTGCATTGTCTGCATACTCCGGAATGTGACGATATTTCGAAATGGAACCGCAACCTACTACTGCTACTCTAATTTTGCTCATTATTAATGTATCCCTGCCTTTTCAATAAATAATGGATAAAGTCATTCCCTATTTGCGAATTAAGCGTTCAGAAAATTGTTTTTCAGCCAGTCCATGCTTTCCGCTACTGCTTCAAGCGGAGGATTTGCGCAAGTGTCCTGCTCAACGATCAACCATTCTGCACCCGCTTCAACCGCACTATTAATGATAGGAAGCAGCGGAAGATCGCCACGGCCAAGTTCTACCGTATCAATTGGCAATTGGCCATTGTTGTCGCGGTAGTCCTTCAAATGAAGCAAAGGCAGACGTCCTGCATATTTCGCAATGTAAGCGAGTGGATCTTTGCCGGAAAATTGTACCCAGCCGATATCCATTTCCACTTTCAGCAGCTCAGGGCTGATTCGCTCATAAAGCGCATCAAATACTTCTTTGCCGTCGATCTCCACTTTAAATTCAAAATCGTGGTTATGGTAGGCAAAATCAATACCCGCTTCGCGGAAACGTTTACCATACTCCTCAAAAGCTACAAAATGCTTCGCCCAAGCTTCAGCACTGCGCTGATCATCCAGCAAATAAGGACAGATCGCATATTTTGCGCCGATCGTTTTCAAGTAAGCGATTTCTTCATCCAGTTGGCTTTCCAGCAAATGCAGGCCGATATGGCTTCCGATTGCTTTAAGTCCAAGCTCTTGGAGCAAGTCACGCATTTTTTCCGCTTCAATACCGCCGTAGCCTGCAAACTCCACGCCTTCATATCCCATTGCCGCAACCTTGCGCAGCGTGCCCTCGAAGTCTTCCGCTGTTGCGTCACGGAGCGTATACAATTGTAAACCAATTCCGATTTGTCCCACTTTGGCCGCACTCCTTTATATTGTGAATTTAGTTTCTCAAGTCTTGTACCTTACATTTCAAATTATATAGAAGGAGCGCTGCAAAAAACAGCTGTCTTATTAGTCTTTTTATATGTTATTTTGTTGAATGCTGTCTTTTACTCTAAGAAAAAAACGCCCTGCGACGGCTGTTGATGCGGTCGTCACAAGGCGTTGGTCTGTTTTTAAAAGCACATCCGGCATTATGCCGTTTGTTTCTTTCAATATTTATTTCAGTTTTTATTTCAATTACTTCAGCGTAATCGTAAATGCTGTTTCTTTCGCACCAGCAGCAATTGATACCGTGCCGTCTTGAAGCGAAGCAGCGCCATCCACTTTAGCAATTTCGCCAATACCGTGTAGAGCCAGGCTGAGCGCTTTACCGCTGCCTTGTACCTTAACGGCTACTTCCTTGCCTTCGCGCTTCATAGTAACGAGCAGCTCGGCAGCGCCTTTAATGTCGCGAACGGTGGATGATGCAGATGCTCCATCAGCGAGGCTGTAAGCCGTCAGCTTCACGCCGTCAGCAAAGTCATAATCCGGCTTCGTATCATTCGCACCGATTGCGATGATTGAATTCGGACGAACGAACAATGGAAGCGAGAGGAAGTCATGCGTTTCCTTAAGCCATTTTCCGCCTTCTACGATTTCGCCAGTCAGAAGATGCGTCCAGCTGCCTTCCGGCAAATAATATTGTACAAAGCCATTTTCGTCGAATACAGGGGCAACCATGATGGAATCACCCAGCATGTACTGGCGATCAAGGAACTCGGAAGTTGGATCTTCCGGAAATTCCAGCACCATCGCACGCATCGACGGCAAACCTTGCTCCACCGCTTGCGCAGCTGTATTAAACAGGTAAGGCATCAGGCTGCATTTGAGCTTCGTGAAGAAGCGGGTAACATCAACCGCCTCTGTATCATACGCCCAAGGCACCCGGTACGATCTGCTGCCGTGCAGGCGGCTGTGGCTGGAAAGCAAGCCAAACGCAAGCCAGCGTTTGAAGACATGGGCTGGAGCTGTACTCTCAAAGCCGCCGATATCGTGGCTCCAGAAGCCAAAGCCGGACAAGCCCAGCGACAGGCCGCCGCGCAGCGATTCAGCCATTGACTCGTAATCCGCGTAGCAATCGCCGCCCCAGTGAACGGGGAACTTTTGACCGCCAACGGTAGCGGAACGCGCGAACAGCGCAGCTTCATTTTTGCCCAGCTTCTCTTCCAATACCTCAAATACAACCTTGTTATATTGGTACGTGTAGAAATTGTGCATTTTCTCAGGGTCAGAGCCGTCATGGTACACCACATCGGTCGGAATGCGCTCGCCGAAGTCCGTTTTGAAGCTGTCAACGCCCATATCTACAAGCTCACGCAGATAGCCTTTGTACCATTCGCATGCCGCAGGATTCGTGAAGTCCACGATAGCCATGCCCGGCTGCCACATATCCCATTGCCATACGTCGCCATTTGGCTTTTTGATCAAATAGCCATTGTCTCTGCCCTCTTCAAACAGACGGGAGCGCTGCGCGATGTAAGGGTTAATCCATACGCAGATTTTAAGCCCCTTCTCTTTCAGGCGTTTGAGCATGCCGACAGGGTCCGGGAATATCCGCTCATCCCATTTGAAATCCGTCCAATGGAAATCGCGCATCCAGAAACAGTCGAAGTGGAATACATGCAGCGGCAAACCGCGCTCTTCCATGCCATCGACGAAGGAATTAACCGTTGCTTCATCATAATTTGTTGTAAAAGAGGTCGACAGCCACAGGCCGAACGTCCATGCCGGCGGCAAAGAAGGCTTGCCTGTCAGTGCGGTATATTTTCCAAGCACCTCTTTAATCGTTGGACCATCAATGACGAAATATTCAAGGGATTCGCCAGGCACATGGAATTGAACCTTCTTCACTTTCTCCGAAGCAATTTCGAAGGAAACGAGATCCGGCTGGTTGACGAATACGCCATAACCTTTGTTCGTTACATAGAACGGAATATTTTTGTACGCTTGCTCGGAGCTTGTGCCACCGTCCTGGTTCCAAATATCGACGACCTGGCCGTTGCGCACGAAAGGCGTAAAACGCTCGCCGAGGCCATAAACCCATTCGCCTACACCAAGATCCAGTTCTTCACGCATATAGGCTTGCTCTTTGCCTTCCGTAATATACGCCATCGACTTCTGCCTGCTTCCGGTAATGCGCTCGGAGCCGCGGTAGAAATCCACTGACCACTCGGGACCTTTACGAATATGAACGCTCAGGCTGCCGCTTGTCAGGATCGCTGCTTCTTCTGTTTCTTCTATAGTAACGAAAGTTCCCGTTTCCTTCGTCAGCTCGAATACAGGACCGCGCTCACGCACGCCCATGTGATGAATCAGCTTAACGCCGACAACGCCCGGCATCGGAGAATGAAACCGAACCGTAAGCAGCATCGTATCTAACATATTGGAACGTGACAAAATAGGACGCGGAGACGCATATGCCGTAAGCACGCCATCCTTTTGCTCGAAATCATGGGCTTGTACCGCGCCCAGAAGGTCATACTGTTTACGCAGCATCCAGTTGCCGTCAGTAAATTTCATAATAGAACCGACCTTTCTGCTTTTATATCGATTATTTGACTTTAAAATCGTTCTATTTTGCATTATACTGATAAGCAAAGCAACAAACTAACAGAATTATGCCCGTTTATAACACCATTCTGATTTCTTCATCACCGGAGGTTGACTGCAATGGATTTGACGCTGCGTCATTCGCTCAGGGAAGACCGCATGCATGGCGATGTTACCTTTCCTCTTGCTGCTTACTGGATGGAATATGCACCTGGCGAGGTAAATGTAGATTGTCACTGGCATGACGAGGCTGAGTTTCTAGTTGTGCTGGAGGGCGAGATGCTCTTCCAGATTGACACCGAGTATTTTCCCGTTCGCGCTGGCGAAGCCGTCTTCATCGACAGCGGAGATATTCATGCCGGACACTCTTTAAATGGCTCCTCCTGCACCTATTGCGCCATCGTATTTGACGTTCGCTGGCTGGATAGCACTAGCTACGATGCTGTACAGGAAACCTGCGTTCGTCCGTTCCAGGAGAAGAAAAAGACGTTTCCGAGACATATATCACCGGACAGTGGTTGGAAGCGGCAGCTGCTCTTCCTGCTCCGTTCTATGATTAACTGCTGCAGAGCACCCTATGCCGGATTCGAGGCTGCGGTGAAAGGGTATTTCTACTTAATGCTGCATGAGATCGCTATTGAGAACCGGGCATGCAATCGCAGCGAAGCAAGAACAGACGACAGAACCCGAATAGAGCGGCTTAAGAAAAGCATACTCTATATCCAGCTGCATTATCGCAGACCAATACGCATAGGCGAGCTGGCGGAGCAAATTCCGATGAGCGAAGGACAGTTTTTCCGTTTTTTCAAATCAATGACGAGGCAGACGCCGGTTGAGTATTTGAACGCCTATCGGGTAAACCAGGCGGCCGAGCTGCTGCTGCACACAGAACGCAAAATTTCAGACATCGCGCTGGAGGTCGGTTTCGACCATATCAGCTATTTTGTTAAAGTGTTTCGCAAGACGTTGAACTGCACCCCGTCCGATTTTCGCAAGCAAAAGCGGAATCCGGTCCAAAATGGCGCATTACAAGGTGAAACGGCTGTCGCTGCTCTTTGGCGGCAAGGCGCGTTTCAGTCCGAGAAATAGAAGCCTATTATAGGTGCAAACTTATACATTCTTATGTTTTTAGAAAAAATTACGATTTTGTAACCTTTTCATAACTTTTTTTTAAGATTCGCTTAAGATTCATCAAGTAAAGTAAAATTAAAATTAACCAATGAGCGGAGGAATTCCTTTATGAAAACAATGCTGTTGTTTCAAAATAAAACGATTCCCGTCTATATAACGGATACGAATAAAAAAGCTGTCGAGAAACTTACCGATGTACTGAACCGCAAGCTGAACACTGGCAAAAATGCGCTCAAGCTCTGTATCAAGTCGCTGATCAGCGTCGAAATCGTCGGCAGCGAAGCTACGCTGCATTCGTATCATGAGAAGGATACGTTAACGATTTCCCTTTACTAAGCTAGAGTATGCTGCTGCAAGCTGAGTCCTTGCTGCTCCAGCAATTGGACAAGCTGTGATTTTAGGTTTTGATTGTGTACGGTTCAGGCAGGCGATCTGGCATCGCCTGCTTTGCTGCGTTTAGACGACTACTAGGCCATTGCTGAAATTTCGATACATGTTATACTAGATTCAATGACTACATGGAGGCTGTTAAATGAGCGAACAAATTAACCGTATTGAACAGTTATTGATCCAATTTGCGCAGCAAACGAACGAACGGCTTGATCAGTTTGATAAGCGTCTTGACCAAATGGACAAGCGTTTTGACCATGTGGATAATCGCCTTGACCAAACAGACACGCGTCTTGATCAAATTCAAATCCAGCTGGGGCGCATGGAACAATCGCAAAATGACGATGTCATTAGCATACTTCGTCATACGCATGACAAAGTTTCGCATTTGAATCAAAATGTTACCAGCCTTAAACAAGATGTGGAATACATCGTTAAGGAGCAATCCATTATTAAGCTCGAAATTGAACGTTTAAAACATAAACAACCGCTATTTTCCAGTCAATATAAAAATGTGCTCGATGATCACTAATTCATCCCATACCAAAAAGCAGCCTTCAAATTGCCCGCGACGCGAGCTTGAAGACTGCTTTTTTTCATGTAAATCATAGATTCTATTCACGGTTAAAATTACGGCGTCGTCACAGTCGCCTTATGAAGCTGCTGCTGCTCCGAGATGAGCAAGCTAACCTTCCACTTCTCATAGAGCTCCCATGCCACCCCATTGTCGATCAAGTCCTTGCACGTGTACAAGCCCTCTTCAATGGAATCGACTCGCTCTGCCAAATGAAGCCGGACCGCAGCGTTAAGCAGCACCTGATTCATAAAAGCGAGATGCCCGCCTCCATTAAGCACGGCCTCCGTCACAGCCATTTGCTCCGCGGGCGTCCAGTCCACGTCGGGTACAGGCAGCTCCAGTCCATAGGCATCTGGGTCAATCATTTGCAGGCTGGCTTCGCCATTTTCTACCTGATACGTTCTAGTTGGCCGCTCGATGAACAAATCCTCCGAGCCCTCCGTCCCTTGCACAATGAGCGCCTTCTTATAATTCAAATTCGTCAATAGCTTCGACATGCGGTCAAATACCGTATTGTGATAAACGCCGAATGCGAGATAAGGCGAATGTCCATAATCCACAAGCTTCTCAGCTGTGTTCAATACCGTTCGCATGCCCAATTCCTCGCGCAGCCCGTGCAGCCGCTTAAGCGGCGGGCACCACTCTTCTGCGGGAACGAACAGAATGCCCGTCTCCCTTGCAGCTTCAAGCGATGCCTCCTGCGAAAGCAGCTTCGGATTTATGCCCATTTCGAGCAGCAGATCCTGCAGCGTAATGCCCCATTTTGGAGGAAGGGAAGCTGTACCGTGCAGCGTGACCGGCAATCCGGCAGCCGCTAAGACGAAGGAGGTGGCGAATGTGGCGTAAAATGATTTTTTCCTACCGTCGTATGGCCCTGCGCAGTCAATTCCCTCCTGCACATGCTCGCGGCGGGCCTGGCTCCGGCACACGTTGACGAAAGCTTCAAGCTCCTCAACGCTTTCCATCTTAATTCGCTCCGCCATAAAAAAAGCACCGATCTGCGCCTGAGTCGCCTCCAGATTCACAATCCATTCGGCTGCTTGCACCGCTTCATCATAGGTCAAATCACGCGCGCCCCTCTTCCCGCGCCCGACTTCCTTCAATAGATTGGTAATCATCGGTACTCCCCCTTATTTCTGCTCCTGCAGCAGCTGATATACCTTTACAATGGACGTCGCTACATCCACAAGGCGTTTGCGCTCATTCATAGCCTGCTTGCGCAGCAAATCATAAGCCTCCGCTTCGGAAACTTTTTTAATGTCACATAAAATGCCCTTCGCCATATCAATCCATTTTCGTTCTTCCAGACGGCCCTCCAGCTGCTGGCGTTCCAAATGCCACTGTTGCCGCTCACTGCATTGCTTGGCTCCAAAATGGAATGCCCAATGCAGCTCCTGCTCGCTCATAAGCGGCGTTATGATGCCATCCACCGGAAGATCATCCTCGCAAAAAGCATTCGAAAGCGTCGCGGTTTCGGCACTGCACCACCAAAGCATCGGAATTTTTTTCCAGCCCAGCAGTTTAGTGCCCCAGTACTTTACCTCGTTTAATGGGAGATTCAATACAACTGCATCCGATTGGGCGATATGCTTGCGCGCAAGCTCCTCGCTGCCGCCATGCAATACAAAATAACCGCCGGACTCCAATATAACTTCGGGCAAAAGCCTGCTTAAATCGCGGTCTGCCTGGTTTTTCGGTCTTACAGGCTCCCAATCGGCAGCTTTATGTTCAATAAGTAATAAAGAACGCATTCAGGAGCGCCCCCTCCTATTTGACTGTTGTGAATATTTATAACACAAACTCCTTTAATTTGTCGACACTTCAATTTATGCAACAATTTACGTAAGGTATATTGACATGATATAAAAATCCAGTGTATAGTAGCACTATCAACTATAACGTTTTTCACGAGTACAATGGCGTATTCGATTGAACCGGCAATGGAGCCTGGTTTCGTTCTACCAAGGAAGCACAACTGTGTCCTTGGGAGCGAAATCAGGCTTTTTATATTTATCCAGACAGAGCTGCCCTATTTGAGAGGAGAGAACCATGATGACAATCCCTAAAAAATTAGTACTTATCGGCAACGGCATGGCAGGCGTTCGTGCAATCGAGCATTTGCTCAAGCTGGCCCCAGACACTTATGAGATTACGATTTTCGGTGCGGAGCCGCACCCTAACTATAATCGTATTATGCTGTCCACCGTCTTGGCAGGCAGCACCGAGCTTAAAGATATCATTATTAATGATTGGGATTGGTACAAGGACAACCACATTACGCTTCATACGAATCAAGCGATCAAAAAAATTGATACGCAGCGCAAAGTCGTCATTTCCGAAAGCGGCATGGAGGCCCCTTATGATGAAGTCGTTATCGCAACAGGCTCCAAGCCGTTTATGCTCCCTATTCCCGGCGCAGATAAAGAAGGCGTCATTGCCTTCCGCGATATTCAAGATTGCGAGAAAATGTTCAGCGCAGCCAAATCGTATAAAAAAGCAGCCGTTATCGGCGCAGGCCTGCTCGGCTTAGAAGCTGCCCGCGGCTTGCTCAATCTCGGTATGGAAGTCACCGTCATTCATAAGCATCCTTATATTATGGAACGCCAGCTCGATGAGGCAGCCTCGCTCATGCTGAGAAAGGAACTTGAAGCTCAAGGCATGAAATTTCTGCTCAGCAAGCACTCCGCTTCAATTACAGGCCGCGGCAGAGTCAAGGAGCTGCAATTTACCGATGGCAGCCATTTGGCTACCGACCTGATCGTGATGGCCGTCGGCATACGCCCGAATGTGGATTTGGCGAAAAGCTCCGGTATTGACTATAACAACGGCATACTCGTCGATGATTTTATGAATACGAATATGGCCCATGTATCGGCACTTGGCGAATGTGTAGAGCATAGGGGCGTTGCTTACGGCCTTGTGGCTCCCTTGTATGAGCAAGGCGCGGTGCTCGCTAAACGTCTTGCAGGCGTCGAAACGACTGGTTATGCCGGATCGGTCACTTCCACCAAACTAAAAGTATCTGGCGTCGATGTCTTTTCAGCGGGGCGCTTTATTGAGACGGAAGGCTCGCGGGCGCTGCGGATTCAAGATGATATGGCGGGCACTTATAAAAAAATCGTTATCCGGGGCGGCAAGCTGATTGGTGCGGTATTGTTCGGCGATACAGCGGACGGCGCCTCGTTGTTTGCTTCCATAAAAAGCGGAGAATCGATTGAAGGCCGCGAGAAGGAGCTGCTGCTCGGCATTTCGAACGATTTGCTTGGCAAATCAGGCGGCAGTGCTAGCCGGCTGGAAAACATGCCCGACGATGAAATCGTCTGCGGCTGCAACGGCGTCACTAAAGGTGCCATCGGCGATGCAGTCCTTAACAAAGGCTGCCATACATTCGGTGAGCTGAAAGCCTGCACGAAAGCATCCGCATCCTGCGGCGGCTGCAAGGCCGATATCGAAGGATTGCTGCACTTGTTCGCAGGTGACGCAGTAGGCGAATCCGCGAAGGAAGGCATTTGCGGCTGCACATCGCTTAGCCGTGACGAAATCGTAGAACAAATCCAAAGCATGCGCCTGATGACGATCAAAGAAGTGATGCATGTGCTCGACTGGAATAACAAAGAAGGCTGCTCGAAGTGCCGCCCTTCCCTCAACTACTACCTGGGCATGCTGTTCCCAGAAGATTATGTGGATGAGAAGGAATCCCGCTTCACGAATGAGCGTTATCACGCCAACATTCAGAAGGACGGTACTTATTCCGTCGTCCCACGTATTTATGGCGGAGTCACAACTCCAGCAGACTTGATTAAAATCGCTTCGGTAGCCGAAAAATTCAATGTGCCGCTAGTGAAATTTACAGGCGGCCAGCGCCTAGACCTGTTCGGTGTTAAAAAAGAGGATTTGCCCAAAATGTGGGAGGAGCTCGAGATGGCTTCGGGCCACGCCTACGGCAAAACGCTCCGGACCGTAAAAACATGCGTCGGCAATACGTTCTGCCGCTTCGGTACACAGGATGCCATGGCCATGGGCATTAAGATGGAAAAGGCTTTCGAGCGTCTGAACGCTCCGGCAAAATTCAAGCTGGCGGTCTCCGGCTGTCCCCGCAACTGTGCGGAAGCAACGATTAAAGATTTGGGTGTTGTAGCGATTGACGGGGCATGGGAAATTCATGTTGGCGGCAATGCTGGTGTGAAGGTAAGGGCCTGCGACTTGCTGACAACGGTGAAAACAGAAGACGAGGTAATGGAATGGACGGGTGCTTACCTGCAATACTACCGCGAAACAGCCCAGTGGAATGAGCGTACCGCCCACTGGATCGACCGTGTTGGCCTTGATACGGTCAAAAAAGCGTTGGAGAAGCAAGAAGACCGCCTCGCGCTCGTTGAACGTGTACAGAAAACGCTCAGCCTGACGACAGACCCTTGGAAAGAAATTGTGGATAACGATGAATTGCGTAAAAACTTCGAACCGATTGCCGGCCCACTGCCGGTTTAACATCAGGAGGGATTAAATATGAGCAAACTGCTGATTGGCAAATTATCTGATATTGATGTTCGCGGCTCGCGCACCGTGCGCGTGAAGGAGACGGAAATTGCTTTATTCCGTCTTGAGGACGGCAGCGTACTCGCTATTGAAAATCGTTGTCCGCATAAAGGCGGACTTTTATCCGAAGGCATGGTATGCGGTACGGTTGTCCATTGTCCGCTGCATGATTGGAAGGTTGACCTCCATAGCGGTTTGGTGAAGGACCCGGATGACGGCTGCGTAACGACTTTTGCTACTGAAATTGATCCAGATAACGGCGCCATTTACGTGGTTATATAATTTATATCTTTTATAAATATTACTTATTTCCAATTCTCATCGCTTTACTTCTATAATAAAGAGCATGTTAGGCGATTCCTAATCTTAAGGAGACATCATTATGTCCTATATCAAACCCGCAGAAGTAATAAATACAATGATTGATACTGGGACTGCGAAAGCTAATGCGAGCACGCTGCAAATGGTCATCCGCGGTTTTCTCGGAGGCGCAATTTTGGCCTTTGCCACAACGCTTGCGTTTACGGCTGCCAGCCAAACCTCGCTTGGCCTTGCAGGCGCTCTCGTATTTCCCGCTGGGTTCGTGATCATCGTCCTCCTTGGATTGGAGCTTGTGACTGGCAGCTTTGCACTAAGCCCTCTATCTGTCGTTGCCCGCAAGACGACCGCAGCCCGCATGCTGTCCAATTATTTCTGGGTCATTGTCGGTCATTTAATTGGCTGCGCTGCATATGCGCTGCTGTACGGCTTAGTCATAACAAAAATGTTCACCGATATGAGCAATCCGCTCATTCAAATGATTATTCAGCTTAGCGAAACGAAAACACTCGGCTACAAGCATATGGGGTCTGAAGGCATGATGCTTGTTGTCATTAAAGCGATTTTGTGCAACTGGATGGTGACACTCGGCGTCGTAATGGCGATGACGTCCAAATCAACGGGCGGCAAAATCATTGCGATGTGGCTGCCCATCGTTATTTTCTTCGCCCAAGGCTTTGAGCATGCGGTCGTCAATATGTTCGTCATTCCCGCAGGCATGCTGCTTGGCGCTGACGTCAGCTTTGCTGATTGGTGGGTATGGAATCAAATTCCGGTACTCATCGGCAACTTTATTGGCGGTGCAGTATTTACGGGGATGCTGCTGTATTTGTCCCATCATTCGCCGACAAGCCAAGCTTTGAACGCTAAAGCAACGATAAAATCCGAACCGGCAGCAGCTGGAGCAGTAACCTCCAAAGGAGGTGGACTATGATGAAGCAGTCAGCAGGCACGGTTTACATTGTCGGAGCAGGTCCGGGCGATCCCGAGCTCATTACCGTTAAAGCAATGCGGCGCATCCAGTCGGCTGATGTTATTTTGTATGACAGGCTCGCTACCACTGAGCTGCTCGATTATGCCAGCAAAAACGTCGAGCTCATCTATTGCGGCAAAGCACCAAACGCCCACGCCATGCCACAGGATAAAATTAATCAACTGCTTATACAATACGCTAGCCAAGGAAAAAATGTCGTTCGCCTGAAAGGCGGCGACCCCTTCGTCTTCGGACGCGGCGGCGAGGAGACGCTGGAGCTTGCCAAGCATGGCATTCCTTATGAGGTGATACCCGGCATTACGTCGGCGATCGGAGCTGCGGCAGCGGCGAATATTCCGCTGACTCACCGCGAGCATGCTTCATCCTTCGCCTGCGTCACAGGCACCCGCTGCCATGGCGATAAAGCGCCTGTACGCTGGGATCTGCTGGCACATAGCGTGGATACATTAGCCATCTATATGGGAGTCAGCCAGCTTGGCGCCATCCGCGAAGAACTGCTGAAGCATGGAAAAGCCGCTTCGACGCCCGTTGCACTTATTGAGCGAGGCACCACCTCGAGGCAGCGTACCTTTACTGGCACACTTGAGCATATTCATCATCTGGCCGCTTCCGTACAGCTCAGCAACCCTGCGTTAATTATTATCGGTGAGGTTGTCAAAGTGCGAGAGCAGCTGCTTATGGCAGAGCAGCAAGCGGCACAGCAAGTGAAGCAACAAGAAGAGCAGCAAGCAGAGCAATTGATTGGCTGACAGAAAAGTTTAAATGATTGAGGCCTCGGGGAGCATTGCTCTCCGGGGCCTCATGTGCATTTAGAGCAGCGCCTGCTGCCACTTACTAGGTTGGTATTGCAAACGATAATCGGAGTTTCAGAAACTTGGCGGACACAGCATCCGCTATTTCAACAGGATAACGGTTATGAAGAATCCTGCGGACTCAGGAGCCGCTAATGCGCCAGCAATCGCCATTTTGACACAATTATGAGGGCAATAGCGGATCTCCTGTCCGCGTGCAGGCTGAAATCGAAAAAAAAGCGGAAATAGCGGAACCTCTGTCCTTCAAAAATGAGAGAGGGTACCTGTCTGTGTGGTCAACGAAATGTGCTTGGGGATGCATACAGATGCTAAATAACAAATTTAGCGTTATGCAAAATATTGATTAAAAATCTTTTCGGCCGTTCGTGTGGCCAGCGCTTGTGTGGTAAGGGTCGGATTCGGACCGCCGATTCCGTTGAAATGCACGCTGTTATCAGCGATGAATAATCGTTTGACTTGCATCGCCTCGCAGTTCGTATCCGTAACGTATCCCATTCGCATGGTGCTTTCAATATGGAGCATAAAGCTGAAGGGCGTATCCGAGCGAATAATCGTTTTGGCTCCTGCTTGCTTTAGCGTCTCGGAAGCATATCTGGCCAATTTGTCGCGTCTTTGCAGCGTTTTTTTGCTCGGAGTATAATAAACAACAGGAATTGGGCCGTTCTCGTCCTTCAGCAGCGGATCCACCTCAACCCTGTTGTGGTAAAGCGTTTCGTCATCCGTGAGAAGCAGCATCGTCATCGTTCGAGTATAGTTCATCATCAGCTCTTTCAATTGAGGACCAACGACCCGGCCGTGAATATCCCAAGGCGCTCCCGGCTCGGGAGGGTTAAGGGCATTATAGCCTGCCTCGCTGAAGCCATAAGTCAAAAAAGACATTAAACCCGGGCTCAAACAGGACACTTGGAAAATCCCTGTTCCCGGAATATCAACTCTGGCTCCCGAAGTGTGCCCCACATACGGATAAACGGCAGGCATGCCCAGTATGTTCATTAGTTCCTTTTCATCAAAAACGCCTGAAACCCAGTCAAAACAATGATTGGTCAAGCCTCTTCCTACCCAAGCATTATGGGGCAGTCCAGAATTTAGCCACAGACGTGGAGATTCGATGCAGCCTGCAGCCATGACGACCGTTTTTGCATGAAGCTCTCCGATTTCTCCTGTCCACGTATCTCGAAATTGCACACCTGTTGCACGAAGCCCTTCTTTCGGGTCCTGCTCGGTTAAAATTTTAATCGCGAAGGAATTGGGACGAATGGCTACGTTTCCGGTTTTGAGCGCAAGAGGAATGTAGCTGACGAGGGTACTTCTCTTGGCGATTTTATCGACGGACGGTCCGACCGAGCAGCCGTTGACACAGTTCCCCTTCAAGGTGCACCCTTCCATGTGGGATAATTGCTCCAATGAATAATTGGGGTCCATCAGATGCTCATTTGTCGGGAGTATAGCGTTTGGATTCGGGCGATAACCTGGCGTCGTCACATTGAGCGTAGGTATGAGCTGCCAGCCCGCTTTTTTAGCCCCGTAGTAAAAAAGCTCTTCTTTCGGAGTCGTCGGTGCAAACTGGACAGGCAATGTGGCTTCAGCTTTCTCGTAATAAGGAATCAGCTCCTTATAGCTAATGGGCCATATCCCATCAACTGCAATCGGAAAAGCCCGCGGCGACTGCGTCCAATAATGCTGGGTCGTTCCTCCAACTCCTGAAAGCTGCCAGATGTCTCCCTTCTGGCGCATAACCCTATGCCAAGGTGTACGCCGGCGGTCTGCCGGACCGAAGCGGAACATGCCGGACACCACATCATTCATGTTGTTCTCATACCCATTGTACAGCTTCTTATAGAGAGCTACATCCAGATCATTGTAGCTGGAGCTCCATTCCCCTCCACGCTCGCTGTTCGGGTTTTGCCAGTTTTTATTTCCATACCATGGGCCAGCTTCCAGCACCAATACTTGCAGTCCAGCCTCTGCGAGCTCCTTGGCAGCAACGGCACCTCCGCCGCCGGATCCGATTACGATTACATCCGCATCATACAATGGTAGATTCCCCTCCCTCACGAACGATGGTCAACTTATAACCGAGCAGCGCCCGGTAACCCGGAACGACGCCTGGGTAACCGACCTGCTTCCAGCTGATCGGGAAATATTCCAATCTTCGCTCGGTAGGCGTAGCGAGCCGAGTCGTACCATACGCGGACCACTCCGAGTAATTGCCAAACATCGTCTGCCTGTTGAGAAAGTCAACCATAAAGCGGACAATGCCTCCATCATACTGGTACGGAGGGGGCAAGCTCCAAAGATCAACATCAAGCTGCTCAAGCATTGCTAGAACCCGAATCCTATCGATAGGAGAAAGTGCGGCATAGGGGCTGCTTTCCCAAACCGCATGATTTGGAGCATGCTGCGCACGCCCAGAGGTGACGAGTTGAACCGCACCCGCATTGAGCATTTGGGCCGTTGGGGCAGCTAACGGAACGACCGTAAGATGTGTGCCTAAAAAAAGCGAAAGACTATGATCCAATTCCCATATCATATACTCATGAATGTGCAAATCTACTGCTCCAGCCGTTTGCTCCGCTCCGTAAACGGCAAGCGCAGGTGTGTTTGGCACAATGGCTTCGACCAGCGCCCGAAACGTTGCAACCGTAGAAAGATCAATGGAATTAATATATGATTTTGTTCGATGCATGTCGGATTCCACCCTTTGCAAGCAGAGATGTTAGCATTTGGACTCAATATAACAAAATCTATTCCATTAGTTTGTCTATTATTCTTTCACAAGCAAAAAGGAAAGAGCAGCCATTAGGGCCGCTCTTTCCTTTTTGCGATTTCAATATCGTTATGAAGCTGCTGCCTCGGATGCGTCAGCAGCTGTATCCGAGCCTTGGCCCGCCGTACCGCCACCGCTGCCTTGGCCGCCGGGACGGCCGCCGCCCATTCCGATTTGAATCGTTGCCGCATCCTGGGTGCCGTCGGTTAACGTGTAAGTGACAATGTCATCGGCTTTCAAGTCGGCAAGCGTCTTGGCCGTCTCCACACGCTGATCGTTTTCGAAAGAAACGGCTGTAATCGTTGTCGCATCGGTCACCGTCACTTCCACCGTCTCCTCGGTGAACATATTCTCCATATTCATCCGGCCACCGCCCTGACCCTCAGCAGCTTGTCCACCATCCTGAGCCGGCGGCTCCGGCTGTGTTCCATCTGGCGCCGCTCCCGCTTCACCTTGCTGTGCATCGCCTTGCGCTGGAGGCTCGCCGCCTCCTTGGCGGTCACCTGGCGTGAAGGAAGATTTGTAGAGCGTAATGGTCTGCCCATCAATGGATTTGATCTTGCCCATTGTGCCTCCCATCATCATGCCGCCTTGGCCCGGACCGCGTTGCGCTTGTCCAGCACCAGCATCCGCTTGTGTGCCACTCTGCGCAGCGGCCGCTTCCGTGCCTGCAGCAGCAGTCGTATTCGTTGCTGTCTGATTGGCGCTGCATGCAGCCAAAGTGGCTGTTATGACAATCGTACTTAGTAGTGTTTTCCAATTCTTCATAAGGGTTCGCTTCCTTTCAATAAGCCTTGCTTGATTGTACAAGCACAGCTTATCAAACCATTATGAACACCGTATGAATGCCGCCTGAACGTCCGCTGAATGTGCGGCGCACACTTAGTGACAACAAAGCTTAGCGGAATGCGACTTGAATTGCCCCTAACCTCAATTGCTTCAGCTGCTCCACAACAAGGCTGGCAACTTGCAGCGCTCCGCGCTCCTGAAAATGCGTATTGTCCTCTACGCCATTGGGAAAGTTCATAAACTCGCCGGGCGCCGCCCACATAAATACCGATTGGGTCGCTTCCGGCCCAAGCTCCTCGAACAGCTTGCGGCTTTCCTCTGCCAAATCGATTAACGGTACATTTTCCTCCTCGGCAAGCTCCCTCATCGCAATTAAATAATCGCCATGCGTATCGACGAGACTACCATCTGCTTCATAAAATCGCCGCTGTACGGACGTCACCAGCACGGGAATCGCCTCGCGATGCCGAGCCCCGTCTATGTACTGTTTTAAATATTCCTTATAAGTGGTAAAAGGCTCCGTCCGCCGCTCCTCATCCGGCTTCTGGTCATTATGTCCGAACTGGATCATCAGCACGTCCCGCGGCTTCATCCATTGTAAGATTTCATCAAGGCGGCCCTCTCCGATAAAGCTTTTGGAGCTCCGCCCGGAAACCGCCCTATTCTCAATAGCTACATCCTGCTTGAACCATTTGGGCAGCATTTGGCCCCAGCCAGCATAGGGATAGCCATCCTCGCGCTGATCCGTAACGGTTGAATCTCCGGCAAGAAAAAGGGTCGGCGTTTGGCTGGAAGGCAGCACCTCAAGCGCATTAATGCGCGGCGCCAATCCCGTAAAGGCCAGGCGGATTTGACCATCTCTTATGGACAAGGAAAAGCTGTAGCGAATAAACTCGCCTGCTACCGTCCTCACACGCTGTGCCATGAGCCGGCCACAGCCGGCTTTAATCGTCGTCTCCGTTGCGGTTATGGCATCGCCGATTAACAAATTCACGGTGTAGACACCATTTTCTACATCAAGCAAAAAGGACGTTTCCATCGGAATGCAGAAGTCGCTGCCCATGCCCTCCGCTTCCACACGACTCTTCGCCGCTACCTTCGTGACCGAGCTGAATCCGTAGCCTTTGCCTGGCTCGTACAACGTTGAGTCCGTTACCTTCACATGCCCGTCCCTCGCAGCTCCAACACCAAAATCAAATCGAAAAACATCCGTCATCTTTGTTTTCCTCCCTCAAATGATCATCAGCCGTTTCCCATGCTGGTTGTAAGCGTTCTCTAAGTTGTATGCAAGGCAGCGTTTCTGCTGCCCCTTTACTCTCCTAGCGTAGTGCCGTTTGAAAGCCGCGTCCCCGCCCGCTTGCGGTTGCCGATTACAAACAGCAGCGTGCCGACCCAGCCAAAAATAGCAGCCCCGATAAGCAGCGTACTCAGCGGCACACTGTCCGAAAAGCCCGCGCTCAGCAATGGTCCAAGCGTGCCCCTCACGCCAAACAGCATCAGATGGATACCGAACACGACCGCCTCACGCCCAGGAGCAAGCCTGAAAATATAAGAAAGGATGCCAATATCCCAAATCGCTTCGCCAATCCCCTGAATCCCATTGCCGAGTATGACCGCCGGGTAGGTGCCTATCAGCCCATAAAGCATCGGAACGATAGCATATGCTGCAATCCCGCCCAATATCGTATAGCGGATATCAAAACGATCAATCATCCAGCCCGCTATAAAATAAGTGACCAGCAGTCCGATAAAATAAGCGACGCGCGCATAACCAATTTGCACATTGCTTAGTTCAAGCACCTGTACCTGAATAATCTGGTATAGCGGAATTGACAGCATATTGCCGAAGCCAGCAAGCGACGTTGCGGCCAGCAGCACAGCCAGCTTCTTGTTGCCCGACACGAGCTTCCACTGATCGCGCAGCGAGAAGCGGGTGACCGAAGCGCCGGGAGCCACCAGCTTTTTCAGCGGAATTTTCGGCAGACGCAGCGTCTGGAACAGCAATATAGACAATGTGCCTGCTGCTGCTGCACAGACGAGCGGCCAGGCCGTACCGGACGTATCGGCCCATTTTCCGACCAAATAGGCGAGCGGGATCATAATGGCTCCCATGGCCACTCGCACATACCCCATCAGCCTGCCTCTTACATCGGGCGGATACATGCGGGACACGAGTGCCGCATAAGCCGGAGCTTGAATACCCATCAAAATTTGAAAAACGAGCGCCGTTGCCACAAACACCGAAGGATGAGCAAACAACGCCGGAAGCAGCAGAAGCAGCCTGCCAATTAAGTTTGGAATGACCACAAATGGTTTTGGATTGTTGCTTTTCTCGATCCAGTTCGCCCACAGCGGCGAGAAAATAAGGCCAATTGCCGGGGCTGCCGACAATAGCCCTACCTGAAAGTTCGTCGCCCCCTGCTGTATTGCAAACGGCATGTAAAACTGATTAAGCACCACATTAAACAAGCTGAACAATAATGAAGCGCCCACATCAATTTTGGCGTTATACCAGACGCGAGGAGTCATTTGCATGCCAAATTTTTGCAATCGGGCTTTTGTTTCCATCTTCTGCTGCTTCCTTTCGAATCTCTTCCTTTTCCCGAAGAGTACTCATTCATTTACGTTACTTTCATTAGAGCAAAATTCAACCAGAAGCGCAACAGAAGATTTTTGCATAAAAAAGAGAAAGCTCCGGCCGCTGCTTGGCTTTGAGCCTTCCCTATTGCCTTATAATGTTGCGGCGATGAGCACAAAGCAGACAACGGAAATGCCCGTGTACAGCCATGCGTTCGTTCTGCTGCAGGTTTTGCTGGTCCAAATTCGGTATAAATAAATGATGGTAACGATGACCGAGATAGCCGTAATGCCGCTTAGCAGCAAGCCCACCCAATCTGTTCCCGAGCCGGCCGCTTCGCCGTGATGCCTATGCATGCTGCTTTCCACTGCTATACTCCCTGTCAACAGCAGTGGAAGCAGCAAATGAATGCCGTGAATGACAAGGGGAAGCAGCATCCCTCCAATAGACAATAGCGAGCTTCGCGGCAGCTGTTGCTTCGTAATGGGCAGCCCTCTCCCTTCTGGCAAAATAGGTTCCTCCCTCATAATTACAACCGGGAAAACTGTTTTATGCCAAAAGAGCATTATTTTTCAACCTTTATTCTCGTGGTTAACAAAAATGGTTTCCAATGAAGTATGTTCAACCTCTATTCGAAATAGGTCTAAATGATAGCGAACCGCTCCATTGACTATATGAGGAATTACGCCTTCGTTTGCTATGTTTAATTCCACCCATTCATTGTTCCATGCTGCAATTTCTGCGAATTGGCTCATTTCATTCATCCATAGTTGAAATTCATTCTCGGTATTCGATTGATATTTAATTTTTAGTCGAACACGCTCATCATGAGACTGCTGCAGCTCCTTCATACTCCCTATTTTCTCAATTTTCCCTTTATGAAGTATAGCGATGCGACTGCACACTCTTTCCACCTCATCAAGGTTATGCGAGGTCATAAACACAGTGGTTCCTTGTGAGGCCCATTTTATAATTAAATCTCGAATTATAATAGATGACTCAATATCAAGCGTTGAGGTCGGTTCGTCAAGAAAGAGCAATTCAGGAGAGCCAATTAAGGCTTGAGCGATACCTAATTTCTTCTTCATTCCTAACGAGAATTTACCTACTTTCTTATTCGCATGCTCTCCTAAGCCAACTTCCTCTAACAATTCGAGCATCGCTTTCTTATTTGCCCCAAAGCCTTTAATGCGAGCGAAAAAAAACATATGCTGCAGGGCAGTCATGTCATTATAATAATTGCTGTTATCAGGCAGAACACCCATACGCGATTTAATTCGATTTAAATATTCGTAAGGTTGGTCAAAGATTTCTATACTTCCACGAGTAGGTTTTAAAATTCCTGTCAACATATTTATCGTAGTGCTCTTCCCGGCCCCATTCCTGCCTAGAAAGGCAAAAATCTCACCCTTATTTAGTGAAAAGCTAATTTCATCCACTACCTTATGATTTCTATATTCCTTGGTTAATCCGTCCACTTTTAGTATAGTCATCTGAACTAGAGTTCCTTTCTTTCAAAAACGATAATTGAGATTATTAACATAATAGCAATCTCAACAACTGTTAAAGCAATAAAACGATAATCATCCATTGCAATATAATAAGGCAGCGCATAATTTAAAACTTTGGCTATAACTGATTTGTTAAATAAACTCCATATCCCTATACCTGGAATTACAAGCCCGGCAATTAAACTGATAAGTACCGTATAGCTATGTTTCGTAATAATAGTGGACATCATTATCGCTACTCCAGAATGAAATGCTATGAAAACCCACAATAAAATTAATGGAGCAATATAAAAAGTTTGAGTACTGATAGAAATACAAACAAAGGTGATTAGAGTAACGCTTGCCCAAAAAGAAAATACTGATATAAACTTGCCAACTATTACGTTTTTCCGAGATGTTTTTGTAATGAGAAGTCTTATTCTTTGCAATTCAATATCCCGGTTTACAATATCATGGGATAATATATAGATAAACAATGCCCCGAACAAAATAAAAATAAAAGATAACCCCGCAAGCTCCGTTCCTTGAGAATCTCCGGATGCCTCTGTCAAAAATGTACTGCTTGAAGCATACTGAGCGGCCCAAATAGATACGGATGTTACAAATAGAATGACAAGAAAAGATTTCACACCTTTTATTAGCCCCAGATACTCTTTCAAAACAATACCAAACATAATGTCCTCCTATATTATATTTACTTCATCAAATCTATTTTAAACGTTTTCATTCATTTCCTCGGAAGTGATAATTTGATTTTGCAAAGCAAATACAGCAGCTCCTACCCGTGTTGCTACGTTAAACTTTCCAAGTATGGACGTAACATGATAATCGACCATTCGCTTTGAGATATACAAAATTGAGGCGATCTCTTTATTAGGCTTTTCCTTGCAAATGAGCAACAATATCTTCTTTTCCGTTGCGTTCAATTCCATGTTTAGCTAGTTTTCCTTTCTCTCAAAAATACTCTGCCTATGAAACCTAATAATGCCGCGCCTCCAAATAGGTATCTCATCGTCTCCGTCTCTTCATAAAAAAAGATTCGGCATAAAAGATAGCCTAGTATCCCAACAAAACTTAGCACTTCAAAAATTCTTCTCATTTTTCCACTCCTTTCATAATTCAGACAATCAATACATAACTAATTAATACCATATTTTTATTTCAATTTCAATCTTTGAGTATTTATTACATTTCACAAAATTTTCACTTTCTATAAAAAATCCGGCGTTAATTTCTACGGAAACTTAACTTTTTTGGGTATGGCGATAAATCCCACAAGTCAAAAACTTACTATATTACCCATATTAAAAATATAAATTACAGTCTAATAAATGTATATTTTTTAAATTTTTAACCAAATAATTGCGCATATGCGAAATTTACTAATTTGTAAAATAAGTATAATATTGTATTCAGGTGAAGTCAGAGGGGAAAATTAGAGGAGATGATTTAATTGATCGCAAAGATTATTGCTTATATTATTAAATATGGTTCAAAAGCTTGGGATGTAATCAAAGTGGCTATTGGGTCAGCATGGAGCAGCTTTAAAGCAGCATGGGATGCTGGCGTGTGGAAAGCCACCCAATGGCTGGTGGAAAGATCTGTATACGTTGAAATCATATATGAAGCATTAAAAGCTGTTTTCGGAGATAACTAAAAAAGCCCAGCGCCACGAACGCTGAGCAAAAAAAGTGATGAGATAAGACCCAGAAAACTCCCTCTGGCTTACCTTTAATAAATCATTATAAGGATTGGTATAAAATATGTCAATGAATACAACATCCCCTCCTCCTCTTATTGATGTAAGAAATGTATCTAAAAGCTTTGGAAAAAAACTTGTATTAAACAAAATCAATTTTGCTATGCCAGCGCCCTCCATTTATGTACTAAAAGGAGCAAATGGTGTTGGAAAAAGTGTGTTCCTAAAATGCTTGCTTCATTATGAGCGAATTGACGCTGGAATTATAGAAATTGCCGGCAATCCTTTATCTGACCGTATAAGTCTAAGAACAAATACTTTTTTCATCTCATCAGACCATCAGCAATTTATCGAGCTGTTGACTCCAAACGAATTTTTTCAGTTTCTTAAAGAAATTTATATGATCCCTTTTGAACGAATAGAACAAGTGAGCCATCTTGCAGAAGATTTAAATGTCTTAACCGAACTGAATACCCTTTTCTCAAAACTTTCCTTTGGAACTAAAAAGAAAATCCAGTTCATAGCAGCAATGCTTATTTGTCCAAAGCTTCTCATCTGTGATGAGATTTATGAGGGCTTAGATACTGATGCAGTGCTTTTTATTCAACAAGCTTATCAGCATAGAAAATTACAAGGTATGGGAACACTTCTCACTACACATATTCGTGATTATGGTGAAGAGGTTGCCGATCTTATTTTCGAACTTTTCAATAATGGTATTCATGTTGTGAAAGAGGATATTACATGAATCTGTCTGCTTTTAGAAAACTTTTATCGATTGCTTATGACGATCGTATTTCAAATGTGACTAAACAAGCCATCATTGATTTTTGCAGCCTCGGCTTTTTAATGAGTCTTATCCTTTTAGGCATCAAAAATTTTGGCACAGCAATAACTATGGAATATTACATCGGTATCTATTTGGCTCTAAATTTAATTCTTTTATTTTTCACTGCTGCCGTTTTGAAAAGTATCCCTACGCTAAGCAAATTTGTTGGTTCTATGCCAATTAAGCCTACTGCTTATTTTTATAAGGTTTATTTAGTTAGTTCCTTAAAGTTTTTTATTTTATTAGAGTATCTTATTGCAGCTTTAATTTTACTTTGGAATGATACCAGTTTAAAAACTGTAATTATATTCGTTATATTGTTGGAAGCAATACGATTTTTACGACTTTATTTCGAGTTTTTATTTGGATTTTTAAAAAGTTTACCTGGTTTGAGCATTTGGTTTTCAATGTTGTTTTTTTCATGTTCCGCACTACTGTATGTACTAAACAAAAAGCAAATGCTTAGTCTATCTATTTTTCAATATTCACCTTCAGTTGCTGCTTATATTATTATAATTTTAACCATTTTAGGCTTACTCACAGGTCCGCTACTCGCTGCTCAACAAATGAATCAATTCAGCAGAAACGCAATGCTTTATTTCTATTTCACCAGTAAACTTATGAAACTCTCTACCCGTATTCTCTATTTAAATAAACATACAAAAGCAATGTTAACTACTCACATAACCCGCTTGCTTAGAAATTCTGACTATATGGGTAGAATTATTCGTATTTTTACTGTTGTAACTCTTTTATCATGTTTTAATGATGTAGTTCTAGCTCCTTTTTTTAATATGCCCAAGGCTGCATTTGTAGATATTCCTTACATGATATGTCTTGTTACTTTTCTAACGCTACAATTAGAATATCCTATATTTAAAAATTCTTATTTAGATGAGTTCCCCATCACAAACAGGAAAATAAATCTTATTATTGATTTAATCGATGCTTTTATTTTAGTTTTATTTTTAATATTTTTAATGCTTATCGAATTTGCCACAGGAAATAGTGCCATTCAAATGACAGGTGTTATTTTCTTATCTTTTTTCAGTTTTTACTTCATCAGCAGAAGTATATCCATCCCGCAAAAAAAATTATCTAACATAAATAAATTATTTTATTACTTTCAATTTTTCATCCTTTCTATTCCCTTAAAAATAGTTATGGATAATGTCCCTGCTTCAAAATGGCATGTACACTTGACTGTATTTTTCGCATGTTTATCCTTATATTGTATAAGGAAGAAAATATTTATTCGGAAGCGAAATTAAATAGACATGCTGCGATTAGATTAAAGATGTTACTCTTCTATACACATTTGTTGAATACCCGACAAATACGTTTGCAGCACAAGCTGCATCGATTCGTCCAACTGGTAGGGCAAGCCGAAGCCGCCTTTCTGCTCGATGGAGCTAAATCCATGCAGCAGGCTGCGCAAGCCGCGGACGATATGAATCGCTATCTCCTGCTTTAATTTGTAGCTATCCAGCAAATTAATAATGAGCCCCATCAGCTGCTCGCTAACCGCTTTAAATTCATCATTATCCTGGGATTGGGACGGAATTGTTGCCTCGTAAACACCCGGATTCGAGCGGGCAAAAGCAACATAGGCTTTGCCCGCCGCATAAACGGCGTCTTCCCCTGTCAGTCCTTCTACCGCTTTACTCATCTGCTCGTTCATTTCGCGCAAGCCATAAATCGCAAGCGCCAGCTTCACCCCACTCAAACCGTCTATATGGTTGTATAAAGAGGGAGAGCGAATACCCAGCTTCTGCGAAAGCGAAGCCATCGTCACTGCTTCCAGCCCTTGCGTATTGGCAATTTCTGCGGCTGTCCGAACTATCGTCGGTACATCCAAGCCTATTCTTGGCGACATGTCATCTTCTCCTTGCTGTTGTGAAATCCATACAGATTATATCAGCGTGCTTTTCCTTTAATGTGCCGCAGCAGCAGCGAGCTTGCGTTCAGCCGCTATGATGGCCTGCTCCATTGCGGCCACCGGGTCAACAAGCAGGTTGCCATGTCCGACTGCCAGCAAGGACGGCTTCAGTGCAAGCAGGCGCCTCGCACTAATCAGCGACTGCTGCTTATTCCAGGTTGCCCATGCCGGAAATGGAAACAACGGCCGAACTTGTCCGCTTACCGCAACGCCTCCACGCAGTTGAAAAGCATCACCGACGATCAACTCGCCGCCTCTCGTATCGAGAAAGGCCATGGAACCGGGCGTATGTCCCGGTGCTGCAACCGCCAGCAGAGAGCCGATACGGTCGCCGTCCTGCAGAAGCAGATCCGGCTTCGTGGCTACCTTTTTCGGCACACCGCCTCTGATTGGGGTAGCCGGCTCTCCCGGTTCCAAGGAGCGGTCTCCCCGCAGCAATCGCGCATCCCTCGCCGAGATTGCTACGACTGCATCCGGCAGCTGTGCTTTGAGCGCATCCAGCGCTCCGATATGATCATCATGCGCATGCGTCAGCACGATTCGTACAATCGGCTTGCCCAGCTTGCGTGCTGCCTGTATAATCGCTTCGACATTATTCGGCAGTGCTGCATCGATCAGCGTCAAGCCGTCCTCTTCTTCGACCAAATAGCAATTAACAGGAAATACATGGGGCAAATAGGTCAACTGATAAATATGCTGATGTTTGGTCATTCTCACAATGCATCGCTCCTCGGTATTTTGCGCTTGCTGCGCAAAAACTAATATCATTAGTTTTATAATAACTAATGATATTAGTTTTTGCAATACGTTTATTCGTCTACTTTCATCATCTACGATCATCATGCACTCATATGGACGGCTTATGCGGCATTAAAATCAAAAAAAAGCCTATCCTCGACGGATAAGCTTTTCACCCACTTTTATTTCGTCCAATCGAAATCCATAGCCTGCAAAAAAGCTCTCGCCAGCACCATATGGCCTGCCGCCGTCGGATGCACGCGATCCCACGCCAAAGTAGCGGAATAGAGATGGGCCAGCACTTTATTAAATGCCGCCTGTGTATCAATGAACAGACAGCCCGTCTCATCTGCTATTCGGCGTACAACTGCACCATATTCGTCCATCGTCCGGCGCATCGCATCCTGCTCATTGCTTTCCAGAAAGAAAGGCGTCATCAGCACGATACCGCTTCCGGCCACCGGCTTCGCCAGTGCGACCAGTTCGCGCAGCGTTTGCTCGTACTCCTCGATATAGACATGCCACTCCGTAATGAACGGCGTATCATATTGGCGCCATACGTCATTGATGCCGATCATGATCGAAAGCACATCCGGTTTTTTATCCGTCACATCTTCCTGCCATCTCGCTTTTAAATCACGGACCGTATGCCCGCCCGTTCCCATGTTCACTACGCGAATACCGAGCTCCGGATAAACCGCCTGCAGCAGCGCATCCACCTGCGCTACGTAACCTCTGCCAAGCGCGCCGAACAGCCCCTCGCCATTCTGCTTGTTCCGATCGCAATCCGTAATCGAGTCTCCAATAAACAGCAGCTTCTGCCCACGTTCCAGCTTCACCCGAATCATTCCCCCTATTTATACGATTAGCCTTGCGTCTCGCGCCGCTTGAACTGCTCTGGCGATACACCGACAAACTGCTTGAACATTCTGCTGAAATGGGCCAGATGCTTGAAGCCCAGACGATAGCATGCTTCTGTAACCGTGACGGACGGCTCCATCAAAAACATGATTTTCGCCTCATTGATTCGCCTTCTATACACATAGTGAAATACCGTTACACCCGTCACATCCTTAAACAGCCTGGCAATGTACGACTTGCTTAAATGCAGCCGTTCTTCCAGCTGCTCCATATGCAAATCGTCCATGTAGCTGTGCTCCAGCAAGGAAATGATGCGCTGCACCGTCTGCTCCTTATCCGAGGAAAATTCTTGCCGGTCCCTTAGCGGCTGTTCGCACAAGCCAAAAATAAAATACAATAAATCAACAAAGGCAAGCAGCAGACGGTTGCTGCCGATGGCATCGCCCCGCTGCTGATGCACATGCATTTGAGCCAATAGCCGCTCCGCCTCTTCCTTATGCTCGCCTCTGAGCCGCAGGCGGTGATTGCGCAGCTCCTCAAACGGCTCCATAACATTGAGCGCCTGCGGCAGCTCCAGCAGCGGACGCAGCAGCGAAGGCTCAAAATGGACAATCGTCCGGACATAAGGAACGGAAGGATCGATTTTGGCACAATGCAGCGTCATGCCGAACAAAATCATCATATCACCCGGCTGCATATGGTAAATTTGATCGCCAATCAAATAGTTGCATTTTCCTTCATGAAAATAATAAACCTCGTAATTCGTATGTGAATGAAAAATCGCTTCAAGCGGCGTCTGAATTCGGTAGCCGAAATCGAGCATTTTAACCTTGCGACTGCAATCCGTTAATATAGCGGACAAAATGCCGCAGCATGTCTGGAGACTCCGCAAATTCTTTGCTGAAATCTTCAATGCCGAGATAGCCGTCATAGCCGACCGCTTGCAAATCCTCGATGATTTGCTTCCACGGCACTATCCCTTTAGCGAGTCCCGTCCAATCCGCCTTCCAGTTGATGCTGCCATCCGCCTCTTCCGGTCCAGCCTGCCAGCCCGCATTTTTCACATGCACATGGGCCAAATACGGACCTAGCAGCTCAAGTCCCATCCGGTAGTTTTCGAAGCCTTCGTAAACCATATTGCCGGGATCGTACAGCACGCCAATACAATCCGGGTCCAGCCCTTCGCAGAGCCGATAAGCTGCGGAAGCGCTTGCCGCAATCGTCTGATGATGGGTCTCGACTAAGCCTTTAACGCCATACTTTCGGCACAGCTCCTGCACTTGCTGCAAATACGTTCTTGCCAGCGTGAACAGCTCGCCGAACGGACGGCTGCGATCATAATTTGGAACACCAACCCGGATAAAGGAAGCCCCTACCCGCTTCGCCGCTTTCAGCACCTGCTCGGTCGCCTCCAAATCGCCAGCGGTGAGATATGGCGTCAGGCTGAGCGATGTCAGTCCATGATCAGCCGCAGCCTTGCCAAAGCGATCCAGCATTTCATCTCCGCCTGAGGGAAAAATCGTACAGCGGTTGTTGCCCCAGAAAGAAGGCTCCTGGCTCGCCACAGCTGCATCCGGTGCTTCCTTGTAACGCCATTCTACAGCATGAATTCCTGCCTCTTGCGCGGCGGCTGCCAGTTCCTCAGGCCCCAGCTCCGGTGTTGCTACCGTAAATACAGACAACTTCATCATCGATTCACGCTTCTCCCTTCCTCTATCCGTATTATATGTTTCGCTTCCTCTGCTCTTTCCCTACTCGACCCGTACAGCCTGTAATTGCGCCTGCAAGCACAGCTCTGCCGCTTTAAACGTATGCGCCTGCGGCATCGCAAGCTCCGTGCCATTCAAGCAATCAAGAATGAGCGCTCCAAAATAAGGGAAACCCACCTTGTCTTTCACATCTATTTTTTGCTCGCCGTCTCCATTCACGAGGAACAGATGGTCGCTGCCGCCTCTCGTCAAATCGACATATTTGCGCAGCTCGATATAGCCTTTTGTCCCGAGAATAATCGTCCGGCCATCGCCCCAAGTAGACAAGCCATCCGGCGTAAACCAGTCCACGCGAAAATAATGCGTAGCCCCGTTGTCGCCAATAAGCGTAGCGTCGCCAAAGTCCTCAAGCTCCGGGTATTGCTTGTTATTGTAATTGGCTATTTTGCTGGATTGCACCGTAGCATCTTTGCAGCCGGCGAAATAAAGAAACTGCTCAATTTGATGACTGCCAATATCGCAAATGATGCCGCCGTACTGCTCCTTATTGAAAAACCAGTCTGGCCTAGCCGCTGCATTCAAACGATGAGGCCCCAATCCCATTACATTCAGCACGCGGCCGATAGCCCCGTCCTTCACGAGCTGCCCTGCGTATTCCGCGCATTCTACATGAAGGCGCTCGCTGTAATAGACCGCATAAATTTTGCCTGTAGCTGCCGTTACTTTACGCGCCTCAGCCAGCTGCTCAAGCGTCGTAAACGGCGCTTTGTCCGTAAAATAATGCTTGCCATGCTTCATGACCTCGACGCCAAGCGGGCCGCGCAAATTCGTTATCGCTGCTGCTGCAACGAGCACCACTTCCGCATCCTGCAAAATTTGCTGCTTCGATTCCGCTGGGCGAACCTCAGGATAAGTGCGCACAAATGCTTCTACCTTCTTCGGGTCTGGATCATAAACCCACTTGAGCGTGCCGCCCGCTTCCCGAAGACCGTTGCACATGCCATAAATATGCCCATGATCCAGCGACAAAGCAGCGAATACAAACTCTCCTTCTTTGACAACTGGTTTGGGCTTGCCTTTCGGGGCATAATTCATTCCATTTGCTGTTGACATAAATGTTGCCTCCCTCTCGCTTGCTCATCAGTGGTTATTGATTAGTGGGTACCTCTCACATCCAGCGTCTCATAACTGTTCGCATCCTTGTGCTTCTCCGAGCTGCGTATTCTCTCTTGCAGCTTCTCATAAAATAAATCCTCGTTAATCGGAAGATCGACCCATCCATCTGTCCATGTAGAGAGCAGCATCGCGTTGGACAGCTCCAGTCCCCTAATCCCCTCTTCGCCTGGAGCAAGCAATGGCGTGCCATGCAGAATCGCATTTACCCAGTCCTGAGTAATGCCCATGTGATTGCCGCCATCGCTGACCGGAATTTCGAATTTCCAGCATTCCGGCTGGCCGAAGCCGCCTTTAAAGCTCGCATTAAATTCGGTTTCAGATACGCGCAGCCGCCAAAACGTCATTTTGTCATTTTCAATGACGATTTTGCCGCGTTCACCCGAAATTTCAAAACGGTTCGTTCCCGGCGACTCAAAGGTCGAGGTGACAAACACACCCGTTGCTCCGTTTTCATATTCCACGTAAGCCGTCACATCGTTTTCCACTTCAATATCACGGTGTTTTCCAAAGGAGCAAAAAGCGCGCACGCGCTTCGGCATCATTCCTGTCGTCCACTGCCACAGGTCAAGCTGATGCGGGTCCTGATTCAGCAGTACGCCGCCGCCTTCGCCAGCCCACGTTGCACGCCAGCCGCCCGAATCGTAATAGCTCTGTGAGCGGTACCAGTTCGTAATAATCCAGTTCGTGCGGCGAACTTCCCCGAGCTCCCCGGATGTAATTAAATCGCGAAGCTTCGCGTACAGCGGATTCGTGCGTTGATTATACATAATGCCGAACACTTTATTGCTTTGAGCCGCCGCTTCATTCATCTCGCGAACCTGCTTCGTATAAACGCCAGCTGGCTTCTCAATCAATACATGCAGCCCGGCCTTCAACGCTGCGGCTGCCTGCTGCGGATGATCATAATGCGGGGTGCAGATGAGCACTCCGTCCACCTCGCCTGAGTAGAATAGTTCCTCAGCCGTCGAATACAGCTTTAGTTCTGTCCCCCATTCCTGCGCTGCCAGCTCCAAACGTTCGGAACGCACATCCGACACCGCAGCAAGCACGGCGCCCTCTACTCTTCCTTCAATCAAATAACGGGCATGTCCCGTTCCCATATTCCCAAGGCCTAATATGCCGATTCTGACTTTATCCAATGATTAACATCCTCTCTAAACCTGTTATAAGAAGGATCACTATAGCTATATTGTAGCATAGATCATTATGTAAGCGTTTGATTCAAAAGGCCGAATATCCGCTTATCATTTGACTGTCATTGTACTCAAGCATCCGCACCTAATCGCTTTCTTATTGCATAAGAAAAGCGGCGGTTATGTCCCTCAGGGACACACCACCGCTTTTCCGCCTTTACCTCGAGCTGCCTCTGGTACGGCTTTGTCGCTTATTTAATATTTTTCTCAGTTACATAAGCTTGCCATTGTTTCATGTACTCGGCTTGAATTTTCTCAAGTCCAGCTTGCTTCGCTTTGTCCATGAACGTTTTCAAGCCTTCTTCGATATTGTCCACGAGACCAGCTTGCAGCGGGAACAGGTACTGCTTCTCCACTTGCTCAAGCGCTGCTCTCTCGGCTTGGTAAGAGCTGTAGTCTTCGGCAAAGCCGTTGAATTTGTCTGGAACTTGGATTTTGTCCAGCTCGTCGAAGATCGCTTTTACGCCGTCATAGTTTTTGTCAAACAGCATGAACTCTGGATTTCTCCATGCCCAGCCATTCATGCCTTCACGAGCAAAGCCGTTGGAGCTTGCATCGCCGATCATTTGGTAGTAGCCATCTTTAACTTCATAGTTTTTGCCTTCAACACCGTACTCTGTCAACTGATTGTAACGTTTGTCCGTTACCATTTTCTCATAGAATGCCAGTGCGCGCTCTGCGTTTTTGCTGCTTGTTGGAATCGCAAAGCCGTTGTGAATCGCATGTACTGGTGTTGCAATGCCTGTTGTAAGCGGGAATGGGTAGTATTTCAGCTCCCAATCCGGGTGAGCCGCTTGTACTTTAATAACCGAATCATTGAAACGAGTTGGGTTGTCTCCGAAAATCGTTGCTGCTTTGCCGCTTGTCAGCTGCTCCTGAATAACGTCGTTGATGTTCAGTACGTTTTTCGGGATGTAGCCGTTTTGCTGCCAGCGCTTGATCAGCTCCAAATCCGCTTTTTGCTCATCCGAGCCCCAGTATGTGTAGATGTTGCCTGGCTCGAAGTAGTTCACGCCAAGACCGTAAGGCAGCGCGCCGATTGCTTTGTGCTCGATATCGCGAATTTGGTTCACAAGGCTGCCGCGAACGTCTGCACCAAGTGCGATTGGACGCATGCTCGGCTCATTGGCTTTAATGCCCGCCAAATACTCTTCATACGTTTTCAAATCCTTTGGCTCAGGCAGGTTGTATTTTTTACGAAGATCTTCACGCCATACGAAGCCATTCGTTACATACTCTTTGTACGTTGCTGGAACGGTAAAGATTTGGTTGTCGATTTTAACCGCTTCCCACATATCTTTCGGCACGAACTCATTCAGCTTCGGCGCAGCTACAGGTAGCAGCTTGTCGAGCGGCTGGAATGCGCCTTTTTTCGCATAGGACTGGTATTGCGTCCATTCTGCTGTAAAGATCAGGTCGACCTGTTGGCCGGAGCCAAGCAGCAATTTATATTTTTGCTCCCAATCGGTCCATGACGTGTAGTTGAATTTGACGGTTGCATTCAAATCCTGAAGCGCCATTTCGTTGATTTTGTCTTGAATGGTAGCGAGATCCTTCGGCGCATCGCCTAGCATATAAAATTGCAATTCTACTTTTTTGGAAGTATCGATACCCGTTTTCTCGCCTGCTTGCGCATTGTCCGGCGATGCGGTAGCTGCTCCGCTATCTGCTGGACTGCTGGATGCTGCCGTATTTCCGCCACCATTGCCGCTGCAAGCTGCGATCATGCTCATAAGCAGCATTACGGTGAGAAGCATGACTAAACCTTTGCTCTTTTTCTTCATCATGTGAATCCTCCCTTTTATAAGTTGAACCTATATATGTTAGCTGGACCCTAGTAGCAAGCTTGCCGCTATGCACTCTGGTACAGTTCTAACCTTTGACAGCCCCAATCGTCAAGCCTTTTACAAAATAACGCTGAACGAAAGGGTAAAGGAACAAAATCGGGCCGGTTACAATAATCGCCATCGCCATCTTGGTCGACTCCATCGGCATATCGCCGCCAAGTGAAACGCCTGTACCTGCTCCCATCTGGGACAGGAAGCTCATCGCATTGATAATGTTGTAGAGATAATATTGAAGCTGGTACATCGTCGTGTCATTGATGAACAGCGAGGATGTAAACCAGTCATTCCAGTAAGCCAGCGCCAGAAACAATCCGACGGTTGCGATGCCCGGCATCGACAATTGCAGCACGATGCGAGCGTAGATTGTAAAATCATTCGCGCCATCGATTTTAGCCGATTCCGTTACCTCATCGGGAACGGCGGAGCGGATGAAGTTTTTCATCAATATAATGAGGAACGGCGTCATAAGTCCTGGAAGAATGAGCACCGCATACGTATCGGTGAGCTGCAAATATTTCGTCAGCATAATGTACCACGGCACAAGTCCGCCCCCGAACAGCGTCGTGAAATAAATAAAGAAGGAGAAAAAATTCCGATATTTAAAATCTCTGCGCTGCAGGACGTAACCGGCCATCGTAATGAAAAACAGACCGAGAAATGTGCCGACAACTGTCGTTATGATCGTTACGGTATAGGCATTGATGACCTGCTGCGGGAATCGCAGCACCGTTGTGTAGCCTTCGAGTGAAAACACCTGCGGGATCAAATGATACCCGTCGCGGAGAATCGATTCGTTCTGGGTGAACGATGCTGACACAATGAGCAGAAACGGAAACAGGCAAGCGACGGACGTGAGCAAAATAACTACGAAAGCAATAATGCGGAACAGCAGCATATAGCTGTCGTCTTTGATTTTCATAAAGTAACCTCCATGTTCTCTTTGTGTCGGTGATTAGAATAAGTGCGCTTGGTGAGGTAGGTTCGTCGCTGCGCAAAAGGTTTGGCCTCCGATCGCCATTGCCCGTGGAAATTCTTAACTATACCGCCAGCGGTAAATTTCCACGGACAAAAGCGAACGCGTTCGCTTCTCCAGCTCAAACCTTTTACTCCGCTCAGGCCCCCTTCACCAACACCCTCCTTCTAAAACACGAACCACAAAGTTCGAATTCATACAGCAGAAAACAATTGATTTGACGCTTATAAATGTCTACATCTCTGTGGTTAAGGCTTCTTCGCTCCCATGCTTAAGCACAAGTCTGTGCACTAAAGCAAGCGTAATGCCTTGCTCTAGCTCCAGCTCACGAAGGTATAATGCAAACGCGAATGCAGCAAAGGATTTGTTACTGGTCTTGCTTTTGGCTTTTGACTCTTGGCTCTTGGCTCTTAAAGGTACGCCGCAAGTGCGAATGCGCTAATGATTTGGTTCTTGGTTTTGGTTCTTGGTTTTGAACTTAAAGGTACAGCGCAAGCGCAAAAGCGGCTAAGCTTCCTTTTTCCTCCCTTTTAGGAGGGAGATGAAAAAGGCGTAGTGAAATGGAAAGGTTGAGCTGGAGAAGCGTTAGCGTTCGCTTTTACCCTTGAATTTCCCCCTATGGGGGTATTTCATAGAAATTCAAGGGTAATGGCGATCGGAAGCCAAGCTTTTCATGCAACACAGCCTCTTTTTCATCGCGCTCCTAAAACAGCGCGTATTCGTCGTTGATTTTTCGAATAATATAGTTGACCGTCATAATCAGGATAAAGCCGAACAACGATTGGTAAAGACCCGCAGCAGTCGACATCCCAATATCAAACGTTACTTTCAGCGAGCGGTACACATACGTATCCAGAATGTCCGTCGCATCATACAGCACGCCGTTGTTGCCGATTAATTGATAGAACAAGTCGAACTGTCCTTTCATTATGCTGCCGAGAGCGAACAGCAGCAGGACGACGAATGTCGTTTTCAGCATCGGAACCGTAATGTACCAAATCCGTTGGAAAATGTTGGCGCCGTCAATTTTGGCCGCTTCGTAATATTCATCGCTGATGCCTGTAATAGCAGCCAGATAGATAACCATGCTGTAACCGAGGTTTTTCCATAGATAGAACAAAATAATGAGCGGTACCCATACCCAAGGCGTGTTGTACACATCAACCGGCTCAATGCTGAGCTGCTTGAGCAGCGTGTTCAAGAATCCGCTTTCATAGTTGAACAAATTGTACACAATAACGCTCAGGATAACGAACGATACGAAATAAGGCAAAAACATAACGGATTGCGTCAGCTTCTTGAACCATTTCGATTTAAGCTCGCTTAGCAGAATAGCCAGCGCGATGGCGAGCACATTGCCAAGCCCGATGAAGGCTATATTATAGCCAATCGTATTTAAGGTCAGTTTAGTCAAAATGCCGGATTGCCATAAAAACTTGAAGTTTTCCAGCCCAACGAATTCACTATTGAATAAGCTCGTATTATAATCGAACCTCGTGAAAGCGTAATAGATGCCGACCATCGGTAAATAGGAATTGATGATGAAAAATAAAATCGTCGGCAGCAGCATGAGAAATAAAATGCGGTTGGTGATCAGCTCGTGAAAAAAACCTCTTCTCGTATTCATGCAGGCTATGTCTCCCCTTTCAGCTTTCAGCTTTGCTTTTTCTTTTTTCATTTGTACGATGCCAGCTGCAATGCCCTCAGGCTCACTTGCTCAATTCTAGGCGACTGCTGCTGCTTACGTCGTTCGTTGTGCCCTCAGTGTATAGCAGGCTCGAAACGCTCAGCTAGAGCAACATCAGGCAATTAGTGAAAAATGCTGCGAAAACACAGGTGAACGAATTGCACCACTATGCATTTTTCAGCTTTTCACAGGCTGTCCACTAACGCTGCAAGATGTTAAAAACATAGAGAAAAAGCCGCTTTTCCCAGTGTGAACAGGAAAAACGGCTCTTCTATACCAGCCCCGCCTATGTCGATATCTGCAAGATCATGACGCCATATGGTTCAATTGATACTGTGCCAGACAAGTGTTCACTGGTCAGCAAATCGGTGTATGCTACTTCTCCCAACTCAAGCTTGGACTCAAAAGGATTATGATTCAGCACGAAAGTGTAAGCTTCCTCCCCTTTATGACGCTGCACAAGCTCGACTCCGGCATCCGCCAGAAGCGGTGCCCCGATGCCATGCTTCTCGCAAAGCGTCTGCACGAGCCCGCTGAGCAGCTTCTGCTCAGGAACCGTCGCCACATAATAGGCTTCGCCTTCCCCGTAGCGATTGACGGTTAGCGCTGGCATCCCCGCATAAAAATCGGCCCCATAGCTGCCAATGGCCTCTGCGCCCTCCAAATGAAGCAAATCGCATAGCAGCTCACACTCATAAGAGCCCCCAGCTATATGCCCAAACTGCTCTCCTACTTCGATTGTGTTGCGCATATCCGGCGTCAAGCTGTCGATTTCTTCGACCCATACGCCAAGCAGCTTTCTTAATGCGCCTGGATAGCCGCCCAGCGTGACCAGATCATTTTCATTGACGATACCGCTGAAAAAGGTCGTTATAAACGTGCCGCCAGCCTGCACGAACGCTTCGATGCGTTCGGCTACGCCTGGCTTCAGCATATACATGACGGGAGCGACGACGATTTTGTACTTGGAGAAGTCGCTGAGCGGGCTGATGACATCCATTTGAATGTTTTGGTCATAAAAAGCTTTATAATAGCGCTGCGCCTGCTCCAAATAGTTCAAGTCCACGCTTGGCCCGCTCGTGATCTCAACCGCATTCCAGTTGTCGATATCAAACAGCAGCGCCGCTTCCGCCTGTACCGTGGCATCCAGCAGCTTGTCGCCCAGCTTCTCCAACTCGCGCCCCAGCTGCGCGCATTCGCGGAATACGCGCGTATGCTCATGCCCGACATGCTCGATGAGCGCGCCATGATATTTCTCGCAAGCGCCGATCGAGCGGCGCAGCTGGAAGAACATCACCGTGTCGGCGCCATGCGCGACCGCCTGGTAGCTCCACAGCCGCATGACGCCCGGGCGCTTGAGGCTGTTGTAGGGCTGCCAGTTTTGCTGGCTTGGCGTCTGCTCCATCAGCATGAACGGCTTGCCCTGCTTGAGGCCCCGCATATAATCATGGCGCATCGCCACATTGCCCATCGGCTCATTCATTTGCGGATAGCTGTCCCAGGATACGACATCCATCGCATCGCCCCATTTTTGCAAATCAAGGCCGTTGAACAGCCCCCAAATATTTGTCGTAATCGGCAAATCCGGGGTAATACGCTTCAGCTCCTCATACTCCCCCTTGTAGCAGGCTAGAAGGGAATCGGACATAAACCTTTTATAATCGAGTGCCATCGGCTGAAAATGGCGGTTGTCTCCGTTGAGGTTAGATGGCGGTACAATATCTTCCCAGTCATACACCGTATGGCCCCAGAAGCTCATGTTCCACTCTGCATTCAAGCGCTCGGTGGTGCCGAACTTCGCCTGCAGCCAGACACGGAAAGCTTCCGCACAATGATTGCAATAGCAATGTGTGCCATACTCATTGTTAATATGCCAAATGAGCAGCGCGGGATGCTCTTTGTAGCGCTCAGCTAGCTTCGCCGCAAGAGCACGGGAGAAACGGCGGTATGTCTTGCTATTCGGACAAAAATTAGTACGGGAGCCATGCGTCCGCTTCCGTCCATCTACATCAACCGGCAAAATATCGTCATACTTGCGTGACATCCATGCAGGCTGTGCAGCCGTCGAGGTGGCGAGGCAGGCGTAAATCCCATTTTCAGCAATGAGATCCAGCAGCTTATCCAGCCATTCAAACTGATAAACGTCCTCGGAAGGCTGCAGCTTCGCCCAGCTAAATACCGGAAGTGTGACGACATTAATGCCCGCCTCCTTAAATAAACGCATATCCTCCTGCCAGATCGCCTCTGGCCATTGATCAGGGTTATAGTCACCGCCATACCAAATTTTTGGAAGCTTGGAATGAATCATTTTGTCACTTTCCCTTCGACTTATCCATATTGCACTGCGAATTCGAGGAAAAGTCTAAAGGAAAGCATTAGCTTTGTCATCTGAACGTATTGGTTTTGCCAAAAAGTTCACTCCAGTTCGGTTTGTTCACAGCGTTCAGAGCAAGGTCGTTCAATTTTATGCATAGAATACATTGTACGGTTGGCAAAGTGAAGTTTATAATATGAACAGAGATGCATGGGGGATCAGGTGAACAAACTGACATATGCGCATAATCAGGCAACCGATATCTAAACCAATTAGAGACTTATAAAAAGTAAGCGCTTACTAAGAAAAGAGGGGGACAGCTATGAAAGCCAACGCATGGAAAAATAACGGAAAGCTCTACAGCAGGTTTCTGCTCAGCATTACATTATGTATCGTATTGACGCTGCTTATTTCGTCCTTCTTCTATTATCTTGCTTATACAAGGCTGGATCTAAAGCAAGCCTATTTATCCGACGTCAGCAGCCTGACCCGAACGAGCCATGAAGTGAACAACATGACGGAGAGCGCCCAGTCGCTCACCTTCCAGCTGTATCGGACGTTTACGATTTCCAAGCTGCTTTTTTATACGAAGCCTAATATTTATGATGTGACGGCAGCTATGAATGACTTGACCAACTACTTGAGCTCCATGCCGTTTATTGAGTCGATATATGTATACAATTCAGCCAACAATCAATTTTACATTGCTAATCGTTCGGGGCAAAGCGGGATTTTTACCAAGGAGGAAATTTCCGATAAAGGCATTTTACAGACGTTAGAAGATTTCCAGACGTATAAGCCGTTTACGCCGATTCCACGCTCCTATGTGCCAGAGGATGCAGACAGTCCAGTATTGCCTGGACAGCCGTCACCCGTGCATCATGTATATACTTATTTAGGCTATGATGCGGTCGGTAAAAATCAAACGATAAACTCGGCAGTCATCGTCAATATTTCATCGTCGTGGATTAATAAAGATATTGGAACCGCTTCCAGCGAGTCACTCGGCAAATCGTTTATTATCGATGATCGCCAGCGCATGCTTTCGCGCGATACACTCGCCCTCAAATCGCTGAATAAGCAAGATAATGATATGCTTTTATCGCAAATTTTCGGACAGCAGCAGCCGGGTTATATTGTGGCGCGATTTGACGGCCAGAAATCGCTCATTTCCTATACGTCCTCGGATGCGCTCGAATGGCAATATGTTCGTGTCACGCCTTATGGCGAAATTACAGGAAAAGTAAGTGCGATTCGCAATACGACGCTTGCCATTGCCGCTGCCATTCTAGCCATCGGCCTGCTTATTTCCTGGCTGCTGTCACGTATGCTCTACCGCCCGATCCATCATATTATGGATAAAATGAATATGCTCGAAACAGAGCGGCGCAACAGCTCCTATACGATTAGACAAAATTTTTTACGCAACTTGCTGGAAGGAGCGCAGCAATTGCAGACGAAAACCCAGCTCGACAAGCTTGAGCAAAACGGCATTACATTTGATTTCACAAACCATTACCGCGTCGTATTAATTAAAATTGATGACCTAGAAGCGCTCAGGGAAACGCGGGGCAATGATCTGCTCGCTTATAAATTCGCCATTATGAACATTAGCTGGGAAATTGGGCTGAAGCATTACCGTGTCGAAACGGTTGATATGAATGAAGACAGCGTTGTGCTCATGCTTGGGCGCCTCGAATCGACGGAACAGCCGGATGATGAGCTGCTGCGGACGATGCTGCTGCAAATTCAGCATTCGAGCCTGGAATATTTGCGGATAGGCATTTCTATGACGTACAGCCCGGAGGCGAACCAGCCTCAGCAGCTTGCCTCCCTCTATAAACAGGCGAAGGAAGCTTCGCTGCACCGCTTATTTTATGGGCAGGGCTGCTTGATCTATTCGCAACAGATTATGGAGCTGAAAGCGAAGGAATATAAATTCCCCGTCGATAAAGAGAAAAAACTGACCGATGCGCTGATGGCTTCCAAAAATATCGATGCAAAACAGATTTTCGCCTCTATTGTAGAGGAGACGGCTGACTATCCGATTCACGTCGTGCAGCTTGCTATCTCGCATTTAACGATGACGGTCAATACGATTTTGTACACGATTCATAAAAATAACAGTCTCGAGGTCGAAACCGGGCTGAATACGAACATCCCTTCACTCGATAAATTCGAGACGGTGGAGGAAATGAACGCCTTATTTTTCACCTTATTTGATGATATTCAGGCTAGGCTTATGGAGAAACGCACGGTCAAGCAAAGCGATCTCATTCGTAAAATCAATGAGCTGATTGAGCGCGACTTCGCGAACTCCAATCTATGCTTGAATTGGATTGCTGAGGAGCTGGATATGTCCTCCATCTATATTAGCCGGGTTTACAAGCAGCAGACGCTGACCGCTGTCGTCGACGTCATTAATCAGGTGCGGCTGGAGCATGCCAAAGATTATTTGGAAAATACGGATTGGTCCGTCGTCGATATTGCCGACAAAAGCGGCTATACGAGCAGCTCTTATTTCCATCGCATGTTCAAGAAAAGCTTTGGCGTCACCCCCGCCGACTATCGCAAAACGAGACTCGCCCAGCATGGCTGATCGACATAGGTGAAAACTATAAGCTTTATCTCTATTATATATTAGACCAATAAGTGAATTTGTCCTATGATGGGTTGTATAGCGCCGAAGGGAGCGATCAACTTGTCCATCTATGACTTTCAAGTTAAAACGATAAACGGAGAATGGCTAGATTGGGCAGCCTATCAGGGGAAGGTTGTCCTCATTGTTAATACGGCGAGTAAATGCGGTTATTCCAGCCAATTTGCCGCGCTCCAGCAGCTTTACGAAACCCATCACCAACAGGGATTGGAGATACTCGCTTTCCCCTGCAATCAATTTAATGACAAAGAACCGGGCAGCGATGCTGAAGTAAAAGCCTATTGCGAACAAAACTTTGGCGTTACGTTCCCCCTGCTTAGCAAGGGGGACGTTCGAGGCGAAACAGCTCATCCTTTATTTCACTATTTAGTGAGCGAAGCTCCGTTTCACGGTTTCGATATGCGAACCCCGAACGGCAAGTGGCTGGACCAGTTTTTACGTGAAAAATACCCCGAGCTCCATGCTGGAGATGGAATCAAGTGGAATTTTTCTAAGTTTCTCATTGATCGCAGAGGTCAAGTAGCAGGCCGTTTTGAGCCGACTGTACTACCGCAAGAGCTTGATTCAGCGATAAGAGCATTGCTTTAAAAAAATGAAAAGCAAGGCGCTTAGCTCGTCCATCCGAGCTAAATGCCTTGCTTTTTCACAATCCTGCGACCTTCGAGCCGATTCGTCTATGTACCATTGTTTCATCACTTTGGAATAAACTGATTAATCCAGCCGCCGAAGCTTTTCGGATTTCTCGTTTGAATCAGGACGACGCCTTCGCCACGGAACCGGCACACAATGCCTTCGCCACTTGTAATGCTGGACAACCAGCCGTTAGCAGCCTTCTCGATCCGGTAATCCATATAATCAGGCCATGCAACCAGATGTCCGTTATCAATGATAACTTCCTCGCCTGCAGCAAGCTGCACGGCATGAATCGTGCCGTAGGAGGAAAGAAACACCGTTCCTTTGCCGCTAATTTCAACAATAAAGAAGCCCTCGCCCGACAAAAAACCTTTCGCCAGGTTTTGCATCTTCGTGTTAACCTCAATGCCTGGCGTTCCAGCCAAGAAACCATCCTTCTGCACATACAGCTTGTACGACCCATCAAGCTCAATCGATTCAATATCGCCAATCGCTGAAGAAGCAAGCAATGCTTCGCCTGGGCCCCGTGTGGCAGACAGCTCTTGAAAGAAAAACTTCTCGCCGCTCAGCATCCGTCCAAGGCCGCGCAAAATGCCGCCATCGAGCGTACCTTTCAGCTCCAGGTTTGGCGACATCGATACCATCGCACCCGACTCTGCTTTAATCGTCTCGCCGCGCTCCAACTGCACCTTCAATAAGGGAAAAGCGCCGCGATATAAAATTTCATGTCTCATTTCAATTTATTCCTCCGATCATTCGTACTGCCTCAAGCTTGCCGATGTTGGGCCGCTTTCTAAAAAAGCGGCCCACTCATCATCATGCTGCTAAGAAATTTCAAGGAAGCACCACGCAAATTTAGTATGCTCCATTTTTTCTTCAATAGCTGACGCACGCGAAATAACCGTGACTTAATAGTGCCGACAGGAACCTGTGTTTCTTGGCTAATTTCATCCAGCGACATATCGTAAAAATATCGCTTCACAACCAGCTCGCGATCCTTGTCAGACAGTCCCTTCATCACTTCGGATAGCTCCTCGGACAGCTCCTGCTCCAAATACACATGCTCCGGCCCTTTATCCAAGCTCGGCAGCGTTTCCTTGAGCGGCCATTGCGACATAAAATAATCCGGCTCTGCATCCAAAGAGACGCTTCGGCGCGTCTTGCGTTTTCTGAGCGTATCAATACATAAGTTAATCGTAATTTGAAAAATCCAGGTCGTGAAGTTTTTCGAAGGGTCGAACTTATCGATATTCGTCAAGAGGCGAATAAACGTCTCTTGCAGAACATCCTCGCTTTCCTGACGGCTGCCAAGCATCCTATAAGCAGTTGAAAACAGCCTATCATAATAGACCTTTGTAATTTCCGCGAAAACCAACGGGTCCTTCTCTTTGATCCGAACCGCTAACTGGGAAGCATCCATAATTTCTCTCCAAACTTAAATAGGATAATAGACTTTAACATTGGCATTACCGAATTTTGGCGATATCCTCGCCCGCCCTCTTATACGCCTTCACAAGCTCCTGAATTTGATTAAATTCACTGTCTCCCGGCCCAAGGCCATCCATAAACATTTTCTGCAGCACCGATTTGAAAAGGGTTGTCCGCTCCTCAATGAAGCTGCGCTCCAGCTCCAAAATTTCATCCAGTGTGTGGCTGTTAATGAAATCATCCAGCTCGCTCCGCTCGGCGCGGCCGCCGCCCCCATCACCGCCGTAACGCTCACCCCGCAGCCTTTCCGGCTCTGGCACTTCCTCCTCTTCCTCGTAAGGATTCAGATTAACCGAGGAACGAATCGACGATAAAATAATATTTTCTTTCGCGAGCATAATTTGGAACGACTTGTTTTGAAATAAATCGCTCATAACGCTGCGACACAAATCTCGATTTTTAAGTAAGATGCCATCGAAGGGATGTATGGTCCAATTATCATTCGAATAAAATAAATTAAATATAAATTTCTCGCTGCCAAAAACGTATTCTACGTTTATTGTATGTTCATCCAGCATCTCAAATGAAAAATCCAACATTATCGTTCCCTCCATACGAGCAGCAGGCCCGAATTCTTCCGATAAGTCAATTTTACCAAATGATCCGCCATTACGCTAATATTATATAAAATTCGACTCTATTCTCGTTTTCCATAGAACGATAACAATGGCCGCATCTTCCTGTACTACAGAAAATACGGCCCTGCCCACGATTATAATTGGTTATGCTGCTCTAAAATGGCCTCTACCCGTTCGCTTGTGGCAACGATAATCAACGTTACAATCAATAAGCCGAGCGTGCCTACTGCAATCAAAGACAACCATCCTCTCATTCCATCGCTTTTGTTAAGCCTATGAAAGAGTGGCGCCATCTATGTGTATCGTTGTTAAAATAGAACGAGCCTCTTGCTATATTTAGCTGAGCAGCCTGTCTATGTCGTTTCCGCCAGCAGCTCCGCTGCTAATGGCCGCTTGCGATTGTCCGCCTGTTTCCAAGCCGAGACGCTTCGACATGCTTTGGTTAATTTGCGCCAGCTTCTCCGTGTGGGTTTTGCAGGTCGCGATAATGTCGCGATTGGATTTCTCCGATGTGTCGAGCGCTGTAATCAGGTCGGCAATCGCCGTGTTGACAGCCTCCAGCGACATCGCTGGTTTTTTGAGCAGCTCCGCCGACTTTTCCGTTGACGTTTTGAGCAGCTCTGCGTTGCGCTTGAACTGGTCTTCAATCGTGCTGTTTACACTCTCGACTGCATTTGCGATTTTTAACTGATCCTCGATAGCGAGCGTGATCATCGCCGACACCGTAATCAGATTAGACGCTTTATAGATGCTGTTGTTGACCGCATCAATCAGCTTGTCGCTGTTGTCATTGACGATGTCCGTCGCAGCAACCGCCTGATTGAACAGCAGTATATCCTCGGTCATCGACTGGATGCGGGTGACGACTTTACGCAAGCCACGCTCCAGATACGTTTTGCGCTGCTCATTTTCCGGCTTGGCGATTTCCGCTTCGAATAGCTCCTTGAGCTTGTTGCCCATGGCGATCTTCTCTTGCAGCGAATAAATTTCCTCAAGCGAGCTGCGCTTGAGCGTACGCATATTCACAATGCTCTCCTCAAGGCCATCCTTGCCGTCCCGCAGCCCCTGCACAATCGCATCAATATTCGTCCGCACGGACTGATATTTATAAACGTAGTTTTTCACGGGCGACTTGCGGATCAGCTTGCCGATAAAGCCGACGTTTTTACTTTGCTGCAAAGATTCGCATTCATTACGCAGAGACAAAATCAGATTCGATACTTGGCTGGACCCGCCTGACATGAGGGTGGCGACCGGACGTTCCAACTGCTTAAGTGTCGCGCCCGCACGCTCCTGCGTCTTGGCGCCCAGCTTGCCCATCTCGTCCATTAAGCCATCGAGTGAGAGCGTATCGGCCTGCGCTACCTTCTGAATAATGACGGCCGCTTCCTGGACGGCCTTCTGCTCGTCTTCTTTTTTCAATTGAATCGTTTGTATGGACACTCAAGTTCCCTCCCCACGGATTTTCAATCTAATAGGCCATTAAAACTCCGAGTAGTTGTAGCGTTTGTGAATAACCTCCGCCTTGGTTTGCAGCTCCATCAAATCCTTGTGTTCAATCGTTGCAACAATTTCCGAAATTTTTGTATTAATATCCCTCAGACCATTTAGCAAAATACGGCGGTTTTTCGTTTTGGCGTCGCCGCTCAGCCTTAAGAAAGGATTGATGACGCTGTTCAGCTCCTTGAGCACCAGCCGTCTGACCGTATGATTAATTTCATCATTATTCAGTTCAGTCAAGAGCGGCAATACCCGGTGCAAACGGAGAAAAAGCGAACAGGACTTTTCCACAATTTCATTGTCCAGCGTATTTTTCTGCCCTTCGGATATAACCATATCCTCCAGCACTTCCAAATACTCCAGCACGGGATCAAATATCGGGCTAATCGCCGGTGCTGGTGCAGATGCAAATGCCCCGCCTCCGCCAGAGGAAGAAGGCTGCAATGCTTCTGGCAGCTGCCCAGGCTCAGAAGAAGCACGGGCTGGCGACGGAATTGCATCGATAATATTGGTTTTGCGCAGCAGCCGCTTCTCATCGAGCACGACACCTACGAGTGTAGCTGCGACAGGGATAAGCACCGTTATAAATTCTGGCAGCAGCCAGCTTGTTGCAGCGGCAATAACAAGTCCCATTGCCGCTCCGATAATCGAGCGTTTTTGAATCACTCTCTCACCCTCCAACCTGCTGTGCCACTCGCTTCTATTCGAATGCTGTCAAACGCAACGGCTGCTCAACGTGGCTCGCCAGTACGCCATACTCAGGCGTCAGCTTGCCCACCTCTCCCCCAAGCGCCAGCTTGACCGCCAGATAAGGAAAGTTGATGCCGCTCAGACAGGAAACATGGAGACCGCCAGACATCCGCGGATTAATCTCCAGAAGCTTGGGCACTCCATTTTTGTATTTCATTTGTATATTATAATTGTAAGGGATTTTGTACGTTTCTGAAACCCTCTGGGCAATTTCCATTAATTCCGGCACATTGTCCAGCAGACGCAGACGGCCGCCCGCTTTACGGCGCGGAACTGCGGCAAGCAGCTCCCCATTTGGCGCAGCTAGGCAATCAATACTGTATTCAAACCCGTCAAGCAGCTCCATCACCATTAAATCACCAAACTGCGGGACGGTCGCTAAGGTACGGTACACCTCTTCAAACGGCAGCGCACGCGACACGGAACCGAATAAATCCGCCAGCTTGTCGCGCTCATTGTCAATGATGCGGAAGCCTTGTCCACCTTCGCCATCCGTTGGCTTAAAGCAAACGCGATGCCCTTTTGATACCAAATCGTCGTAGGCCGCCTTAAACTGCTCTGCCGTTGAAACGACATGATAATCAGGAATGACCATAATGCCGCTCTCGCTCACCGATTCATAAAACTGATCCTTGACCATCAGCTTGCCGAGCAGCTCCTCATCCTGGCAGACGACGACTTTAACGCCTATTTCATCAAAACGCTTGATGCTCTTCACAATATCCAGCATATTCAGTCTTGGGACGAACACATCTATTTTATACCTCAAACAGAAATCAATGCAAAAATCAACATAAGCCTCGCCTTTAAAGGGCGGCTCAACCTCCGCCACATCGCAAGCTTGCAGCGACATATGCTTCGGATCGGAATGCGTGCCGTACAGCTCAAAGGCTGCTCCGTCGCTATTGTTACGAATCGCATTCATATAATGATAAGCGACCGAAAACCAACGGTTGAACCATACTTTTGTTACGTTGCTCATACGTTTGCCTTCCTTTCGACTGCTGCTGCTGTCTTAAATTCAGCCATGACAGTGGACACAAAGTCCAAAATTTGCTGCGAAGCCATAATGCCCGAATGCGTTGTAAACGTGTAAGCCAAATTTCCCGGTTCGCGCTGCTCCTGGCGAAACAGCTCGCCGTGCCTTGGGGCAATCGCATGACTTGCCGCATCTAGCAGGCACTGGTCCAGCAAGGAATCACCGGAGGCAGCAACGACCGTCGCTCCAAGCTGCTGCTTCAAATGCAAGAGCGCCGCGCTTTTGCTCACCTCATTTGGCACGAGATAAATTTTGCGTCCTTGTACCGACACTTTCCAGCCAAGCGCCGTAATTCGTTCCACAGCACGGCTCACCTGCTCGGTTGGCATCCGCTCGCGATCAATGACGTAGGCGAAAAAAAGCTCATCGCAATAACGCTCGCCATGAATCCAATCCGTACTCGCCACCTCATCGAAGATCGCTTTAATTTCTTCCGCCGGAGCCGCACTAGCCGCAATAAGCTTCTGGATATGCGTGCTCCATTCTTCGTTCCTTACGCCATTCACCAAAATATTGCCGCCATTGCTCGTCACCGCATAGGTTGGCGCTATATGTATATGGTCGCGGAACAGCTCAATTCGGTTGTACTGCTCCATCGTCCGGGTCGTTACTGGAATAAAATGAACCTCCTGCGCAATAGCTTGCAGCAGCGGCAGCATTTCCGTCAAAAAATACGACAGCACTTGACCATCCTTCGTTTCTGCGGGCATCACAAGCCCCGAGCCCTCCGCACCATCCAGTCCCATCGATCTCGTGGAATAAATGAGCGTCTGATCAAGATCACTGGCGAAAATCATACAGCTTCCTCCTCGGCGGAAGCAGCAATATCCGCCTTTTTATTTTTCGATTTAATAATGCCGCAGCAGGAATACGTCAGTTCAGGAAATACTTCCACTGGAACGCCGCGATCGCTTGCCAGCAGCAAAATATGCTGGAGCCCCGGGTTGTCCAGGCGGTCAACGAGAATTTTCCAAGGCACGCGCCGCAGCAGCACCCGTGTCGTCTCCCCAACGCCCGGCTTCACCAAATTAATATCCTCGATGCCGTAAAGCTTTTGAATCGCTTTAATATCCTTCAGCCCCTGCCAAGTTACCTCAGCCTTCTCGTTCATCAGCTTCACAGCTTCCTGCTTCGCCTGCTGTGAGATTTGGCTGAAATACGCGGATACCGTATCGATGAAATGATTGGATAGATCCTCCTTCATCCATTCCTTATAAAACTTCGCCCCGTGAAAATCATCCGGCCCAATGATATCGCCGCGCAGTACCGTGCGGCTCATCAGCCCGGACACGGTAGAATTAAGGCAAGCACTCGGAATGAGGAAATCCTCGCGGGTGCCGAATATGCTTGAGCTGCAAGCAGGATCTGCCAGTACCGCAAGCTCCGCATCCAGCTGGGTGCCGTACTTCTGCTTGAATGTCTTGCAAGCTTCAATCAACACTTGAGTAATGGCGCCTTTTCCCGTCCAGCCATCCACGAATTGAAGCTTTGCCTCCGGACCATGCTGCTGCAAAATATAAAGCAGCGCATTTTCATCAATGCCCTTGCCGCGAATGATCGAGATGCTGTAGTGCGGCACATCAAGCCCACATCGCTCTGCTATGTAGCGCTTCATCAGAATGCCGATTGGCGTGCCCGCTCTCGCTAAAGAAACGAGCACCGTGTGCTTGCCGCTGCGCGCCACTACCTGTTCGGCTACGATGCCAGCAGCCAATGCTACCCGCTTTGCAGATTCCGTCAATGTCTGGTGAAACAGCTGGATGTATTCCGGCGTCGGCTGGTATTCTACAGGCAGCATTTCCGAATAATGCACGCCGGATTGGATCGCTTCCTCACGATCCTCGGTTCCCCGCTCCAGCTGCACATCACTCAAATCCTTCAATAGAAAAACGACGTCGGACGGCTTATAGCTGCCAAGCGGCTTCGGAGCCCCGATCGGTTTTTGCAACCGTTGTTCAAGCAAGCTTCTGCTCATGCCTTTTCCTCCTTATGACTGCCCTTTGATGGACCGCAAATAATGACATTGATTTGCTGGAATCCGCATGCTTGCAGCGCCGACAGCAATGGAGCAAGACGATCCTCCGGCCAGTCGCGCTCTGCAAAAATAAAGCAATCGTCGTATTGCAAGGCACCGACATTATAAAAAAAGTTCCTCACCTGCTCATCTTCCGGTGATGGAAACGCTTGTCCCGATTTAATCGCATAATCTGGCTTGTCAATGGGATGAACCGGGCTTCTCGTCGTTGAGTGGTAGCATACACCTTGCCCCAGCTCCGCCGCTATTCGCATCGGTATATACATAAACTCGCCTGTGCCTAGGCATAATGTACGCTCACCCACTCTAAAGCTTCTCAGCTTAGCCCCAGCCTCTGCAATGCTTGCATCCAGCGTCCCATTCTCGCTGGAGCGAACGCCGAAGCGTCCCGTTCCTGCCAAATAAGGCGAAGCATTCACAGCTCCTGCTGAATCAACCGAGCTGTAGGATGCGAGCTCGAACAGCTCGTCCAAATACACTTTATTCAAGCGACCGCTCGCAAATGTTACAGCCTGAGTCTGAGCGCTGGCCGCTACCTGCTCGGGCGAGCTGCCTTCCGCCCTAATTACGCCTTTCATCAGCGACAATACTTCAATCGATACGCCAAGCTCCTGTGCGGCTTCCACAAAACGCTGCTCATCCGCTTCAGTTCTCCAATCGAGCAGCGATGCTACTATATATTGTTGACGGGGAAATTGCCTTTGGATATCCCGTATTATGTTCAAGGCTGTTTTACCAGTCGTGAGCTCATCATCGACGAGAACGATCGGCTCGTTACCGTTAAAAAAGGCCGCATCCAAAGCGTAGCAGCGATGTGCAACCGCGTGGGAATGCTCCTCTTCAAAGCTAATGAGCGATTCTATCGCCGGAATCTGCTCCCTAGTCGTATGAAGATAGGTACAGTCCTCACTGAACACGCGATACATGCTATGCCCAAGTGCTGTTGCTGTTTCTGCAAAACCGATAAACAGCGCTTGCTCAGGCAGCTTTAGATTAGCTTCAATCACTTGATGATACACCTGCTCTGAACGTCCCGGTTTAGTCAATCCTTCGATAGCGGCATCCAGCAGTTCATTAGCCAGAGCATGCTGCTGTTCATCCGCAGCGTACCTTTTATAAAGCAGCAGGGACAATGCTGCGCCGCTAAGCAGCGAAGTATAAGGATTAACAGGAAGATGCTTGCCCAGTACTTTGCTGACAAACAGAAAGGCCCGCTTCTTGTTCATGCGCGCTGCCATGGCAAACAGCGTATCCGGGGATAATCCGAATGGATTTGCTGTTACCGTTACCGATACCTTAAGATCATCTACAATGTTATACGTATGCTTGCTCCTGGCTTGCGAGTAAGGCGATAAAATGTTGTTCTTCATGCAGCACCCCGTATATTTTTGATCTTGCCATTACGCGATTAGCCCAATTCATATGGGGTTTCACTTCATTCATCTTATTAGCATAATCGCTCTTGAGTACGCCGACATAGCCGTTATGGCTGGCAATAATGCTTTGTGCATCAATATATTCTTCATACGTCACCGCATAGAGCGATTGCACCGGCCGAATATGCGACGGGTGGATAATCGTTTTGCCAATAATGCCGTTTTCCTTGTCCATCATGACTTCGCGCAGCAGGCCATCCGTTTCTAGTGCTGCCGAATGCCGCAGGGGCCAGCGCTCTCCTTTTCCAGACAGCTGCTCCGGCTGTAGAGGAAACAATGAAGGGACAGAAGCCTGCTTGCTGCTCGAAAAGTATTCCCATACGGGTCCCGAGATGACATAAGAGGCATCCATTCGCCCAAATATATTTATAATATCCGCCATACAATCGCGAACAGGAAGAATATCGTATATGGTCATGGTTTTGCTGCGGCGCAGGCCAAATAAACTGGAGAAGTCTGTCGCTCCAATACGCACATTGAGCACATAACGCTGATAACGATCGAGAAGCTGCTTAATGGCCAGCAATTCCTCCAGGCGTGTCTCACGATAAATGATAGCAGGCGTTTCTAGTATGGGCAGCCCATAAAGCACCGGCGAACCAACACTTTGCTGACGGTTAAATGCAGCGATTTGACTAAAATAGGCTTCACCGTTTGCTGCTGTAAATTTTGGGAAAATAAAGCCGGTAATCAGGCTGATCTTTTCTTCCAGCCGCTCAATCATACGGGCAAGCTGCTGCGCGCTGCGAATGCGAATGAATAGTAGAGGAAGATGATCGCGCGATAAAGAGCCAATTTTCAAAAAAGAGGATAAACGAAAAATTTGCTGCAGCAGAGACTCCTCTGCCATCTCCACCAAATGGTCGCCAACCGCATCCTCCAGGTCAATGACCATCGTCGTCAAACCTTCATGCTTGCGGTTTAAAATATCTTCGGAAATCGTTGGTCGGGTAGCCGGACAATACAAAGCAGCTCCGACGGCATAAGCGAGAAGCTCCCGCTCCGTCGTATGATCGAATGGGGTAGGCGCCGAGAAGAAAACCGCTTCTTCTTCCTCCCAGGTAAAATAATCAAAGTATCGCATTCCGGTTTCCTCCTGATTCATTCCAGTAATCGACACTGTTCCAATTACTCGGCCCCGATCGCCAAATACGCGATCTACTCATAAAAAAAATAATCCCCCCTTTAACCAGGAGGGATTAAGGGATCATTACCCGCATAAACCGCTATTTAAACAAGCTTTAGTTGCTGTTTGAAGTACCCTTCTTTTGTCTCATCAGGCTTAGTACGATCGTACCGCCAAACAATAGGCCAATTAGGGCAAAGAAGTAGATGTGAGGGATTTCGATATGGAAGGCCCCCAAAATCATTTTAACTGCGATTAACGCAATGAGGAAAAATGCCGTTTTTTCCAGCTCAGGAATTTTCTCAATCAGCTTGAGGAATACTTGGGCCACGCCGCGCATCATCAGAACGCCGAGAATACCGCCAAGGAACAATACCCATACTTCCTTGCTGACGCCAAATGCCGCGATAACGCTATCGATACTGAATGCAATATCCATTAATTCTACAGCGATAACCGTTCTCCAGAACGATTGCCCTTTGTTTTCAACACTGTCTTCGCCGCCGCCCTTGAACAATCCTTTATAAGCGATGTACAAGAGATAAGCCGCGCCTAGGAATTTGACGGCTGTGAACGTAACCAAATACGTACCGAAACCAATCGCCAGAAACCTGAAAATATAAGCGCCCAAAATACCGTAAAACAACGCTCTCTTTTGCTGTTCCTTTGGTAAATGCTTAACCATAACAGCGAGCACGAGCGCATTATCGGCGGACAAAAGTCCTTCCAATATAATCAGTGTTCCAATAATTCCCCAGCTGACAGGGTCGGAGAGGGTAGTTACTACTGCATCCCAATCAAAGAAATGTCCGTAGTTCTCCACAATGCTTGTGAAAAAATTCGTTAGCCAGTCCACTTCATTCTAACCTCCATTTTATTTGCTTCCTGCAACCCAGCTGAGACCCCAATCGAAAGCACTATCAAGCTTCCGATGCCCTTCAAAATACCGAACAATCCGCTCAATGCTGAACGTTTCATTGTTCACATTCGTAATCATAGCAATTGCACACATCGCCTGTCCATTGTCGTATTCATCCAGCTTAACGACAATGTCCGGGCCGCCTTGCTGGCTAAGCGTGACGACTCCATCAGCCTCAGACCAGCGCGTCACCCCTTTGTAAATAAAGGTGAAAATGAGCAATCGCTTGATTTCCTTAATTTTCTCTCCGTTAATCCGGATATTTTCACCCGTCGTCACTGAGCCTGTCCGATCATCGCCATCCAGCATCACATATGGCGCTCTGTTCAGGGAACCGAAGCTGTTGCCAAGTGCCTGAATAACGCCTTTGCTGCCATCTTTCAACTCATACATGCAAGCGAGGTCAAGATCAATACCCGTACGTTTGAACAAGCCGCCGCCGGCTTTCTGGTTCCAATTGAGGTTAACCAAAATTTCGCCCAAGCCGCCGCTTTGCTTCGTCAAATTAATGACGTCGCCCTTCTTCTTCAGCTCAATTTTGGAAAAATTGATTTTCGGCGCTTCTGAAGTCGGCTGCTGCGAAGCAGCAGGAGCAGATGGTGCAGGAGCTGGCGTAGAGCCAGGCCTTGGCGGAATGACGATGCGCGAGCCTTGCGTCTCCTGTGGTTTAGGAGGCGCTGGCGGAATCAGCGGATTCCGTGGTGCAGAAGACGTCTGCGGTGCAGGCGGTACTGGCGGCGCAGGAGGAGGCGTAGGAGCAGCAGGAGCTTTGGGCTCGTCCTTCACTTCAATGCCGTAGCTTCCGCATAAGTCTTTCAGCCCGCCAGAATAGCCGGCCCCAATCGCATTAAATTTCCACTCCTGATTGTACCTGTAAAGCTCGCCGATAACAATTGCATTTTCCACCGAAAAAGGCTCACGCAGATCATAACGAATGAGTTCCTGGCCCGTACTTTCATTCAGAAAACGTATGTATAGGCCGTTTACCCCGCTGAACTGCTGATTCCGTTTTTCCCCATCGTAAATGGTCAACGTAATGGCGATTTTCTCAACTGCAGCGTCGGTACGGGAAAGATCAATCTTGAACTGCTTGCGGTCATTGCCGCCCGGCGATTCGATATAGGATAAAAAAGCGTTCGATGGATTGCCGTAAAACAGCAAATCATTGTCACTTCGCACCTTGCCGCCTGCAGCTAGCAAAAAAGCAGAAGTATCGATTTCGAAGGAGGAAGGGGCTGACCATCCCAGAGCAGCCGTAATCCGGGTCAAACCCGGATTTGACTTGGTTACATCAGCTTTCTGCCCCTTTACGAGCGCTACCGTCATACCTCTAGGCCGTAATTGCGGCAAAGATCGGCTAGACCGCCAGCGAAGCCACTTCCAATCGCCTGGAACTTCCAATCGTTCTCATGGCGGTAAAATTCGCAAAATACAACTGCTGTTTCCGTCGAAAATTCTTCACCAAGGTCAAAACGAAGCACTTCATTGTTATTCGCCTCATTGACTACTCTTACGAAAGCGCTGCTCACTTGACCGAAGTTTTGTTGGCGAACAGGAGCATCATGTATCGTAACTGTTATGCCGATACGCACGATATGTGCTGGAACTTTGCTGAAGTCGATAATGACTTGCTCATCGTCGCCTTCACCTTCGCCGGTACGGTTGTCGCCAGTATGCAGCACAGCCCCGCCGTATGTTTCTCTATTATTGTAGAAAATAAAATCTTCGGCTCCCTTGGCCTTTCCATCAGCATGGAGCAAAAATGCAGAAGCGTCAAGGTCAAATTCGCTGCCGCCTGCATATTTATTCGTATCCCAGCCCAGACCGACAACTACTTTGGTCAATCCTGGATTTGTTTTTGTGAGATCAATACGTTGGCCTTTAGACAAGTTAATAGACATATGATTTCCCCGCTTTCTAGAAGAGTGATGTTATAGAGGTTGGATAGGTAGAAAAAAAGCTGTAAAGGGGCCTGCCCTCCCCTCCCGCCATACGCACGCGAGAAAAGAGGACTTGCCCCTGCTTCTATGCTTTTAAATGTTAGTTCAAGCCGAAGTCGCGTGCCAGACCGCCAAGGCCATCTTTATAGCCGCTGCCGACTGCGCTGAATTTCCATTCGCCGCTGTGACGATACAATTCGCCGACAACAACGCCGGTTTCGATCGAGAAATCTTCGCCCAGATCGAATTTGATTAATTCTTCGCTGCTCGCTTCGTTCACAATGCGGATGTACGCATTGGAAACTTGTCCAAAGTTCTGGTTGCGAGTCTCTGCATCGTAGATCGTAATAGCGAAAGCTATTTTTTCTACATCAGCAGGCACAGTTGCCAGTTCTACTTTGATTTGCTCATCGTCTCCGTCGCCTTCTCCTGTACGATTGTCGCCTGTATGTACGACGGAACCGTTCTCATTGGAAGTATTGTTGTAGAATACGAAGTTTTTCTCGCCTTCTACTTTACCCGAAGCTGCCAAAAGAAATACCGATACGTCGAGGTCAAATTGGCCGCCGCCGTCATATTTATTCGTATCCCAGCCTAGACCTACCAAAATTTTGGAAAGTCCTGGGTTTGTTTTCGTCAAGTCTACTTTTTGACCTTTGGATAAGTTAATTGCCATTGTCAAAAACCTCTTTTCATTTTATGGGATTGGGTATTACTTGTATCGCGCCGCCAAAATATCAATATGTGGCGCTTGGGCTCCTTCACCGATAGCGTTGAATTTCCATTCGCCATTGTGACGGTAGAGCTCACCTGTAATCAGAGCGGTCATGCCGGAGTAATTATCCGTCAAATTAAACTTAACCAGCTCTTGCATATTATTCGCATTTAAGACCCGTATATAAGCCGAGCGGATCATGCCGAAATCCTGCTTTCTTGCTTCCGCTTCATAGATGTTGACAACGACTAAAATTTTCTCCACATCGGCTGGCACTTTCGCCAAATCGATACCAATTTGCTCGTCATCGCCATCCCCTTCACCCGTAATGTTGTCACCCGAGTGAATGACCGAGTTGCAGGCACTCTGTTTATTATAGAAGCAGATGAGGCTTTCGCGGCTTGCCAGCTTTCCGCTCGCATTCAGCATTAGAGCCGAAGCGTCACAGTCAATGTTAGCCGCCTGCTTCCGTCCCATTCCGAAGAAGCTTTTCTTCTCTTCCACCGCTGGGTCCCAGCCAAGACCAACCATCAGCTTGGTAAGACCGGAGGTTCCTTTAGTCAAATCAATCTTCTGTCCCTTAACCAGATTAATACTCATGTTCGAGGTCACCTCCTTCCCACATCAGGCGAAGCAGCTTCGTCATCCGTGGCTTTCGTTTTGATTCTACCTTTTCTACGCATGTAGCGCCCAACAAGTTTCAGAGAATTTTGGCGAAACGTATAAAGATTTTATAAAGGGAAGAATGTACTGGATTAACATGTCATTTATTTAGAATAATTGTTTTTCTTTCGCTTCTTTAAGCCATGTCGGAAACTCAACAAGCAAGCTGTCATACAAATCGTCATCGGAAATTTTATCGAGGTTTTTCACCTTGAGGAAATTTGCATTGTCGATATAACGACCATCCAGATTGTCCAGCTCGTCCAAGAAATAGAAACGCTCATTGCCTATGCCGACAAACTGAAAGAAGATCCCAAGTCTTGACAAGCCGCGAATCAGCTCGCGCGTCTCCTCTTTGTCGGAGTTGTCCCCATCTGTGAAAAATAGGACATACACGGGCGGGTCATTTTTAATCTTGGATGCATCAATTTCATATTCCGTCCGGCCGCCCAAGCCGAGAAAACCGCCCTTGCGGGTAAGCTTCAGCGCCCCTGGATAATAAAAATCTGCGATCTGCTTCATGACACCCGCATATTGCGTGCCCATCTCAAGCTTATGCTTGCTCGTAATTTCCCGCTCTACAAATTGATAAAAATTCGCTTGATAAATTTCCCCAATTTCATGATTGCTCAGTCCAAAAGCGAATACATCCGCCGCACCGTTATCATCAAAATTCATCGCAAGCGCAAGCGCGCGCTCCGCTGTTTTTTGAATAATGCCGCTTCTGTACAAATTCGTCATCGAACCGGAAATATCGAACACGGCTGCTACTCGGGCAACCTGCCCATTCAGCCCCCGCTTGGTTAAGGAAATCGTTGCTTTCTTCTTCAAATCGATCAAATTATCTTCCGCTTGCTTCCTTAGATCAATACTCAAAGAGATCCCTCCTTAGCTTGATACTGTTAACTATATCAAATCTAATATAAAATGACAAAAATCCCAAAGTGCATTGCTAGTTTTTTACTTTTTTCGACATAACGCATACCCGCTATCATTACCCATTTTTTGCTTCATTTAATCAGCTCAAGCGAATACTTTGCCCCGCGAATGGCGATACAGCTCTTCGTAGTACCCATGCCGTCTCACCAGCTCTGCATGCGTGCCCTGCTCGGCAATTTCGCCCTTGCGCATCACAATAATGCGATCAGCCTTCATGACGGTAGAAAGGCGGTGTGCGATAATAATCGTCGTCCGTCCTCGCGAGACGATCGCAAGCGCCTGCTCCAGCAGCTGCTCGCTATACGAATCCAGATTCGCCGTCGCTTCGTCAAGAATGAGAATTTTCGGCTGAAATACGATAATTCGTGCAAAGGAAATCAACTGCCGCTCGCCAGCAGACAAGCCGCTTCCCCGCTCGGACAACCGCGTATTATAGCCCTCGCTCATCCGCTTGATAATAGCATCTGCCCCAACTAGGCGGCACGCCTCCATAACCGTTTCCTCATCAATGTCCATATCGAACAGCCTCACATTATCCAGCACGCTGCCAGAATAAAGATAGGGCTCCTGTTGAACGAGGCCGACAATGCGGTGCAGCTGCGCTTGCTCGATATCGCGTACATCCGTGCCGTCGATCCTCACGCCGCCAGAGCGAACATCGTAGAAACGGCAGAGCAGGCTAATCAGCGAGCTTTTGCCTGCCCCTGTCGTGCCGACGATGCCAATTCGCTCCCCTGACCGGATATGCAGCGACAAGCCCTGAATGACAGGCGTCCGATCGCCGTAACCAAATACAACATGATCAAATTCAATATCGCCACGTACTTGCGCTTTCGCAAGCGTACGCGGCTTCGCCTTGTTTTCCACCTCCGGCTTAAGCGCAAATATGCCCCAGATACGGGACACCGCAACCGTTGCCGATTGCAGCGTATTCCACTGCTGCGTAATCGTATTAAGCGGCTGGAAAAACTGGCGAATATACGTAATGAATGCGTAAAGGACGCCGAACTCGATTTGCTTGTTCAGCACCGCCATGCCGCCAAGCCACGTAACGAAAGCAATAGACAGATTACTTAATATATCGAAGGAGCAGCGAAACCATACCTGCGTCTTTACTTCCTTCATATTAGCCCGGAAATAACCTTCATTGCGCTCCGTAAATTCTCGCTGTTGCTCCTTCTCCTGATGAAAAACCTGGATCAGATTCATTCCGGCTAAGTTCTCAGCAGTAAAAGCTATGAGCCGGGAGAGCTGCGTCCGCGCCCGCTGATAGGTCCGGCGCATATAAGAACGGAAACCGATGGCGATGCCCGCAATAATCGGCAGCAGAAGCAAGCAATAAAGCGCCAGCTGTGCGTCCAATTGGAACATCAAAAATATAATGAACACCAGCGTCATGCCATCGCGCAGCACGCTCATCAGCACTTGGCTGAACAGCTGATTCAGCGATTCCGTATCGCTGGAAACGTGGGTAATCAAGCTGCCGCTTGAGGTGCGGTCAAAATAAGACATCGACAGCTTTGAAATGTGCTCGAACAGCTGCTTGCGGACCTTCGCCACAATGCTTTGCCCTGTGTATTGCAGCATATTGTTTTGCAGGTAGGTAAACAGCAGGCTCATAGCTGCTAAGCCCAAATACAAGGCTCCTATACCGATAATGGAGCGATACTCCCCCTTGCCCGCCATCAAATGATCGTCAATAATCACTTTCACTAGATAGGGCTGGAGCAAATCCGCCGCTATAGCAAGCAGCGTACAGAAGAAGATTAGCGTAAAGCTCCATTTATGGGGTTTAGCAAAGGCGGATAATGCCCGAAATGCCGACATATATTTTATATCTGGCTTCGGCTGGTTTGGACCCATTTGCTGATCAGCCCTCTGGTCAGCTTCCCAATTGCGAATGGAATTAGCCATCTGCTTCTCCCTCCTCCTGAATCGCGCACAGCGATGCGTATAAGCCCGGCTTCGCCGACAGCTCGGCATGGGTTCCTTGCTGTGCAATCGTCCCTTCCTTCATGACGATAATTTGATCGGCATGCTTGATCGCACTAATTCTATGGGCTACAATAATCGTCGTTTTCCCTTTGCGCATCCTGCGTACCGTATTCATAATTTCCGTCTCGGTTACAGCATCGACAGCGCTGACACTGTCATCCAAAATCATAAGCGGCGCCTGCTTAATGAAGCCTCTCGCAAGACTCGTTCGCTGGCGCTGCCCGCCGGACAGCGTCACCCCGCGTTCCCCAAGCTTCGTCTCGAACTGCTCGGGAAATGCCATAATATTTTCAAATATTTGCGCCTGCCTTGCCGATTCCTCAACAGCGTCCATTTCACGCCCCCGATCCGAAAAAGCAATATTATCGCGAATGGAGGTGCTGAATAAAAAGCCATCCTGCGGCACGTAGCCAATTTGGCTGCGCAGGCTCTCAAGCGTAATGTCGCGAATATCGGTCCCATCAAAACGAATGGTGCCCATCGGCGCTTCATATGTGCGCAGCAGCAGCTTCATAAGCGTCGTCTTGCCGCTGCCGGTCGCTCCCACGATGCCAATCGTCATGCCTGGCCGAATGTCCAGCTGAATATCGCGCAGTGCCGCTTCGCGAGCCCCCGGATAAGTAAAAGACAGTCCCGCAACATGAATGCTCTTGCCATGCAAATCAAGCGAAGCAGCCGCCTTGCTTTCCTGAATATCCGGCGTTTCTGACAGCAGCTCGTTCAGCCGCTCCAATGAGGCCCGCGAACGCTGCATCGTATTAATCACAGTGCCGATTTGCTGAAGCGGATTCATGAGCATCCGTATGTAAAGCGTCAATGCTACAAAATGCCCCAGCGACAGCTCGCCATTCACCGTTAAGTAGCCGCCTAACGAAATGGCTATAATTAAAGACAAAGCGCCGAGAAAGGGGATAATCGCCTGAAAAATCGAAGAAACCCGGACCAGACGAAGCTGGTTGTCCTTGATTTGATCTACGGTTGTGAAAAATCGCTCATTCATTACCGATTCAACAGCAAACTTCTTCGTGACGCGTATGCCCCCGAACTGCTCCTCCGCTGACTCGGTCATCGTAGCGAGCGAGGCCTGCACTTTTTTGGAGCGCTGCATAATAACTGGCCCGAATCTCGTTACGATGAACGGGATCAGCAGCAGCGGCACGATGGACGAGGCTAGCAAGAACAGCGGAATGCCGCTGTAAAGCATCATTGTCACGACGGCGAAAAACAGCGTCACCGCACTAGCCGTCTGATTGACGCCCATCGAGATCGACTCCCTCACTCCAGTGACGTCATTGACGACATAGCTCAGCAGCTTGCCGACGCCATTTTTCGAATAAAAACGTTCGCTAAGTCCGGTAAAATGCACAAACAGCTTGCCGCGTGTCAATCGCTCAAAACGTCTGCCAATGTACATAATGAGAAATTGCGCCACACAAGCCAGCACAACATAGCTCGCGCCAATGGCGAGCAGCAGCAGGCTGTAGTTTTGAATAAGCCCGCTCGATAAACCGTTATTTTGCAGCGCATCCGTAAACCTTCCCAGCACCTGCGGGAAGAACACCTGAATGATACTGGATGCGACATGCAGCAGAACGGCAACTGCATACAAAGGCCAGCTTTGTCTTAGAAAATCGACTAAAATCCGCCCTTTTTTCATTCTGCACATCACTCCTTTGCCGGCTAACTATTTACTGCTATAGTATCCATTGTAACAGTTTATTCCCCTTTTGGGTCGAAAATGACGAAAAGACGGCTCGCTTGAGCCGCCTTCGCTCTGCGCTCAGCCTCTGCCTGCCGCCTACAGCAGCCCTTTGCGATACAGCACAGTCAGCACGCGATAAAAGTCTAGCGATCCGCCTTCCGGCGTGTCGATGACTCCAGCTGCTGCCGCAGCCGCAACCGCTGCTTTCGCCCATGCTGGCACCGCCATGCTGTGCTTTGCTTCTAACTCGGTTACCCGCTTCACCACCGCATCAAACTGCTGGCGCTCCGCATCTGTCATGGGCTCCCCCTCCTCTTCCGGCTTTTCCGGCTCTGGTTCTGGTTCTGGTTCTGGTTCTGGTTTTGGCTCCACTGGATCGCCCAGCAGCGCTTTAATTTGCTGCAAAAAGCTTTCCCAACCGCCCGGCCGGCTCCGAAACGTATGCGGACAGTTTTTGCCGCTCCAGTGGTTATGCTGGACGACTGCCGTAATCGGCAGTCCGAGCTGGCGCAGCAATCCGACAATGAGTGCCGCTGCATTCGCCTCCGCCTTGCTGCGGATGCCATCGGCATTTTCACAAATTTCGATGCCGATTGAGCTGCGGTTGCCCGGCCCATTGCCATCGCCTGCATGCCAGCCATGCTCGGCCACTGGCAAATGCTGCACGACCCTCGTATCATCCACCGTAAAATGCCAGGACACGGGCAAAGCTGCGGCGGCACTGCCTTTTAAATATTTGGCATGCGAAAGCGCATCCGCTCCCTTCGAGCTGTTCGCTGTATCATGTACCGTCACATATTTCGGACCTTGAATGGCGATGCCGGGACGATTGTTCCTGCCCGCTGGAATAAAATCCTGTATCCTTTCAGCCATCGTTCACCCTCCCTTCGGGTGCAAGCATCATTCGCTCGCTCCTATTAGGAAGTGCAGCAGCACCACAATTGGTTTGTACACCTGCCTGAGGACGACAAAAAAAGGCGGGGAGAAGAGTGCTGCTCTTCCCCGCCTCGTTATTCAGCCACAAGCTGGCTCTTTATTTGCCAAGCAATATTTTCGCATATGGCGAGTCGATTGGCAGCATGATGACCGGCTCATTTTTGAGCGTCGTCACATAGCTGTCCAGCGTCCGGTAGAAATTATAGAACGCCGGGTCCTGCCCGTATGCTTTATTATAGATTTTCGCCGCCTGCTGCTCACCCTCGGCAATGATTTTTTTCGCGTCAGCCTGTGCTTGCGACATCAGCTCGCTTGCGGTACGGTCGGCCTTCGCCGTAATTTTGCGCGACTCCTCATCGCCCTCGGACAAATAACGCGCCGCGATGGATTGACGGTCGGAAATCATCCGATTGTACACGCTTTGCTTATTGCCTTCAGGCAAATCCGTACGCTTAATACGCACATCGATTACCTCAACGCCATAATCGTCACGCTTCAGCGCCTCGGCTACGTCGCGCGTAATCTCATCATTAATATTGCCGCGCTCCGTCTGCTCGCTAATAATATTATCGTAATTCACCTCAGACAGCTTGCGTCGCACCGAATTGTACACCGCTTCATCAATACGCTGGACACCAGCGCTTACCGTCTGTGCCGTTTTCAAAAACTGCTCCGGATTCGTAATGCGCCAAACGGTATAATTGTCCACGATGATCGGCTTCTTATCCTTCGTCAAAATCGACGTTGGATTGCTCTCGTACGTCATCTGGTATTTCGGCAATGGCGATACATTTTCGATAAATGGAATTTTCAGCTTGAGGCCCGGCGTTTCGGCAACCCGTACCGCTTCGCCAAACTTCAGCACGACCTTGTATTCGCCTTCCTTTACGATATACATCGAGCCTGCGCCCAAAATGACGATGAGCACAAGGCCAACTAGCAGCATCAACTGGTTTTTCTTCATGGCGTTACGCCCCCTTCCGCCTGCGGAGCAGGGGTTTGCGAATTGCTGGAGCTGCTAGAAGCGCTTTTGCTGCGGAGCAGCTCATTAAGCGGCAAGTAATTCACCGTATCTCCATTGCTGTTTGTAATGAAAATTTGCGCGTTCGGCAATATTTTTTCCAGCGTCTCAAGGATAAGACGGCTTTGCGTAACGTCTGGATTATTTTTATATTCGGCAAAAATCGCATTGAACTTCGCCACGTCGCCCTCGGCGTTCAAAATCCGCGACTTTTTCTCTGCCTCGGCATTTTCGAGCAGTGCCTGTGCTTCGCCGCGCGCCTTCGGAATGCGATCGTTTTCATATTTTGCCGCGTTGTTGATCTTTGTATTTTTCTCCTCGCGGGCATTCGTGACTTCGCGGAACGCTTCCTCTACCTGGCCGCTCGGCGGCTCAATATCCTGGAACTTAATGTCCATAATTTGAATGCCGGTTTGATATTTCGTCTGCAGCTCCAGCAGCTTCTCCCGCACCTTATCCTGAATAACGGTTTTCCCGTCCGTAATCGCATAATCGAGCTTCTCGGAACCGATAACCGAACGAATGGAGGAGCTTGCCGCATTGCGCAGGAAACGCTCCGGATCATCAATATTGTACAAATAATCATGCAAATTGCTTATTTTCCACTGGACGACGGCGTCGGCCGATACGATGTTTTCATCCCCGGTAATCATAAGCGCTTCGTCGTCAACGGGAGTCACGCTATCGCCATTTTGGCGGTACCCGATATGAATGCGCTGCACCAGCTCAGCTGGCACCGTAACAACTTGCTGAATCGGATATGGAAACTTAAAATGCAGCCCCGCCGTCGACTCCCCCGTATACTGTCCAAATGTCAAAATCGCCGCCCGCTCCTGCTCCTGTACCGTATAAAAAGATGAAAATCCGAGCGTAACGGCTACGATGCCGATGGCTGCTCCGATGATCGCCTTTTTTACCGTTTTTGGATTAAGCGGCTTCTGGCTTCCTTGCGGTCTGTTTATTTCAGTGTTCAATTAAACCTCTCCCTTCTATTTATATGAACAAAATGAGAACAAACCTAATCTGTTCATACGTGAAGGGAGCCTATTAGGTGACAGTTTTTTCCCAGCGATTATAAATCCGCACGACGATGATCTTCACAAGCAAATAAACCGGGATCGCAACCATGATGCCGATGATGCCGCCGAGCGCCCCTGAGACGAGAATAAGCAGCAGCGTTGTAATGGGATGAACGTCCAGCTTTCGCCCATAAATATACGGGGACAAAATGTTGCCTTCAATCTGCTGGGCCAGCATAATGACGACGACAACCCAAATGACCGACGAAGGCTCATCGATAAACGCCACGATCACACAAGGGATAAGCCCCAAAATTTGCCCAATATACGGAACCATATTCATGAAAGCAATGAGGAGCGCGAGAACAAGCGGATACGGCACGCCGATTAGAAGGAAGCCAACGAGCACCATTCCGCCAAGCAGCAGGCAAAGCGTAACCCGGCCGACAATAAAGCCGCTCAACGCTTTGTCCATCTCCTGAAGCGTCTCTTTCAAACCGTTTTTATATCGCCCAGGGACCCGATCCAGCAGCTTATGGACCGCGGCCCGGTCATCCATCAGCATGTAATAAAGCAGCAGTGGCGCCGTAGATACGACAATTATAAAATTGGAGAGCACAGAAAAGGCATTTTTCATATAGTCGGTTGCCGATGCAATGCTTTTCGTTAAATAGGGCCCCGCTTTATCCATTAAATTAAAGCCAGCAAAATCAAATTTCGACAGATCAATCCCGAACAAGATTTGATTTTTCTGAAGCTGGTCCAGCTGCCTTCGAAAATCATCCGCCAGCTTTGGCAGCTGCTCAAGCAAACCCGTCAGCTGGCGCTGCAATATCGGCCATACGACGATGCCGAGCAGCGTAATGAGCGCAGCCGCGAGCACATATAGGAGCAAAATGCATAGCGGCTTCGGCAGCTTCCAGCGATGCAGGCGCGCGACCAATGGGCGGAGCAAATAATACAAAAATACCGACAGCACGATCGGTACAAAGATGATTTTCAGCGCTAGCATAATCGGGTCAAAAAAGGCGGAGTTGCGCGCAAACAAATACAAAATAAGCAGCACCAATACGATGCTGACAAAAATTTGATTCAATCGGGTTAAACGCATAATAAAGCTTCCCCTCTGTCGCTTAGTCGTGCCTATCATCTATGCTTACCCATTCCCCTGCTCCTGAAACCAAATGACAAGCTTGGCTTGCGCGTTCGGTAAATAGACCGTCTATCGAAAAAGCCGCATTTTTCGCGGCTAAAACAACATGTGAGGTAATGATTATTGCTGGAATCGCTTTCATTCCTTACGATGTGTCCAAGGAGGTTAATTGGAATAAAATACAATTTAAGCGATTACAAAGGAGGAACTTAATGTAATGTCCACTACTATGCTATTTAAGAAAAAGGGGATCAAACCACTCGCCTTCCTGCTCTGCTTCTGTCTCGCGCTTCCTTTTACATCCATGCTCGGTAAAGTTCAGGCGGCTACGCTTTACAGCGCTGATTTTGAAACGGGCACAGCATCCGGCTGGACGTCGACAAGCGGTACATGGTCGGTCGTACAGGATAGCGGCTCCTACACCTATGCCCAAACAAGCTCCGAAGAGGGCCGCACTTCCGCAGGAAATCAGGCCTGGACGGATTACAGCGTTGAAGCCAAAGTGAAAATTGATAATTTTAATGGAACAAACCGTACTTATGTAGCCGGACGCTACCAGGATGGCAATAATTTTTATGCGGCATCGCTTTATAACAGCGGCAGCGGCAAGCTTGAACTGCGCAAAAAAGTAAGCGGTTCCACAACTACTCTTGCAACCGTCGATTATCCCATTGCTGCCGGTACATGGTATACGGTTAAACTCACGATGTCTGGTTCAGCAATCACCATGCATGTGAATGGCACGCAGGTGCTGACGGCTACTGACTCCAGTTTGACCTCAGGTGCTGTTGGTCTCGTCAGCTTTAAGACGGCTGCTAAATTCGACAATGTCATCGTGTCGGATTCGGCATCGACGCCAACACCGACAGCAACTCCAACTCCAACGCCAACACCAACAGCTACAGCAACTCCGACACCTACAGCTACACCAGCACCATCCGCTACACCAACGCCAGCTACGGGCGATCTATTCGTAGCAGCGAATGGCTCTGCTAGCAACAGCGGCACGATCAGCAGCCCGCTTACGCTTGCAGCAGCACTTACGCAAATTCAACCGGGCAAAACGATCTATATGCGCGGCGGCACCTACGCTTTTTCCGAAACGGTAACAATTGAGCGCACGAATAGCGGAAGCTCTGTTAGTGCACGCAAAGGACTTGTCGCTTATGGCAGCGAGAAGCCTGTGCTGGACTTTTCCGCACAAGCTTTTGCCTCTACGAACCGCGGTCTGCAAATTAACGGCCATTACTGGTTTGTGAAAGGACTTGAAGTGAAGGGTGCTGGCGATAACGGCATCTATATTGGCGGCAATTACAACCGCATTGAAAATGTAGAAACCCATCATAACCGCGATACGGGTCTGCAGCTTGGACGATATGTATCCACGGCCGGCTACAGCGAGTGGCCAGCTTACAATGAAATTATTAATTCTTATTCCCACGACAACTATGATCCGGATAACGGGGAAGATGCAGACGGCTTTGCCGCGAAGCTGACTGTTGGCCCGGGCAATGTTTTCGACGGCTGTATTGCGGCGAATAACGTGGATGACGGCTGGGACCTCTACTCAAAAACCGATACTGGAGCCATTGGCGCTGTAACGATTCGCAACAGCATCGCCTATCAAAATGGCCAAACGTCCGACGGTACATCGACAACTGACAGCGATGGCAATGGCTTCAAGCTGGGCGGCGAAAAAATTGCTGTAAATCACATTGTAGAAAACAGCATCGCTTTCCAAAACAAAAAGCATGGCTTCACCTATAACAGCAACCCAGGCTCCATTTCCATGAAAAACAATACTTCGTGGAGCAATGGACAAAGCAATTTCGCTTTTGATTTAGGCACACACACCTTCACCAACAACTTGAGCTTCAGCGGCAGTTCTAGCGATAAAACTAGCGGCACTGACGTTTCCAATACCAATGTTTGGTGGAAAAGCAATGCAAGCGTGAACGGCAAAGGTCTGCTCGCAAGCGCTGCTGACTTCGTGAGCTTGACCCCAACCGTTACCCGAAATGCAGACGGATCGCCGAATCTTGGCAACTTCCTCAAGCTGGCCACTGGCAGCGATTTAATCGGCTCCGGCACGCCGTCTGGTACAAATATCGGTGCCCGCTAGACATAAATAAGAGCAGGAATTTACGGCCGCCCCTTGCCTGAATGCTTCAAAACCGCTACCATGGTAAGGGTGCATAAGTGAATGCTGCCCCTTGTGGCTCCTTATGTGCGATTAACTTTTTGCCTAAGGAGACTTAACATGTTAAAGCCAGGAAGAAATGATGTATGCCACTGCGGCAGCAGCCGTAAATATAAAAAATGCTGTATCGAGCTTGATCGCGAGGAAGAGCGCCGCTTGGCGGCGGCGCAAGCTTCCGGGGGGTTGCAATCGTACGCGGATATCGAGCGCCTGCTGGATCAAGAGCTCGTGTGGGAAGCACCGTCCTATGGAGAGCTTGCCCGTGAGCTGGCTGGACAAATGAAGGACGGCTACACGCCTGCCCAAATTAGCCTTGCTCTGTTTATGTGGAAAGAGTATACGGATGCGAATAAACCTTCCTTCCGTAAATCCGGCGTTTACTGCGCGGCTTTGGAATATTTGATTTGCGAAATTCAAAGCATTCCAAGCTCGAAAGCCGAGCTTGCCGAGAAGTACAGCGTATCCGTATCTACTCTATCGAAAAAATGCACCGAGCTGACCAGCTTCTTTATGGAGCAATATGCAGAGCTGCAAGCGGAGCAGCCTGAAGCTGCAGCCGCTGGCGATGCTGAGCGCGCGGAGCAGGCGCAGCAGGAAGAGCTTGTGAAGGCTTAAGCAAGGGCCCCCGGATTTCGGCTTAAGCAGCCAGCTTTTTCACTTCTAGCTACGGATCGTCTATTGCAGCAAAAGAGCCCGCCGCCTTCACATGAAAGTGAAAGCAGCAGGCTCTTTTCGTTTGTTTTTTTCCTGTGCATAGCCTAGTTAATTGCTCGTGTTATTTGATGCTATTGCAGCCACACCTTGGTCTCGCCACCGTCGCTCGAGTATTCAATATACTCCGGGAACGCTTCTATAATAATGTATTCCGGATCGTGAGGTCCATCAAACCACTGCTTAAAGTTTTCATTCCATAGCTTCTCACGCAGCTTGTCGTCCGCACATAACTCGGCACGAGCCTGAATTTGAACAATATCGGTAGATGGCTTGCCATCGTATCCGACAAGAATGTGAACATTCGGGTTAGCCCGCAGCTCATCAACCTTGCTCGTATCGCGATTTGTCGCCAAATATAAGTTAAGTCCATCATGGAAAAGTGCCATATAACGCACCATCGGCTTATCGCCATTTACGGTAGCAAACGAGCAAACATGGTTCGCTTGCAGCACATCAATAATTTCCTGCTCCAATTGTTTTGTTGTATTCGGCATCGGTATCTCTCCTTTAAAGGTTCATCTTTTGCCAGACTTTCTGGCATCGCGCTTGCCATAGATTACCCCTTTTGCCGTTTTTTTAATCGGAGCTCTGTTTTGGCATGGCACCGTTAGATAAGCTGCTTTTCTTTATCCTCCAACCAGCGCCAGCCGTATAGCAAACGTGCAGAAAACGTACATCAATCGTAAAGCAGACGCATGAATACGCCTGCTTGTTTTTAATCAAGAATATTTATGTTTTACTATTATTTATATTTCAACGACATCATTTGCCGTGAAGCGGTAAGGCTTCTTGGAATGCCGATTCGCATAGGAAGAAGCGACAATTGCTTCCGGTTTCAGACGAGCTTTCATCCCCATAGCTTCCACACGCAGTACCATTTCCGCCACATAGGCAGCTGTCTTGCTGACAGCCGGATCGGTTCCGGCATCGACGTCAATATACGCTTCAAAGGACGCGCCCTTGTAAACAAAAGGAAGCACAATATCCTCCATTTGCGCCCTGCGTTCGCCACCGAAAAACAGCGCTACCTCCTCGCTATATGACGTCTCCAGCGACAGCTTCTCCTTAATGGATTTCAGTTCCCGCGGAATGACGACCTGCCGATAGCAGGCCCATGCCCCTTTGCCCTCACGCTGGATAACGACGCCGGTAATCATCGTCGTATGTCCTGCATGCACCTGGCAGTCGGTACCGATCATGAAATTGTAATTTGCATGTGGATCAAGCGACATAAAACGGACAATGCGATCATGCACCTGCTCCAGATTTAGGCGTCTTTCCGATACATTGTGAAACTCCATGTCGTGAATCAATTGAAGATGTTTTCTTATTTTCATCATCGTCACCTGTAAAGCAATTAGGCTTCTTCCCTTCTTTAGTTGGATTAGTGTGCTTCAAGGGACTCGAACCCTTAGTTGTCCAATGAACAGCGGATTTTAAGTCCGCCGCGTCTGCCAATTCCGCCAGAAGCACAAAGTGATGGTGACGCATGGGGGATTCGAACCCGCCGTATCCACGAGTGAAAGTCGTGTGGCTTAGCCGCTTGCCGAATGCGCCTTAATTAAATAATCGCTTTAAAACAAGGGGCGCGGGTATCGAACCCGCCTCATTCGGATTTGGACTCCGAATCGCCTGCCTTGGACATGTCCCCCTCTATCGAATTGGCTGCCCCTCTTGGAATCGAACCAAGACGCACGGTGTCAAAGACCGTTGCCCTACCGTTAGGCGAAGGGGCATTATTGGGGAGATTAACCGGACTCGAACCGGTACTTATCAGGACCACAACCTGACGTGTTTGCCTTTTCACCATAATCTCCATGGTGACGCATGGGGGATTCGAACCCGCCGTATCCACGAGTGAAAGTCGTGTGGCTTAGCCGCTTGCCGAATGCGCCTTAATTAAATTACTACTGAATCAAACCAAAAAAGGAACGTTTGTTCTTGTTTTTGCAATAAAAAAACTACTTTCTCCCTCTCGGCTCCGCCTTGCCTCCTCGACTTCAGCCTACTTCAGCTAAGTTACGAGAAAACACAAACGGACCACTCACCAAGGGTGCAAGTAGTCTTCACGTATACAGATAATGAATCATCGGAATTATTCTACCCCGTGCTTCAAGATCAGGCTGCCACTTCTCCCCCTTTGTTCAGGATGGAGCAGTCCGGCTGCGATACGCAAAAACAACGAATATTCGGTTCGATGCAGGCAACATGTAGGTTTTCATTCATCTCTTCTAAAGCTGGATGCTGCTGTTCATCCGCCTGATGCTTAACTGTTCCGCTCTGCACTTGCTCATACTGATGTAAATCAAGCTCCGCTTGCCAATTCATAAGCTGTTCTGCTGTGTTTTTCATTTCCTGCACCTTCCTTTCCTCTTCGTTATTGGTCTCGCAATGGAATCGGCTTACCGATCACGCATTTCACTTCAATGCTTTAACGCTTTAATTCATGTTCGACTTGATGCTTCTCATACTAGCATATCGACTTTTAACAAGTCAACCCTTTTTATTTTAAAAAATGAAAATAGTTTATATTATTGATTTTATTACCTTATATTCATGAATGACACACGGAAAATCGAATCATTTTTCGTTAATGAATGATTTTCTCCATCTGAAATATTCCTTTAGCAAATAAAAAAAAGGACTACTGCTCAGCGGCAGTAGTCCTTCATCTCCCCTTCAATAGCCTACCCATCCAGGGGCTCAGGCGAATACCTGGTTCCCTTCCGGTTGGCGTCGAAAGCATATAGGAGAAAGGCTGCTGCACGGGCTGTTCGCATTTTCGGCCTGCACAAAAAGATGGCTGCTCTGTTCAGAGCCCCACGGTTGTTCAAGCTTGCTATCATGATTGAATAATAAAATGGTTAACATGCGCCGTGCACTTCCTTTCCTTCGATTGATTATGTTAAATGGATTAAGTTAATATGGAGTCAACAACATCCGTTAATATTGCATTTAATCCTCGTCAATTGTTTCCCATCTTATAGCAAATAATCCTATGCTGTCAACAGTAAATATTTATTCGACTGTATAAAGGATATCCGCTGCTTACAGGGTATATTCAACGAAAACGCAAGTAAACTGCCGCAATCGAACGAAAAAACGCATTTCACAAAAAAATATAAGGCATTCTACAGGTGTTCAGCTGATTCGTTTTTATATCGGAAAAGTTTTTTGCAACCTTTTTGGTCATGTCTCGTCTGATACGGTATAAACGGCAACAAAAATTTCACATAGAGGTGATATACAATGAGAATCAAACATAAATTTGTGATGTTATCCGCTACTGCTCTGCTGGCTCTGTCTTTTGCTGGCCATAGCTTCGCGGCTTCCACTCCGTTCACCGACGTTAATCAGTCTTCTGTTAAAGATAAAATCGCTTCACTCCAGGAAAGGGGAATCGTTAAAGGCGTGAGTAACGACGAGTTTAAACCGGATGCATCCATCACAGCTGCCCAAGGTATTCAATTGATTGTGAATGCACTGAATTTGAACATCGATAACATCAGATTTTTCAAAGCGCCGCTAGCGACTGACTACTTCGCTAAAGCTAACAATGACGCCTGGTATGCAGACGCTTTAATCATTGCTGCGAATAATCGACTTGAGCTGCCAGCCGATCTTGACCCCGCCAAGCCATGGACAAAAGAAGAATTTATCCACTATTTGATGAAAGCCGCCGAAGTGACAAACAACCTGCCGCTTATCAACATTAAGCCTTTGGAATTCGCCGATGAAGCCGATCTGGACGTACAGTATCAAGGAACTGTTCAACGGGCGCTTGTGTTGAAAATCGCGGATCTTGATGCGGACGGCAAGCTCAATCCAAAGGAGGAAATTTCTCGCGCAGAAGCAGCGGTTTTGACCTATAATGTGCTAGAGTATATTGCTGCGCATCCAGCTCCAGCTCCAGTCGAGCCGGAAACGGGAGCCGCCGAGTAGACGCAAGCCCGCTACCCGCCCATCCCGTTAAATTCCTGGTGCCTGCCACAATGCTGCATCGAAACAAACACAAAAGCAGCCCACTCTTCAAAGGGAGTGGGCTGCTTTTGTGTTTGTTTGAATAGTTGATTATAGCAAGTCAATATTGAAACATTTCCTCCAGTTCAACAATTAGGAAAAAAGATATATACTCTTATTCGTATATCCTATATAATCAAAAACAGATAATAGTTCTTTATAACTGCATAATTAGGATTAAATTCTCATTATTCTTCGTCATATAGTTCTATTTGTCTATACATTCATATTTAGGGGGATATAAAGTGTATATTAAAAAATCTTTTTTTGTATCATCTTTAGTAGCATGCGGCTTGGTATTTGGAACAGTAGGTATTTTTGCAGCAAGTGGTGTCGAGAAAATCCAAGTATTTCTCAATCACGATATTAAATTCCTTGTTAATGGTTCTTCTTGGACACCTAAAGATAACAATGGCAAAGTAATGGCTCCTATTGTGTATAACGGCTACACCTATTTGCCGGCAAGAGCGGTATCCGAGGCTGTAGGTGCCAGCGTCAAATACGAAAGCAGTTCACAAACGATTCAAATTACAGCTAGTGGAACTTCTTCTTCAAACGAAGGTGTTCCATATAATGACGATACTGACAGTACAAGTACTAGTCCAGCTGCTACACCTGCTCCTACTGCAAAACCGACTGCAACGCCTGCTCCTACTGCGAAGCCGTCTACAACGCCTACTCCTAGCAGCACATCGTCATCCAGCTTTAAAACAAATTGGCCAGCAAATGTGACTCTGAGCAGTGTAAGCAAAGAAAACAAAACACAAGTAGTGCAGCTACTCAAATATTTCTCAGCTGCTTTGGAAACAAATGATTACAGTCAGTTTAATAGCTACGTAGATAAATATGTTGAAGATAAAACCGAAACTAACAAGTACTTCGAGGGTAAAGATTATTCAAAAAAATTATTCAAGGAAACAGTAGAAGGTCTTCAAAAAGCCAATGATAAAAACACGATCAAAAAATATGCAGCCGCTCTGAAAAATGCAACTGTTTCTGATATTAAAGATGGTATTTCTCCTTATAAAAGCGTTTATAGTATGGATGTAAGCTTTAACTTTATACCCGAAGATTTTTCTGCATACAGTAGCACCTATGTATATTTTAAATATCAAACTTTCGCTGACGGATCGTTTGGCTTAAGCAGCATTGATATTCATTAAGATTTTACTTTAAGATTAGCTAAAAACTGAGCCTGGATGATTGACACTCCTTTCCTTTTGATAAGGAATGTCAATCACCCAGGCTTTTTTCTGCTTAATATTAATAATGTTGTCTTCGCAAAACGATGTCTGGCTCCACCGTAATTTCAAAAGCGCGGTCCCAAATAAATTTTGGATTATCCCGCTTCAAAACGACACGGGTATATGGCGCAAGCGACCATCTTCCATCACAGATTTGACGGATCGCGCAGGCCGGGGACGCTGAGCCAATGCCGAAAGCCTTTTGCTGGGCAAGAGTTGTCGTATTCGTCTGCATGCGGCCCTGCAAAAGCGCAGTCAACAGCTCAAAATCGCTGGTGGAATTGAACAGCCGCATATTTTGATCCGCAGTCACATTCGTATATGGCGAGCGTCCGCGAGACTCCGTGCGTACTTCCGCGATTGTAACAACCTTGTAATAATAGTCCTTCAGAAAACGCTTGAACAGCAGCGAGCCGTGTGCATCCATGGCCGCATCGAGCACAGCCGCATGCGTCTCCATCGTCAGGCAGGCATAACGTGACTGAGCCATGCCAAGTGCCATGCCGATTTTATTGCCGGCCGTATTCCAGCCGCTATAGCCAAGCAGGCTGCCCGTGTATTTGCTGCCTAGCAGCGCCGTCGTAACAGCCGCATTTGCCGCGCCGCCGCCTGTAAAATCAATCACAATCGTCGGCCGCATATTCGCCGCATTTTCAGCCTCACGGCTCACCGCATTTCCCGCTTGGTCAACCGCCGTAATCGCAATGATTTCTATATCGCTCTCGATGCCTTCGCAGCTGTCCACCGCTTCCCCGCCCACAATATCGATATGGCGCAGCAGGTTTTGATGAACATCCATATATTCATAGGGATTCACAATCGCCCGGCCATCCGGGCCAAAATATCGGATTGCAAAGCGCGGCTTGCCGTTCACACAATATAGTTTTTTCGCCATGCGAGCCAGCAAGGAATGTCCTAATCCATCAGCATCCGGCAAAATAATAGCCCGCTCTGGGTTTTGTCCATCCGTGCCGCCAAGCCACTCATTAATCCGATTTTCCACAAAAGCGATCTCATTCGCCTGAATCCCGTCAATATAGGCATCGTCAACGCCAATGGCGACAAAATCAATATAGCCCTCCCTTGCGAGCTGATTCAGCATGTAATACGTCGTCGTCAATTTATGGCGCTTCGCATTATAATATTGCTCCTTATCCACGTAGACGGTATCAGGGAAGCTCGTTCCATCCGGCTGAATATCGTAGCCATTCAAAATAGCCAGCAGCTCCGTCTCCGGCTTACGCGGCTTTTGCATGAGCGTACGCGTCTCGGTATAGGCTGGCATCGCCAGACCGTCTACGAAGACGGTAGAGGCAAGCCGCATAATCGTATCGAGCACATAAATAGGCTTATACGGATAAGCCTGCTTGACCTCGCGAATAACATCAAGCAGCTCAGTCGTCTGCGAGTCATATGCAGGATATGTACCTTCAGCAGTAGCGCGCAAGCGCCTGCTCCCAATAAGCCCGCCATACACAAGCATATCCAGAGAAATAATAAAACCGTCCACCTTGGAAGCATGATGAAAAATAAAACGGCGAATATGCTCCGGCTTGCCGAACGTCGGGCCAGAGGTACCGGTCACAAGCGTTCCATCTGTCGTCATGTGGAAATCGAGGCGGTTGCGAATATCTCCTACTGGCGGCACAATTACTTGAATACCAGCGGCTTTGCCTTGCAAAATAATATCGTCCAAATTCGCTGGACGGTCGTCGAGCGGAATGTATAATACTTTTTTCATTTCAATCACTCCATGAAGTAAGGGTAGGCACTTCTCATTGAAATATCTTGTACCTTCACTTATGTAGGTAACCTTTTCGTTAGAATAACAACCATAAAAATATTTTAATTCTTCAATACAGTTCTCAATCACCTCGAGAGGACACTTGAAAACCCGCATCTGAAAGTGCGGCTGCTCCAAAAAGTAGAAGAGCGCGCGCCTTTTGCTGCGTTTGAACAGCCATCTGATGTTAATGTGAATGAGATAATCGTCAGGCCTAAGGCAAGCTTGGCTTAAGTCAAGCCATTTTTAAATTTAACTTAGGGCGTGTATGCAACGAAAGCGAGCCAGATTAGGATAGAAGCCAGCATCAATTATATTCCTTCTATATAATGGGAATGTCACAGCTCATAAATGTGAACATATGTGCCAAAAGGCTGTTCTATGTTCTTCGTAACAGGGGGTAACCCGTTACCCCATCATAAAGATAAAATTGGCGGACTCAGGAGCCGCTATTTTAACAAAATCATGTTTAAGACATAGTCTGCGGACTCAGGAGCCGCTAATGCGCAGCAAATAGCCATTTTGACGGGATAATGAGAGCGATAACGGTTTTCCTGTCCGCTTACGGCATGAAATCGATTTAAAAGCCAGAATAGCGGAACCTCAGTCCTCCAAAAAAAAGAAGTGAATGTCCCTCGTTTCCTGGCCTCACCAACAATCACAGACTGCGGTTCCCCTGCCCTTGTCAGATGAAATTGCTTTCGAATATGCACTATGCAAGGTGCAGCAGACCGATTCCAGCTTGCTTACACATCCCCTAAATAACTGTAAAATAAAAAAGCTATTTTCCCCTAACGGAAAAAGCTTCATTATTTCATTGAAAACCTTTATAATTGCAAAAAAAAAGAATTGATCATAAAAAAACAACATCCTCTTGGACATCTCGAACCAATAAGTTAGTTAAAATAAAAAGAAGCCTTGAATATCAAGGCTTCTGGAAGTTTTAAGTTATGGTGCGGTAGACAGGATTTGAACCTGCACGTCCATTGGACACTACCCCCTCAAGATAGCGTGTCTGCCGTTCCACCACTACCGCACATTTAGGGAAGTCTTAAAAGAAAAGATGGTGAGTCATGTAGGATTCGAACCTACGACACCCTGATTAAAAGTCAGGTGCTCTACCAGCTGAGCTAATGACTCGCACTAACAAAAAAATAAATGGTGACCCGTAGGGGACTCGAACCCCTGTTACCTCCGTGAAAGGGAGGTGTCTTAACCACTTGACCAACGGGCCTTAAATGTCGCACACTGTGATATTAGGCGTAAAAAAAAGACCGGCATGTTGAACGGCCTTCCGTTACAATCACTTTTGAGAAAAAATATGGCGGAGAGAAAGGGATTCGAACCCTTGCGGCTGTTACACCCTAACGCTTTAGCAAAGCGCCCCCTTCGGCCTCTTGGGTACCTCTCCATGTGTGGCTCCCCGAACAGGACTCGAACCTGTGACAACTCGATTAACAGTCGAGTGCTCTACCAACTGAGCTATCAGGGAATATTTTGTTTTTTCTCAGTGTTGCCTGTGAACCGCGGCGACAAGTAATAATTTATCATGTATCTGAATTTAAGTCAAGCGTTTTTAAAAATAATTTTCCACGACATTTTCCGCACGCATATTTTGCAGGATTTATCCGCCTTTTTCTCATGTATTCCATCCCGCATTCCTTGCATACAAGCTTGTACCGAAATGGCTCTACACGGCGCTCCGGCAGCGATTGGCAGTACCTCGAACCGCCCACCTGAGCAAGCAGCCGCTTAAAATCCTCATCCCGGTGACGATAGCCTCTTTTCAAAATATGTAGATGATAATGGCACAGCTCATGCTTAATTATTTTTTCTGTTTCGTCCACTCCGAACGTCGATAGTTGATAAGGGCTAATTTCAATATTATGCGACTTCATAAAATATCGTCCGCCCGTTGCCTTCAAACGACCGTTAAAAGTTGCCAGATGTTTGAATGGCCGTCCAAAGCTTTCCAAGGACACCCGCTCCACCCATTGCTGAAGCTCCTCGTCTTTCATCGTCTGCACCATAAATCTTGATTCTCCCTTGTTCATTTGTTCTCTTGCACTCTAGTTTGCCAAATAAAATAACAACCGTAAAGAGGGCCAAAAAAGTGCAGCAAATTCCGACTCGTTTTTCTGGCATTTTTGCAGCCCATACGCTACACTGTCAAGTAGTGATGCACTTTTATGGCACAGCAGCAATAAACAGCTGCATGATGCAGCGAATGTTTTGAGGGGAGAATCCAATCATCTTATGCCAACGATGCGTTTTGTACTAATGAAAAACAATGATCAGGTCTTCTTTGTAGAAATGCCTGATACGCATGCCTATCAATTAAGCGCCCTTAACTTGCGCCTGCACAAGGAGCTGGACAAGCTTACTGCTGAGCAGGTGCCTGCGCTTCCATATGCGATTGCTGAATGTGACCGCGTAGAGCTCCATGACAGCTCGATTCGCATTGCTTCGGGCTTAGACTACATTAACGAGTTGGAACGCGAATTTGCGGCTGTTAAAGAGTCTGCTTACCCGCTTATTGCGCTGCTCACGGAAATTCGTGCGCTGCAAGCTCAGCTTGAGCAATGGTACGAAGATGAAATCGGCTAAATAGGACCTGCACGGACATTCGCCCTTCCCCATATGGTAGTAATACATCAGGGATGACCGGGAGGAGGGCGATCCACTATGCCGCAGTGGCTGTGCAATCAAATGATGCGTGCGTTTCATAAGAAAGATCGCAGGCAAATTAAGCTGCTAAATGAATGCTGGTATTTTTATCGCAGCAAGCAAAGCACCAAGGATACGGACAATAACAACGAATTGACGATTCGCCATTGAGCGTCATAGCAAGCGTAAACGGCTGTCGCTGTCCTCTGGCGGCAAAGCTGCCGTTTCTAGGGTGAAAGATAAGAATTTATAAGGGTGCAGCTTATACATTCTTATCTTTTTTTAAAAAAAGAAGCCTCCGGCTCCCACTAATTGCAGTGGCTGCCAGAGGCTTCTTCGTTTATGATTATGAATTACATTTTGTTGAAAAATGCAATGTCGTTGATCGGCAGACGCGTACTCGGATGTCCGGTTTGGGAAGCTTTGCCGATTGGCAGCAAAATGTTCAATGCATAACGCTCTGGAATGTTCAGCAGCGCTCTTACTTTATCGCGATCGTAGCCGCCCATAGGCACGGTATCATAGCCTTTGGCTTTTGCTACTTGCATAATTTGCATCGATACGAGGCCTGCATCAAATACAGTCACTTCATGCAGACGTTCCTTTGGAATGGATGTGTACAGCTTTTGCGAGTTGGCAGCGAACGATTCGCTCATCTCTTTGGTCATAAGGCCAGCTTCCGCCATTGAACCGTAAATCTTTTCAGCATTCTTATACATTTCCAGGTCGCCCAACACGACGATAACAGCTGCTGCGTCCACAACCTGCTGCTGATTGTTCGAGATAGGCAGCAATTGCTGTTTGAGCTCCTCGTCCGTTACAACTAGAAAACGCCAAGGCTGCATGTTCGACGATGACGGTGCTTTAGCGGCAATTTCCAAAATTTCCGTAATTTCCGCTTCTGTCATTTTTGCAGTATTGTCATAGTGGCGCACCGAGCGGCGATCGCTTAATACTTGATAAAAAGATTGATCCAGCTGTGTTTGTACAGTCATGATAATTCCCTCCGAATATCGTTTATATAAGTGCAATTCTTACTGTGCGTAATATAACACAGTTGATTTCAAAAAAAACATCTGCTACACAAGCAATAGTATAGTCCTCCATCTACTCACTTGTCAATCGTATATTTCTAACTATTTTATAGTTGGTTATCTGTTACCTTTTTAAGGTCGCAAACCCGTCTCGTCAGCTGTTCAATTGTCCCTTGACCAAGCATTTCGAGCGCGCTATTTTTGACTCCTTCAGAAATTTCACCAAATGCCTGACGCATTTCCTGTCCAAATTCATGCTCTCCAGTCGTCTGCTCCAGCCCTTTGCATAAAGGCTCGCCTAGTTGAAGCGCTAAATACACATCTGCGAGCGTAATTGCGCCTGCAGAACGGCTTAGCTTGTAGCCTCCGTCCTTGCCTTCCTTCGTTGCCAAAAGCCCCTCGCGGGCAAGCTCCGCCATCACGCGACGCAGCAGCGTTGGCTCGACCTGGAGCCGTTTTGAAATTTCTGCGCTTGTGCATGGCTGATCCTTATGAGCAAGCACAACGAGCGCCTGAAGCGCTATGCCAAACCATTTATGATGGGGAAAAGTGCTGCATTTCTCGGCTTGCATAGATAGTCATCCTCTCTGTCACATAACAGGGTCATTCATTATATTCCCTGTTAAGTATGACGGACTTGCCGGCAATCGGCAAGTCCGTCTTTCAAGCTTTTATTAACCTGGCTTGCGCATCGTAAGGCCAACGCGCCCTTTTTTCACATCTACGGTCAGTACCCAGACGGTAACGGTATCCCCTACAGAAACAACGTCCATCGGATGCTTCACGAATTTATCGCTTAATTGGGAAATATGGACGAGCCCGTCATTTTTAAGCCCAATATCGATAAAAGCGCCGAAATCGATGACGTTGCGAACCGTGCCCTGCAGCTCCATGCCCGCTGTCAAATCCTCCAGATTCAGCACCTCGGTATGAAAAATAGGAGCGGGAAGCTCCTCCCGCGGATCGCGTCCGGGACGCAGGAGGCTGTCCACAATGTCGCGCAGCGTTGGAACCCCGACGCCAAGCTCAGGAGCAACGGAAGCCACATCAAGCTCTGTCAGCTTCTGCTTCAGCTCTTCCGAGCCAAGCTGGTTCAGCTTAACGCCCAGATGGGCAAAAAGCTTGTCCACGACCGCATACGACTCGGTGTGGATTGGTGTCGCATCCAGCGGATTGGCCGCTTCAGGAATGCGCAGGAAGCCGATACACTGCTCGTACGCTTTCGCACCAAGACGCGGCACCTTTTGCAGCTGCGCCCGCTTCACGAAACGGCCATTTTCCTCGCGGTATTTGACGATGTTGCGAGCTGTTGTTGCATTAATGCCTGCCACATAGGACAGCAGCGACGCTGAAGCCGTATTAACGTCTACACCAACATGGTTAACCGCTGACTCCACGACAGCGCCCAGGCTTTCATCCAGGCGCTTCTGGCTCACGTCATGCTGGTATTGGCCGACGCCGATTGCCTTTGGCTCAATCTTGACCAGCTCGGCCAGCGGGTCCTGCAGCCTGCGTGCAATGGACACGGCGCTGCGCTCGGCAACGTCAAGCGAAGGGAATTCCTCGACTGCCAGCTTGGAAGCCGAATACACGCTCGCCCCTGCCTCGCTGACAATAATATATTTCAGCTCGAGACCAGGCGCAGCTTGGCGGGCTTTAATCAGGTTCGCAATAAATTGCTCCGTTTCCCTTGAGGCCGTCCCATTGCCAATGACAATCAGCTCGACTTTATATTTATCAATCAGGCCATTAATTAAACGCTCCGCTTCCACTACTTTATGATGCGGGGCAGTCGGATAGGATACAGCCACCTCCAGCAGCTTGCCTGTATCGTCTATGACCGCCAGTTTGCAGCCTGTGCGGAAGGCGGGATCGACGCCAAGCACGACATTGCCGCGAACAGGCGGCTGAAGCAGCAGATTGCGCAGATTTTCCGAAAAAATCGAAATCGCGTGCTCCTCCGCTTTATCCGTCAGCTCACCGCGAACCTCGCGCTCAATGGACGGCGCTATCAAGCGTTTATACGAATCCTCAATGACGGCAACGAGCACGCTTCGCACCGCTTCAGCTGTATGTTTCCGTAAAATTTTACGACCAACATGCTCATGAATCCGCTCTGTGGACAATTCGAATGCTACCTTCAGCACATCCTCGCGCTCGCCGCGATTAATCGCCAGCACGCGATGAGGAGGCAGCTTGCGCAGCGGTTCATTGTAGCTGTAGTACATTTCGTATACAGACTCCGCTTTCGCATCACGTGCCTCGGTACGAATAAGCGAATGATCAAACGTATGCTTTCGCACCCAAGAGCGAATCGACGCGTCATCCGCTATATTTTCAGCCAAAATATCCATTGCCCCTTGCAGCGCTTCCTGAGCGCCGGGAACACCTTTGGCCTCATCGATATATTTAACTGCCTCGGCGAGCGGCTCTCCTTGACGGGGCTGCGACCAAAGCCACTGGGCAAGCGGCTCTAATCCACGCTCCTTTGCCACGCTCGCCCGCGTCTTGCGCTTCTGGCGATAAGGCCGGTATAAATCTTCGATCTCCTGCAGCTTTACGGACGCATTGATGGCTAAGCTCAATTCCTCGGTTAGTTTGCCTTGCTCGTCGATAAGCCGGATTACCTCACGCTTGCGCTCTTCCAAATTACGCAAATATTGCAATTTTTCCTCAATCGCTCTAAGCTCGGTTTCATCCAGCTCGCCCGTCATTTCCTTGCGGTATCTGGAGATAAACGGAATCGTATTGCCTTCATCCAGCAAGGCGACAGCCGCTTTCACTTTAGTAACCGGGATAGACAGCTGGGCAGCTACGCCTTTAATAATCCGTTCATTTTCCGCAGCTATTTGCTCCGCTGTCCGTTCCACCTTGCCAGTTGGTTCATCGAGCGCTTCACTCGTTATATTCGTCGTCGTATTTGCCAAGCGGTACGCACCGTCCTTTTGCATTTTCATAGCCTGCTTGTTTTGCCGCAGGTGGGCTTCTCCCTATTTTACCATTATGTTGGGCAAGTGTTCAAAATCATTGAACCGCCTATACATTTCAAATGTGCACAGCTACCGGATTCAGCACAAAAAACCGCCAGCCGCAGGCGGCAAATGCCACGCTGGCTGACGGTTATATTGCTTGTAAAAGCCTAAGCGATTATCGCGTAAAAGGATTATTCGCCTTCTCAAAGCCAATCGTCGTCCGCGGGCCATGCCCCGGATATACTTTAACCTCATCAGGCAGCTTGTAAAGCTTGCCCTGAATAGAATCGTATAAATCCCGCTCGCGGCTGCCCGGCAAATCCGTACGTCCAACGGAAAGCCTGAACAGCACGTCGCCGGAAAAAAGATCGTTGCCGCGCAAAAAGCTCACGCTGCCTGGGGAATGCCCCGGCGTATGCATAACGCGAAATTTCTCGCCCAGCAGCTCCAGCGTCATTCCTTCATCCAAGGCGTATTCCGCCGGATCGGTCGTCAGCGGCGGCGTTACTTCCTGCCAGCGCATGGAACCATTTTTCCCAGCATCCGTCAGCCAGTCGGCCTCCAGATCGTGAATATAAACTGGGCAGCCTGCCGCTTTGCGAACCTCATCCACACCGCCCATATGATCGAAGTGGGCATGCGTCAGCAAAATCGCCTCAATATGCGTATCGGCAATCCGCTTCAGCACACCTTTCGGGTTCATGCCCGGATCAATGATGAGGCCCCGTTCCTTGCCTGTTTCCTCATCCTTTACCGTGAGCAGGTAACAATTTGTCTGGAGAGGTCCCAGCGCAAATGACTCAACTCGCATTTCACTCATGATCAGCGCTCCTATTCTTCTGTTTAGAACGACTCCAGCAGATCGCGCAGCTCTTTCACAATAACCGAATGATAGCCTGTGCCTTCGCCGTAACGGCGGCCCATTTCTTGGCGAACAAGTCCAAGCTTGTCTTGATAATCCGCTGCTTCACGGTCTGGATTTTCCAGCTTGAATGCGGTCATCGCTTCTTGAACATGCTTAGGACGCGGTCCCCATTGTCCGAGCACATGGCCGCCTGTATCTGCAATAATAACGATCGGCACCGCGCGGCCGCCCATGGTCAAAAACTGCTCCATCGTATCGAGATGCTCCTCCATAATGAGCACCTCTGTTGGAACGCCGCTATTTTCGAGCGCACGGAATACAACCGGAATATTGCGAATGACATCGCCACACCATTCTGCCATTAAAATCAAGCAGCGCAAATCGTCGCGGTTGTTCAGCGATTCGAAAAATTCACGATCGCTTTCATCCGTCCATGCAAACTGATTGTACCAGTCTTGAAAAGCCTCTTTATTTTTCTCCATGCCGTCGATGAATTGCTGCGGGCTAATGCCTTTATTCAATTTCTCTGCTACGCTTTTGCTCATAATTAATTACCCTCTTTCTCCTGTTATATGTATCGTAGGTTCATGCGGATCAGGCTGCATTACGCCGATTTCTTACGTGATTTTCTAAATTTATAAAGCGAATAAACAATGATTAACAATACTGCGAGAATAATAGCTGGAAGCACATAATCCTTCGCCTGCTCATGAATATTTTCCCAATTTTCGCCAAGCGAGCGGCCCAAATGGACGAACAATAGCGCCCATGGCAGGGAAGCAGCTGCGGTAAGTGCAGTAAACAGCCAGAAATTCATCTTCGCCATGCCTGCAGGAATCGAGATGACCTGACGCATGACGGGAACGAAACGGGCTGTAAATACAATGCCGGAGCCATATTTTTTGAACCATTCTTCGGCTAGGTCGACATGCTTCTTTTTAATTTTAATATATTTTCCGTATTTCTCCACCAGGGGACGTCCGCCGAATCTGCCGAAAGCATACAAAATCCAGTTTTGCCCAACCGCGCCGAGCGTTCCAAAAAAGACGGCGCCCGCGTAGGAAATTTCGCCTTTGTACACCAAGTAGCCGCCAAAGCCGAGTACAATCTCGCTTGGAATGACCTCCATCAGCAAACCGATCAAAATCCCAAAGTAGCCAAGGCTTTCAATCCATAAAAGCAGGGTATGCAAAATCTCCGAAATGCTATCCATCACGCTTGCCTCTCACATCCTCTCTAAACTACTGCTTCGTTTGTTATTCTACCACACCGAAGGAAGGCTCATCCAGTCGAAACCGTGCAGGTGACGTTCATGCGGGCGGAAGCATACATATAGAGGAAAGAGAGGAGCGGGTCTGCCATGAAGCCTACTGCCCAGAAGCATGACTCAAGCCTGCCTACCGCTCGCAAAATACGGCGTGCCTGCAGCAATGAGCTGTACCGTACGGCCAAACGTTTGAAGCTGTGGGTGTCCAAAGAAAAGCTTGATCAGGCGGAAAATTTGTATTTTAAGAAGGTAGCAGTCAATCTGCTGTGGATTCACGAGCATAAAAGCAATCGCAAGCTGCTCGCGGATTGGTGGGATGAGAACGTCTCCGCTGAAATCGCCGAGCTATGGGAGACGGACCGAGCGAAGCTAAGCGAAGCCTTCCGCGAGTCGTTTGGCGGGTAAGATGCCCGGCCTGTGGGCATACGAAAAAAGCAGGGTTTTTCTATGGGCCGCTGGCCTGAGAAAATACCCTGCTTTTCATGATATGCTTAGGCTGCGCCTCTTAAAGCGGGAATTACTCTTCCCGCAGCCGCTCCACCGATACCGTTTCCGTATTTAATGGATTGGAGCCCACCTGTACGGTTGCCATGCTGTTCGCTACGTCTACATGCTCGATCCATACGGCTTTCCCATCGAGCTGCACTCTAATTGTTTGCGATGAATCATAGATCTGCTTGGCGCGCGAAACGTCCATCAGGATCCCTCCTTAAGCTTAATTGCTATCTGCCCTCTTCCTCCATCGTATCGGTCGTCGATTCATCAATAAGGCCGTTATGAGGCGTTACATTGCCTCCTCCAAGCCCTTCGTTCACCATACGGTCAATATCCATAAAATAATCGGAGCGCCCTTCATGCTGGGCGTCAACGCCTGTACCATTAGTTATGTTTTCGCCTGCTGGTTGATCATTCATATCTGTCATTGCCATCCCTCCTTTCTTTAAACAGCTCCTTGCCTACTTGCAAAATATGCCCGATCGGACACTTGTTCATTCATTCCTGCCGTTCAAGTGCCCGCTTATAATAATGGAGACAGCAGATGCGCAGCAGCTTCCGCCATTTTCTGAAGGACTGGCCGCTCCGAAAAACGGTTCAAGCTCAGCTCCTCGCTATCCCGCTCATCCTGCCGAAAATCCCGCTTCAACTGCGAAATAGATCCCGCATCAAATAAAAGCGCATTTTGCTCATAATTGTTGTAGAAGCTGCGCATATCCATATTCGCCGTTCCCACTGACGCCAGCATGCGGTCAATGATGAGCACCTTGGCGTGTATAAATCCTTTTCGATAGCGAAACACCTTAATCCCCGCCTTAAGCAGCGGCTCTACATAGGAGAGCGTAGCCCACAATACAAGCTGGGAATCCCCTTTGCCCGGAATAATAATTCGCACATCGACGCCGCTCAGCGCCGCTACGCGAAGCGCCATCAGCAATCCCGGATCAGGTATAAAATAGGGCGTCGACAAGCATATGCTTTCTTTCGCAGCCATTACCGAAGCAACGACTGATTCCAAGATCGGCTCCCCGATTTGATCAGGGCCTCCAGGCGTAATCAATACGGGATCGTTGCCTTCACAATGATGCAGCGGCATATAGAGCGCTTCGCTCAGCTCTTCTTTTGCAGCAAAAGCCCAATCGCTCCTGAACAGCTGCTGTAAAAAATAAACCGCATCTCCCTCCAGCTGCACATGGGTATCCCGCCAAAACCCAAGCTTTGGATTTTTACCCAAATACTCATCGCCAATATTAATACCTCCAACGAAGCCGATTTTGCCATCGATGACTACGATTTTACTGTGATTGCGGTTGTTCAGCCTCCGCTCGTACCAGGCATGGCGCGGCGGCAAAAAACAGCTTGTCTGAATGCCAGCCGTATTAAGCTCGTGAATATAGGCCTGGCTTAGATTCATGCTGCCGATGCCGTCATACAGCACGCGAACTTTTACCCCCGCCCTTGCCCTCTCGATCAAAGCTTGCTTGAAGCGCTGTCCGATTCTATCATCCCGTATCGTATAATAATCAAGATGAATAAAGCTTTGTGCCCGGCTAATCGCCGCCAAAATCGCTTCGTAGGTATCGTGCCCATTTTGGAGCACATGGACCTTGTTGCGCAGCGTAATACAGTGGCCTTTCGATGCCGTCAACAGCCGGAATAGCTGTTCTTGCCCACCAAGCTCCGGACTTGCCTTCAAATCAGCAAAGCTTTGCGCATTGTGTGTCAGCTCCCCGGCTTGGAGAAGCTTCTCTTGAGCCAGCCGTTTATGTGTATGGCTGCTTTGGCGATTAACTGGCCGCGCAAGCAGCAAGTAAAGCGCAATCCCCAAAATCGGCAGCAGCATCGTAATCGTCAGCCAAGCAGCTAGGCGTGCAGGCCTACGATATTCCATTGTGAAGATAAATACAAATTGCAGTAAATAAAGCCCTAGAACGACGGCTAGAGCAATTATAATCAACCAAACGGACATGAAGGTCCCCCTTGTTGTGACGCGTGCTGAAAGCGCCACATAACCTACTATTTTTTGCAATGTCATGCAAACAAGCAACTTGCGGCTAGAAACCTGCTTATCTAGTGTCCGCGGTTCATCGTTCCATTATGCGCATGTTTCCTTATAGGCAAGCTGATTTGATATGCAGCAGATTAAATACACATAACAAAACAGCATGTGCCCCCGAATCGGGAGCACATGCTGTTCATTGCTTAACAATGCTGTATGCTTGAAGGTTTACAAAGTAAGCTACAATTGCCACCATCATAAGCTACAACATCCATAATTATAGAATATCTTCATCTGCTAATTAGGCTAGCCTGTACGTTTCATAGGAGTCGACGAATCGTTAACACGATGCATTCGGTCCCAAATCAGCTTATGCATGCTAAAATACCTGCATAAAAACACCGGAAGTCGTTTATGTTTGATACCCAGCTTGTAACCGATAAGCTTCGCTGCCGATTCTGCAAAAAGCACAGGAATTAAATGATAACGACGCTCCTTCAGCAAGCATTGGAGCTGGGTTTTGACCAGCTTAAAGCCGGGTTTTCCTACTTTGCTAAAAGGGATAATCCATTCATTACGGCACATCGATACTCCATTGTCAAAAAAACGCCTGAACTGCTGCATCAGCGTATAATCATGGGAATGATAAACGCCTGCTTCCGCCGCATAAGCAATGCTGTATCCGTTCATGACACAGGTTGCGGCCATAAACATATCCTCATTAAAAATAACAGGAGCATCAAAGCTGCCCATCTCATAAAAGGTTTCTCTGCGATAGGCCGCGCATACATTCGAACAAATAAACGTTTGAATGCCCATTTGATCAATATCTGCTTTAGATTTCAATCGCGGCTCAGGCGGATAATTGGATGCTCTTGCCAGCCGCTCTAATATGCCTGCATGGGGATACGGTATTTGCCTTGCGTAGGAGCAGGCAGTTCCGGGATCATCAAGCAGCGGCTGGACAAGTTTTTCAAGCAGCTGTTCATCATAGGGCAGCGCATCCTGCGTCATAAATACGAAAAAATCGCCTTTTGCCTGGGAAGCAGCCGTATTGCGCGTACCGCCATGATCAAATTCACTGCGCAGCACCGACAGCACACGCGTTCCGAGTTGACGCGCCCGCTCGGGTGTACCATCCTCCGAGGTGGAGTCCATAACGATAATTTCGTAGGGCAGCAGCGTTTGTTTCTGCAGCCTTTGAATAAGCTCTACGAACTCCAACCCTGCGTTTAATGTAGGAATTATTACCGAAACCTTCACATTTGTACTGCTATCAGTAAGCATTTTTATTGACAAACCCTCTCACAATCGTCATTACGATGATTTTCAAATCCAAAATAAAAGTCCAGTTTTCAATATAAAATAAATCATGTACGATCCGATCCTCAATGGAAGTATCACCGCGCAGCCCATTCGTCTGCGCCCAGCCAGTAATGCCGGGACGAATCTGATGCTTGATCATATACTTCGGAATCTCTTCTTTGAACTGGCTAACGAAATACGGACGCTCTGGGCGTGGCCCGACAACGCTCATATGTCCGAAAAGCACATTAAAAAACTGCGGCAGCTCGTCAAGGCTCGTGCGGCGCAGGAAGCTGCCAAACTTCGTACGGCGAGGATCATTTTCCACCGTCCACTGGGTATTGGATACTTCACCTGTCGAGACGCGCATCGAACGGAATTTATACATGAAGAAATTTTTGCGGTTCAACCCCATCCGTTCCTGTTTAAACAGAACTGGTCCAGGCGAGGTCAGTTTGATGCCAATGACCGTCGCGAGCATAATTGGTGAAGTAACTAGGATCGCAATAAGCGAAAAAATAATATCAAAGCCGCGCTTCAGTACACGATTACTCAGCTCATCTAGGGGAACATCCCTTACATTTATAAGCGGAATACCGGCAAAATTATCAAAAAATGGCCTAGCAGGCAGCAAATCAAAAAAGTCCGGGATAATTAGCGTCTTCACGCCTGTTTTCTCGCAAGTCTCAATGATCTGCGCATATTTCTTATGCGCTTCGAGCGGCAATGCGATAATAACCTCGTCAATCGTAAGCTCATTCAACTTCGCTTCAAGATCGTCCAGCTTGCCGATGATCGGCTGCATGAACTGATGCTCCTCCGCGTGCTCTCCCTGATAATCGTCAAGAAAACCGACTGCTTCATACCCCAGCTCAGGACGCTTCTGCAAATTATGATAAAAGCTGCGCCCCACTGAGCCCGCCCCGACAATTAGCACATAACGCTTGTTGTACCCACGTCGACGGAAGGAGAAAAGCATTGATTTTACAATATAACGATAGAGAGCTATAGCTGCAATATTCATCAGGAAAAAGATTAAAAGTAATTCCCGGGAAATATGTACTTCACCTGTGAAGTAAAATAAGCTGAGCAAGAACAGGAAGCTGATCGTCTGAATCTGTATAATCTTCAGTACTTCATAGGAATAATTTTTACGCCGCTTAGGCGAATAAAACTGCAAATAAAAACCGACTACAACAGCTGAAAATGAATAGACGGTTCCCCAAACCAAATAGGTGGAGAAAGGCACGGAATTTACATAGGACAGCCAGTCGCTATAAAATTTAAGCCAATAGGCGGCAAGAAATACAATTAACGTACATAACAGATCCGCAAGCATATATAACTGGGACAATATCCTCTGGTTTTGCCGGATCATAAATGCAAATTCACCCACATTCTATCAGATTTCGACTCTACTAATATTGTATCAAAATAAGGATGCAAAAAGAACCCCATATGTTTCCACATGAGATTCTCATTAATTTACTCATTAGCTAAGCTTTTCCTTCATCTTGCGATTAACCTGCTTGCGCTTGCGCAGCATAGCAGGCAGCATTTTGAAAATAACGGGCCAAGAACCAAGCAGGCCCGGTTCTCTAAGCAGAATATAAGCAAGCTTCGCAGCTTCCACGAAAGTCAGCAAGGGAATCAACCAGAGCAGCTGCCAGCTGATTGGCTCATTTTTAATAAGCGTGAACCAGCGGTTTTGATAGGAGTGCCTACGGATGAACAAGGGGACAGAACGGCGGCCTCCCTGCTTCCATCCTCGGTGATGCAGCGCACCAGCCGAAGGTACATAACTGGCTTTCCAGCCTAGCTTCTGCGCCCGCCACGCCACATCTACATCCTCTTTATAGGCAAAATAGTCCTCATCAAAAAACTGACCGTCAATTTGAATATCACGAATCATAGCCATGCGATACACTGCGGCTGCTCCGGATACCCCGAATACTTCCTGCGGCTTGTTCCAATTCGCGGCAGGCTCATCGGCGGCCAAATCATAGGCTTGGCGTGTGGGTCGAATGCCAAGTCCCGCACTGTCCATTTTAGTAGGATCGGAGCCGAGTACTAGCTTCCCTGTCACGCTGCCGACTTGCGGATTACTTTCCATGAAAGCTACCGCTTCCAACAAAAAATCCTGACCCAACGTCACATCGGGATTAAGAACCAGAACGTAATCAGCTTCGGTTTGAGCGATCGCCTGATTTTGCCCGCCAGCAAATCCATTGTTTAAGATATTGGCGCTAAAATGAATATTTCCTTTCAAGCCCTCATTTGCGGCATAACGCTGCACAATCGCTTGCGTTCCATCACTGGAAGCATTATCAATAACAATAACCTGCTCTGGCCGCAAAGTCTGACGCAGAGCTGCATGTAAGCACGCTTCAATATCCGAAGCACTATTGTAGGTCACGATACAGACGCTTGCTGTAGCCATTGCAACACATCACTCACTATCTTTCAAATAATGTTGCAGCGCTTCCCTCCATGGACGCAACTGCTGTAATTCATTGCTGCGGATAGCGCTGTGATCCATGACAGAATATGCTGGTCGAGAAGCGGGACGAGGAAACTCAGCAGTTTTACAAGGCTCTACCTGAATCTTTAACCCGCTCTCCTCAAATATCGCCTGAGCAAATTCATGCCAAGAACAAACTCCCGTATTAGAAGCATGATAAATACCATAGTTTTCTGTCTGTACAAGCTCTAGTAAAAAATGGGCCAAATCATACGTATACGTTGGCGAGCCTAACTGGTCTGAGACGACTTTCAAGCTGTCGCGTTCCGTTCCTAGTTTCAATATCGTCTTGACGAAGTTATTTCCGTACTTGCCAAATACCCAGGAAGTGCGAACAATAAAAAAACGATTATGCATCGTCTGGACAGCATATTCCCCTGCCAGCTTAGATTTCCCGTATACCGTTTGCGGATTCGTATTGTCATATTCATTATAAGGCACAGCACCTGTACCATCGAACACATAATCTGTACTGATGTAGCAAAGCTTAATTCCCGCCGCAGAAGCTGCAACCGCAAGATTGCGAGTTCCTGCTCCATTTACGCGAAAAGCCTCATCCGGCTCGGATTCGGCTTTATCAACGGCTGTATAAGCACCGCAGTGTATAATTGCGTCAGGGCAATGCTTCGCGAGAACGGCACGACATTGCTCAGTGTCTGTAACATCAAGTTCAGAGCGGCTAAGGGGGATAATCTCTATTCCCTCAGCCTTAGGCAAATGCGCCAGTTCTGCCCCTAACTGCCCTCCCGCTCCGGTAACCACAATTCGCTGCGGCTTCTCAGGCTGCTGGGTAATCATGCCTGATCACCCAAACGATCCTTATACTGTGTATCATAATATTGCTGGTAAGAGCCGGACACAACCTGCTCCATCCATTCCTTGTTGTTCAAGTACCACTGAATCGTCGCTTTAATCCCGCTCTCATAGGCAAACTGCGGCTGCCAGCCCAGCTCGTTGCGAATTTTATCCGCATCAATCGCATAACGGCGATCATGGCCTAGTCGATCTTGTACATAGTTAATGAGAGACTCTGGCTTACCCAGCTCTTGCAAAATTGTTTTTACAACATGAAGATTGTCACGCTCATTGTTGCCTCCAACATTATAAACCTCGCCATTGCGTCCTTTATGCAATACGAGATCTATGGCACTGCAATGATCTTCGACGTAAAGCCAATCGCGAACATTGAGACCATCTCCGTAGACTGGCAGTTGCTTATCCTGCAGCGCATTTTGAATCATTAGTGGAATGAGCTTTTCCGGAAATTGGTACGGTCCATAGTTATTGGAGCAGCGCGTAATATTAACTGGTAGGCCAAACGTTTCGTGATAAGCTCTTACAAGCAGATCTGCTCCAGCTTTACTCGCCGAATAAGGGCTGTTTGGAGCAAGCGACGTTTCTTCTGTGAAGAGGCCCGTCGCACCAAGCGTACCATATACTTCATCAGTGGACACTTGAACGAATTTAGAAATCTGGTATTGCTTAGACAAGTCAAGCAGCGTCTGGGTACCCAAAATATTCGTCTGCACAAAAATTTCTGGTTGCAAAATGCTCCGGTCCACATGCGACTCCGCTGCAAAGTTCAGCATGGCATCTATACCAGCTGCAAAAAGCGGCTCAAGCGCTGACTTATCCGTAATGTCCGCCTTCACGAATGTATAGTTCGGATGCTGCTCAATACTGCGCAAATTTTCTAAATTGCCCGCGTAAGTTAGCGCATCTACATTAATAATGTGGTACTCCGGATACTTATTGATCATATAAAGTACAAAGTTGCTGCCAATAAAGCCAGCACCGCCGGTAACTAATAATTTCACGAGTTAAGCTCACCCTTCATATACAAAATTAATTTCCGCATTGGCAAGAACAGGATGCTTGCCGTCCTTGTCAGAAAGAATCGGGGCAGAGGTCGGCCAATCAATACCAAGTGCCGGATCATTCCAGGCTATGCCTCTGTCATGCTCAGGGGAATAAAGCTCATCTACTTTGTATTGTACTTCACTATTGGGCACGATTGTACAGAAGCCGTGGGCGAATCCTTGTGGGACTAGAAGCTGACGCTTATTAGCTGCACTTAAAATAAAGCCCTGCCAATGACCAAAAGTAGGTGAGCCTTTGCGAATATCGACAACGACGTCGTAAATGGCTCCGGCGGTTACTCGTACCAGCTTGGTTTGAGCCTTTGGATTTAACTGGTAATGAAGGCCACGTAAAACGCCTGCTTCAACAGATAGGGAATGATTGTCTTGAATAAATTTATTGTTAATCCCTACTTTTTGAAACGTTTCGACATTGTAGCTTTCATAAAAAAAACCACGTTGGTCGCCATATAAGTTCGCTTCAATTATTTTGAGTCCTTGAAGAGCTTCACTCGTTACTTTCATTAGTTACTCACCGCCAATTACAGTTTCAAATTACCAAACTCCTCACCATAAATAATGTCTTTTGCCAATTCGTTAGCTCTATGGTAAGAGTTATGAGTACCAGCATCAGTCCACCAGCCAGGTAATACATCATATGTTAGTGAATTGGAGGAAATGTATGCGTTATTAACGTCAGTTATCTCTAGTTCACCTCGGTCAGAAGGTTTTAGAGAACGAATTATATCAAAAACTCGACTGTCATACATATATATTCCAGTCACAGCGTAGCTACTTTTTGGGGTATGCGGTTTTTCTATTATAGAAGCAATCTTTCCTTCACTTAATTCTGGCACTCCATAACGATGAGGATCATCAACCTCTTGAATCAGAATTTTCGCACCATGCTTCTGTTCATGATAATTTGATACAAATTCGCTAATTTTTTCAGAAAAAACATTATCTCCAAGAATAACAATCATCCGGTCCTGATTAACAAATTTCTCGGCCAAACCTAGAGCCTGTGCAATACCACCAGCCTCATCTTGAACCTTGTAAGTGAAAGACAAACCAAACTCTGAACCACTCCCAAGTAGACTGACGACATCGCCCATATGTTCTCTTCCTGTTACAATGAGGATATCCACAATATTCGCTTCTCTCAACTTTGCAATAGCATGAAAAATCATCGGATATTTCCCAATTGGAAGAAGATGCTTATTCGTTACTTTGGTTAACGGGAATAGGCGTGAGCCATTCCCCCCAGCCAGTATGATTCCTTTCATATTTATTCCCCCATTTATTCAAATAAACAATTGACTTTTTCTAAATCGAATAAACAGAACAATGAATAATAAAAAAAATGCTACATTTACAAAAAATATAAATGGATGTTTTTTTACAGGGGATTTTATTGTTGATATCGCCCGTTTTAACGAATCCTCATTCATAATAATCTCTTCTGTAGACAGCTTCACCTTCGGATTAGTAGACAACCAATAATTGTTTTTCACGTCAACTACATCGAATCTTACCTTAAGATGATTAACCTCTGCTTGACCTAAATTAGCACTCACATTCAAAAGAAGATTTATATTCGCGACTCCTTCTTTATTTATTGTTAACGGAAAGCGCTGTCCCTCCCATAACAATTCGGTACCCCTTTCATCGTATATATGATAGCTTAAAAAGGTTTGATTATTGTACAGATCGGTATTGTGAAACTCAACAGTTACATCCATATCTATTTCTTTATCGTACTGCTCTTTATCTGAATTAACTATAATACTCACATCACTTGCTTCATTCGCGCTCACCGCTAAACCATTTACAACTAAAAAAACAAGCAATAATGATGTAACCATCCATTTTTTTTTCATATATCCACCTTATTTAGGACATGAATTTTTCAAATACAGCATTGTATTCTCCTACAACTAGTTTCCAATCTCGTTGTGCAAATTTTTCATATAAATCTGCTTGCGCTTTAAATAACTCATCTTCATGCTCCATTGCATACTCAATTTTTTGCGCCATAGAATAAGGATTATAGGGATCAAATAACATCAGTTCCCTTAATTCTATGCTCTCAATCTCCGCTTCTACAACAGGTATGCTGCTCATGACCGAAGGGGTACCTACAGAATAAGCCTCTGAAAAAGTAAACGGGAAGCCTCCCTCAAATAATGTTGGATTTACTGCACAAACAGCCATTTTATTAAATGCTGCTAGCACTTCTGAGGAAAGTCCGGTCATAACAAAAATATCGTTCTCCAAATGATGTTCTTTAATATAATCCTGCATGTATTGCAAATGAGAGATATCACCTGTCACTATAAGTTTAATGTTTTTAAACTTCTCCATATTTATAATTTTAATCGCTTTTATTAAATTAAAAATATTTTTATGAGGTCTTGCTTGAGATGAATATATAACATAGTCAATCTGGCCAATATCAGAGTTAAACAAGACATTATTAGGAGAACATTTGGATTGAATATAACTATTTATTATTAGTTTCGCATTTTGTACATCGCTCATGTACTTAGAAACGCTATCAGACAATTTCAAATGTTCCCTCATATTGATATTTGCATGCTTGATTACTGTTACTTTACTTTCATCAACACCACATTTATCAATTAAATGACCATATTTCACATAATTACTATAACAAATTAGATGATCTGCACTATCTATGCTTTTTCTGATGCGTTTATGAGTTGCAATAGTGCCCGGATATTGTGTAGGAAAGTCATAAAATATTATATCTGGCGCTGCCAACACTTTGCTACAATGAATCGACTTTACTTGTGGCCATGCCATTGATGGAATAAAACATACCTTTACATCTTTACGACTATTTATTAGCTTTACTATTCTATTCAACTCATTTTCCAGGACAGTATTGTAAAACCTCCCCCGAACCATAACGCCAAAAGAATTTACCTTTTCAAATAAAGAATGAATAAAAGAGATTCTTCTAACTCTCTTCAAGACTTTTTTTACTATTAAATTAACTGACTTATATATGAAAAAAAACACTAAAAAAGAAAGGATGATTGGAGAAAAAATTAAGCCAATTAGTAAATATAAAATCGATTTACCAAACAACGACACCAAAGAAGAAGTACTCATATATTCTATAAAAAGTTTTTCTAATACTTCATATACGCTCTGTTTAATCTTTAATAACATTCTTTTAAACGGAGATACTTTGGGGAGATTTTTTTTCTATTTGTTAAATAGTTTTTGATTTTTACTCCTATTGGAATTTTTTCCGTGGAAACAATTTCATATTTTTCCAATGGTATCTTGTTATCTTTTAATAAAGATTTAACTGAACTAATTAACCACTCAGGGCAAAATAAAACGATACTAAAATTATTAGACTTTTGTTCTTTTAAAATAAAAGCCAACAGCCTGCCAATACCTTCAATTGAAAGATTAGAACCTGGTTGAAAGCCTACAAACACACCTAATTTTTTCACAGCAACTTCCTCCATACTTGAGCTATTTCATTGATTGCATCCATATGGATATGCTCAAGCTTAGCATCTACCTGTTTATCTTCTGTTGACTCTGAAAACACTTCGAATAGCACATTATCATTTGAAGTAAAGTTTTTATAAATGAATGTACAACCAAATGTATGTTCAAAATCTTTATAGAATGGAAATTCCTGAAGTATCGTCTCTTTTCTATATTGCATTGCCTTCGCCAGTTTAAAGTATATATGCTTCAGATCGTGAGGAATAATAATCTTCTTGGCATTCGAATATAAAGCATTGTACTCATTAATCTTTAAATCATAATACAACGTTACTTTATTTCTTAAAAATTTCGATTCTTTAATCATATTGTTTAAAAAAACACTTGCTTCATAAGCATAATCATCCTCAAGCTTATAATTATTTAAATGTATTTTCACTTTTTCCGTTCGTCCACTTAATCTATAATATTCCTGGAGATCAGTAAGTAATCGTTTTATCTGATTTTTTTTCTTACTATCTACCTCGATAAGATAATATGATTTAATGCTTGGACTTTCTTCTGCATGACTATTAGAAAAAACAAACGGTATAATGCTTATCTTTTCTTCTGCTATGCCAACATGTTTCACTAAATCTATTTTCGTTTGTAGAGAACTAGTTAATAAGAATGATGCATTTTTATAATTCGATATTCTATAGTCAGTAATCGTTTTATAGAATCGTTCCCCTAAATTATCAATATAAATACCATATGGTTTGATTGGCGCAATAGGCTCATCCAACTGGTGATTTAAAAACAACCAGTAGTCTGCATCTACAAAATTTCTTGCATAATCAACCGGCATTATATAACTGCTATACCATAACTGTTCATTTTGGAATAAGAGTGCTAACGAATCCATTGTACTGCTCAATGAAAATTCCTGAAGTTTAAAATCTCTAACTGATACACCTTCTTGTAGTAACTCCATAAAATCGCGACTCGCATCAAATTGATTACCCGAAATGTTAAAAGTAATAGAATTCGTTTCATCCAACTTCTTCAACCCTGCATTTAACATCTTAACTACTTGAACATAATCTTCTTTGTAAATACTCCACTCACCTTCTGTTAGAAATAACGCAATTTTTTCAGCGCTTTTCTTTAAAACAGGAACTGAATCATTTACTATCGGAATGAAGTTTTGTTCCCACATGAGTTTATTATATTCATACGAGAACTTATACAATATTTCTTTCTGATCATTAATAATATTATTTATTAATTCATTATCTCCATCAATAATTCTCTTTATTTTCATTCTAGCTTCTTTTATATTTTTACAACTGCCCGCTTGTTGTGTATCTTTAGCTAGAATACTAAGTAAGCTACCTTCCATATAAACAACAGGCATACCTGCAATCATGGCTTCTAACGGGTGATAATGCAAGTGACGAGGATCCGTCGAGTGATAATACATAACTTTGCAATTTTTATACAGCTCATTTAATTGATCTCTTTCCAAGAAACCAGTAACTTTTTCATCTTCTACAGGAACTGGTTGATTACCCGCTATAATATAATCAAAACCTGAAAAATCCTTTTTAAACTGATTATAAACTTTTTCAGATTCCGGAATATACTTTATTCTTGTACAAAAAAACAAAACCTTATCATGTTTGCCCATCCATTGATTCTCTATTTCATAAAATTCATTGGGCAAGCCCAATGGCATATAAACAGCATTTTTTTTATAAAAATCATCTTCTACCTCTACAAGGTTAGAGTAACACTGAGAAAACCAAAATCGTTTACTGATTTGCTTGAGTTTGTGAAGATCATTTTCAGTAAAATAAAGATTTATTAAATCTGTATAATTTTTAAAATTTGAAGGCCCTATTCCAAATGCACGTAAAAAGATTTGTCCATTAAAATTATGAATCAACTTCCGTAACAACACGAAAGCAGTATCGATATATGTAATCACCGTTCCAAAGTGCTCATTAATAATCTTTTTAATATAAAGAGGCATATTTGCTGTAGAAAAAAAGTCATATTCATTCAACAATTTCAAATCTTCTTCTGGAATAGTTAATGTATGGTCGTACTCAAATGTAATAGAACCGCTTGACTGTAAAATTTCTTTTATTGTACTTTTTGGTGTATAAATTTCAAAACCTAAATTTTTAATAAGCGGCAGTTCGAACTTGCTCAGTGTGTCATGATTTAATAGCCAAAGCAACCTTCTTGCTTTCATGCCAACTATCCCCCTGAACTTAACTATATTGAACTTTTATAAAAACTAATCACTTCATCAGGTGCACCATCTTTAATAATTTGTCCTTGTCGAACAAGAATTACACGATTACAAACATCTCGTATTGTGGCAAGGTCATGTGAAACCAATACTAAAATCTTTGCCCGGCTCATAAGCCCTGTCATTCTTTCTTTTGCCTTTAATGCAAAGGATGCATCTCCAGCCCCTATAACCTCATCCAGCAATAGAATTTCCCCAGAAATTGAAGTAGAAATCGCGAATGCAAGCCTAATCAACATTCCTGATGAGTATGATCTTATAGGATAATCAATGAATTCACCTATTCCTGCAAAATCGATAATTGCCTGTTCTTGTTCCTTAATACGTCTTGGGACCTCCCCAAGTAACAATCCACGATACATAATATTCTCTCGGCCCGTAGATTCGAGATCAAAACCTAAGGCTAAATCAAATAAGGATCGTATTTCTCCCTTTACTTCTAGCGAGCCAGATTTAATTGGATATATTCCTGCGATAGTCTTCAATAATGTACTCTTTCCCGCACCATTGTGGCCAATAATTCCGAGTTTATCTCCCTCTTTCACTTCTAAACTGAAGTTTCTAAGGGCATGTACATTGTCTAACGTTTCTTTTTTTTTCTGCAACTTTAATAAAGAGAATACTTCTTGCTTTAAAGTAGTTGCATTATATATGTGTGATGGGTAATAAAGATTGACATCATTGAGCCTTATATAGCACTTTTCCATATTTATTATCCCTCTTATTTCTTATAGATAAAATATTACTTTACTATGATTGTTTTTATTAACCCACACTGCTATTCCTGCAAACAAGATAATCGTTCCAATTGTAAAAGTGTAGTTGCTAACTGTCGGCATTGTTCCATATAAAAAGGGCTCTCTAACAAGAGCCAAAATATGTGTTATAGGATTGAGATTAAACAGAACACCTAAAGCAGGATTAGAAGTAAACATTTCTTTTCTTAAAAAGACAGGCGAAACATACCACACTGCTTGAATTACGAGAGCCATTACTTGTGGGTAGTCACGATATTTCGCATTAGTAAACCCTGCAATCGTTGTAATCGCCCATGACAAGCAAAAATACAGCATGATTGTTAAAGGTAATGTCATGATTCCAATTAATACATGCTCCGGCCTAGTGAATAACATCCAAACAGCCAATGAGGTCATCGCCAATATAAACGTAACTGTAGTCACCAAAGCTGATCTAAGAGTATAAATAATAACAGGATGATTAAATTGACGAATGTATTGCTCTCCTGTCATAATCGAATAGCCCCCACCAATAAAAGAGGCACTAATTAAATCCCAAACAATTAATCCTGACAATACATATGGAGCATAATCGGTAAAAGACATATTAAATACCGTGCCGAATACGGTTGACATCAATAAAGTAAGCAACAAAGGATTCATAAACGTCCACAAAATCCCCAATTTTGAACGCCTAAACTTATTTTTAAGTTCAGCATTTACAAGATGCATCCAAAAGTATCTTGTTTGATATATTTTCTTCATATAGTCACTCACCATTTAACCTCCACAAAGCAAACTTAAAGCTACTTGCCAGAAAGTTATCCATTTGCTTTACAATGAAAAACAAGTCTCTCACAAATATAATTCATATCCATCTCACTAAGTAAAGCATTTGTTGGTATATTAATTCCTCTAACAGATACAGCATCTGCTACTGGATAGTGGTTCGTTTCATAGTATGGCGGCATTTGATGCATAGGATAAAAGAGTGGTCTTGTTTCAATTCCATCTTCGTCTAATAATTTCATCAATTCATCTCTGCTAATGTTAACTTTATCTTGAAGTAAAATCGAAACCATCCAATAAGAATGTTTTGCCCAAGACAGTTCTGGTTGAAGAGTAAACCATTCTGAATAAGGCGCAAAAAGCTCAATATAAGTATTTGCTACACTCCTACGCTTACCCAAATGCCACTCTATATTTTCTAATTGACCTAAGCCAATTGCCGCTTGCATGTTTGTCATGCGGTAATTATAGCCCACGACTTCAAACCAATATCTTCTCTTAGGATCCATTCCTTGTCCTCTAAGCAATCTCATTTTATCAGCAAGTTCCTTATTATTGGTCGTAATCATGCCACCTTCCCCTGTAGAAATAATTTTGTTACCAAAAAAGCTGAATGTTCCAACATCCCCTATAGAACCAACAATTTGTCCGTTACATTCAGCACCATGTGCTTCCGCAGCATCTTCAATGACAAACAAATTATGTTTTTTAGCAACTTCCATAATTTGATCCATATTTGCAGGATGTCCATATAAATGAACAACAATAATCCCTTTCGTGTTCGCTGTAATTTTTTCTTCAAGCTTTTGCGGATCCATATTCCAAGTATCTGGTTCGCAATCAACTAAAACAGGAGTAGCGCCACAGTACTTAACAGCATTTGCTGTCGCTATATATGTAAAGGTTGGTACCAGTATTTCATCACCAGTCCCTATTCCATAAGCAAGCAAGGGTAAATGCAACGCTACAGTCCCATTCGCACAGCTTAAAGCATGATCTACACCACAAAATTGTGCAAACTTTTGTTCAAATTCATTTACGTATTTTCCATTTGAAGAAATCCACCCAGTATCAATACAGTCCATAACATATTTTTTTTCATTGCCATTCAGGACTGGTCCTGCCAAAGGAATACTTCTAACTGCTTTCATATTTCTTCATCCTTTTATATGAATTTTTTTGCGGGTACACCTACAACTTTAACATTTGAAGGGAGATCAGAAATAACCGTTGATCCCGCTCCAACTACTGTCCAATCACCTATGGTTATTTCCGGAATTACATTGCATCCAGTACCTATAAACGTGCCCTCTCCTACAGAAACACTACCTGCTAAAGTAACACCAGGAGCAATATGAGCATGCGCACCTATTATACAATCATGATCAATCCCAGCCCGTGTGTTTATAATGACATTATCATTAATTTGTGAAAAAGAGTTGACGACAACTCCTGGCATAATTGCAACTCCTTTGCCTATCTGGGCAGAAGAAGATATTATGGCGGAAGGACTTATCGCATTCACAGGTGTAAAACCAAGCTCAAGCATTTTATAATATAGCTTTCTGCGTAACTTATTGTCACCAATGGCAATAATAAATGAAGTAATACCTTTTTCCAAAAGAGCAGGCAATACGGAGTCATCACCAAGATACGGAATACCGTACAAACTTAACATATTACTCTCTTGTGCAGTAAAACCTACTACATCTATATTTTCAATAGTATGCAAAATGTCCAAGATAACCTTTGCATGGCCCCCGCCACCTACAACGACCACTTGATCACGTTCTAGGATATTCATCTTTATCATCACCTACTTGAGCTTGATAATCTCTCCAATAGTCAAGCAAATCCTTCATCGTTTCTAGGAGCTGGAATTCAGGTTTCCATCCCGTATGAAGCCTAAGTTTTGTATTATCTCCTGCTTTAATAGCAACATCTTTGGCTCTTAGCCTAACTGCTTCTATTTCAATAATTGGGTCTTTGAGAGACGACTTTGATAGCAGCATATCTAACAGCTCTGAAATAAAAACAGGCTTATTGGAAGATACATTATATGCTTCTCCATTTTCCCCATACTTCATTAGCTTTAAATAGGCATTCACTACATCTCTAACATCAAGAAAATCACGTTGTACATTAATATTTCCGACGGAGATGCAGTTACTTCCACTACCTTCCATCTCAGAAATCTGCTTTGCGAAATTAGAGCAAACAAAATGCGGCGATTGTTTAGGTCCGGTATGATTAAATGGACGAGCTCTTATAATTCTCATACCGAAGGTTTTGAAATATTGTTCACTAATTAAATCAGCACTAGCTTTTGCCCCTGCATACGGATTGCTTGGCTGCAATAGATCCCTTTCGTTGTAGGAACTTCTTTTATCCTCGCCATAAACCTCTCCAGAGCCTACGAATAATACTTTGCAATCGATATCCAATTTACGAATCGCTTCATATAAAACTAAAGTCCCGTTAACAATAGTTTCATACGTCTGCATCGTATTAGTATACGAGGAGGGGATAAAAGAAGAGCCTGCTAAATGATAAATTTCATCAGGCTGTATTTTTCTAATAATCGCTTCTACATTGGAGCTATCAGTAATATCACAAGGATAATATTCAATATTTTTATGGCTTGTTGCCCTCCTTGAAAATCCAGAAACCTCATATCCATTTTCAATGAGCTTCTCACTTAATAGAGTTCCAACAAAGCCGCTTACTCCAGTTATAAGAGCTTTCATTTAAACCTCTCTTTCATTAAACTTTGGGCCCAGCCACTAATATGTCGCTATGTTTGTGTTTTTCTTTTTTCAGGTCAGTATCCACCATTAACTGCACAAGCTGCTTGAAGGTTGTCTTTTGTGGATTCCAATCCAATTTGCTGATCGCTTTAGCCGGGTTGCCTAGCAATAGGTCTACTTCAGCCGCTCTGAAGAATTTAGGGTCTGTAACGACATAATCTTCATAATTCAAACCTACATAGCTGAATGCTATTTCACAAAACTCACGGACAGAGTGCATTTCCCCAGTAGCAATAACATAATCATCTGGCTGCTCCTGTTGAAGCATCAGCCACATACATTCAACATAGTCCTTGGCGAATCCCCAATCGCGCATAGCATCAAGATTGCCCAACCGCAGTTCTGTTTGCAGCCCTAACTTGATTCTTGCGACAGCATTCGTTATTTTCCTTGTTACAAATTCAATACCTCGACGTGGTGATTCATGATTAAACAATATGCCTGAGCATGCAAACATATTGAAGCTTTCGCGATAATTTACAGTCATCCAATGACCATATACCTTTGCTACACCATAAGGGCTTCTCGGATAAAAAGGAGTAGCCTCTGTCTGGGGAGTTTCCACTACTTTACCAAACATTTCACTGCTCGATGCTTGATAATAACGGGCATCAGGCTTAACGATACGCACGGCTTCGAGCATATTACTTACGCCAATAGCAGTCACTTGCCCTGTTAGAATAGGCTGATCCCAAGAAGTTCCCACAAAAGACTGCGCGGCCAAATTATATACTTCATCCGGATTTGAAATTTTCATCGCGTGAATAAGTGAACTCAAATCAAGTAAATCGCCATCAATAATTTCAATTTTATCTTGAATATGATCGATGTTCTCTAGTACAGGTACACTAGTTCTTCTTCTTAGTGCAAACACCTTGTACCCTTTTTCTAATAATAAATCCGCCAGGTACGATCCGTCTTGTCCAGTAATTCCTGTAATTAGTGCACGTTTTTGTGTCATTCTTATTTCCCCTTATTAATAATGTTTAAGTTGCTTCTTATATAATTTCATTATAAGTATCGCTCTAACTTTTGAATTTTAAGCTCTTTAATTAGAGATTTTATCTCTTGGGCCTTGTCTTTCTTACAAATCAGGGTCACATCTTCAGTCTCCACAATAATTAAATCCTCAACACCTAAAGTAGCAATGAGCTTACCGTTACTTTCAATAATACATCGTTTGGTATCGATATTTAATGTGTTGCCATTGGTCACATTACCATTATCATCAACATCATTTATACGTTCCAATGCGGTCCAACTGCCTACATCATCCCAGCCGAAAATGCAGGGAATCACATGTATATCGCTTGCTTTTTCCATAATCCCGTAATCAATTGACTGATCAGGCATTTTTGGGAATTCGGCTTTAATAATCGTATTTCTATCATTTTCTTTAAACGCCATTTTCATTGTCTCTAATAAATCATGCATTTCAGGCATGAGCTTTCGAATATAATCTCTGACAACAGCTACTCTCCATACGAAAATGCCGCTATTCCAATAGTAATTTCCTGCTTTTAAATAATCATTCGCTTTTTCTTCATTTGGTTTCTCTACGAATTTGTTCACTTTATGAACATTCAAACCATTTAATTCGAAAGTTTCATCCGTACTCTCTATATACCCGTACCCTGTTTCTGGATAAGTAGGAGTAATTCCTAAGGTAATTAAGTTTTCTCCTTCTTTGCTGGCCAACACTGCTGTTTGCAATATATTCACAAATTCAGTTTCGTTTTTAATGATATGGTCCGATGGTATTACAATCATCGAGCTGTCAGGATACTTCTCTTCAATAATAATTGAAGCAAGCCCTACACAAGGAGCAGTATTGCGTCCGATAGGCTCTATAATAATGTTATCCGCAGGTAGATTAGGAATTTGAGCCTTAATTAATTCAGCATATAACTCATTCGTAATAATAAAAATTTGCTCAATAGGTATAAAAATTTGCAACCGATCAATGGTTTGCTGAATCATCGATTTGTTGCCCGATATATTCAGAAACTGCTTTGGCAAGTTCACCCGACTTCTAGGCCAGAATCTTTCGCCTTTTCCACCCGCCATAATCAAACAAGTTGTTGTCATCTCATCCTCCAAACTGCCAGTTATAAATATAGTCCAGTCTTTTTTGAATTAGCTTCCCAATTACAATTGGAGAGTGAAACTCTTTTATGTACCTTTCCCCTCCAGCAGCAATCCTCTCATAATATGGTTGATCGTTCACCAACTTTTTCATATATTCTGCGGCATGGTGCACGTCAGGCTCCGCCCAATGCTGCTCCGACTTATATGGCCCATAATCTTGTCCTAATTGCACTAACTCATAATCGACAAGACATGCATTTTTTTCATTCATGAAATCTACATTAGAGGACCAATTCGTGCCAATCACTGGTTTACCGAGATACATGGCCTCTGCGAAGCCCAGACCAAATCCCTCGCTGCGATGTAACGAGATAAAACAATCTGTTATGCTAATTAAAGCATTGACATCATTTCTACTAATCGTTTCATCTAATAAGTAAATATTTTGATACTCGCCAATCAACTCTTTAAGCAAAATCAAATCGTTGTCATTGCTCTTATAACGGTTGATTTTAACTACCAATCCAACCTTCAAATTATTTGGTTCAAAAGCTAATTTGAACGCAATAATGGACGCACGGGGATTTTTACGTTCCTGAGAGCTTTTCACATCGTACATTGTAAGAAAAAGAAAGGCTGCCTCTGGTAATTCGAAATATGAACGGTCCCGATCTTCCTTTATTTTCACTTCTATAGAGTGCGGAATTTTCACAACCGGAACAGGACTTTTTAGTGCTATGGCATCCCCAACAAAGGTAGAGGGAACCCAAATCTCATCCACATATCTAAAGCTATTAAGCCACTCGTCAGGAAACTCCGACAACTCCCAGTGCCAATAACCAATATTGTATTTTCCCTCAAATAATGTATTACCGTATAACACATTTATCTCAGGCATCTGTTCCGCATTAATATGAAACACATTAACATTGAAGGTTGGCTCTGATACTTCTTTATGCATCCAGGTTGTGTCAGCCATCCTTGAGCTGCTAGTACCTGTAAAGTTAAGAATTCCAAACGGTATATTGGCTGCGTTTAAGCTGTTTGCAGCTAATCTGCAAGATTCACCAACTCCCATTTCAGCTCTAGCATAACCAAGCAGATTAACTCCCTTGAGAGACCTCATATCTCGCACCATAAGTTGGCTTCTATTAATAGGCTCAGCTAGCGTTAATAGTTTCCTCTTAGCAGATCGTCTAAGATTAGCAGGAACCAGACGAACCAGAACTGGCTTGAAGAAACTGGACATTTTATATAAAGCACGAAAGATTATTCTTTTTATTACAGACACCACCAGAAATTGAATTTCACCCCATTAAATTGCACAAAACTTGCATCTTGTCGTATTTACAGGTAATACAACGAACACTTTGTCGAAATAAGTATACGGTATATTAGGCTCTACGTCGAGCTTTGCCGAATAAAAACCAACTCTCTCATTTGTGTTTTAAAATTGATAAATACTTAGTTTAGCATCTATAATTGCCTAAGAGGCCTACCTGCTCCCCCGTTGTTGAGTAAATAATCTTGAATTTGCTGCGAGAACTTATGAGAATTTGCTTGAAACGACTTCGTTTTGCCATCTGATTGAATATTTGTTCGCATACTGTAAGATCGTCTTGATTATTTTTCACCTCATTTGCTATATAGACGGAAGTAAGCTTCAGTGGGAAAGCATGGGTTAAGACGGCATTTGTAATGTCGTGGATCCCATCACACCCTTACAACTTCATGTGAAGAAAAAGCTTGAAGTAGGCGAGCATTGTTAGTTTCTTTACATACATATCTTGACCATTTTCGCTCACACAATCTATGAACGTTTTCTTACAAATTGGAGTTAACCATTTACCAAATGAAGAAAATAGAGTATTCTTTTCCATGCGCTGATCCTTTTCAGTGGATTATGAATAGGAACTACCTACCATAACCATTGTATTGGGTCTTTTCATGTTTACATACCAAATAAGAACATCAACACAACGCTAGTACTAGTAGACACGGAGAGGTGTAAAGTTAAGTGAACAAATTAAAAACCAGTAGCGATAGAATATGGTTTGTTAAATGCTGAGGGGGATTGCCGCTTTAATTGTTGTTTATGCTCACATGTGGGAATTGTTTTGGAGAGACAATGTGACCGCCTCTCTTATTTCATACTCCACTCCCATAGAAAATTTGCATCATCTTCCTCATTTAAATCTAACCACATGGCTATACACCCTCCATTTTAATTTTGGAGCAATAGGAGTCGCCTTATTTTTCTTAGTTAGTGGGTTTGTAATTCCAATATCTTTAGAAAAACTAGGAAGCTCACAATTCTTATTCAGAAGATTTTTCAGATTATATCCAACGTATATATAATAGGCTTAATGCTTACATTTCTAGCTTTATTTCTAAGTGCAAAAATCAATAATATTAATTTTAATTTTAATCTTATTGATTATTTTAAAAATGCCTCTCTATTTAGAGATTGGTTCTGGGTTTTGAGCATAGACAATGTAAACTGGACCCTGGAAAACGAGGTTAAATTTTATATTTTATGTGCCTTTCTATTCTGGGTTTCAAGTTTAAAAAGCATAAAATCAATAACTATAACTACAGGAATATTAACTGTTTTTACATATCTAGCTTCCAACAGTCTCTCATTCCTTTTAAATGCTAATATGATAAATATCTATAGACTGTTTTACATTATCTCGAACGTATCAGTCTTTGTTACATTTATGTTTATAGGAGTATGTTTCTATAATCTATTCAAAAAATACTGGAATATTAAAAAATTCATAGTGACCATTCTCTTTTTGTATCTGCAATTTCTATTTAATGTGTATAACGTTTTTGGTGTCGCTGGAAAAGAAAATTTAGTTAATTACACATGCATGATCATTGTTTTTGCAATAATATATTTTTATAAAGAAAGAATTAGATATTCAGCAATACTCAACTTTTTCGCTGAAATTAGTTATCCAATGTATATTATTCACGGAGTCCTTGGTTATGCGATGATATCCTATTTATACAAATACCAACCATACCCTTATATCGTTATTATTGAGGTTTTTCTGTTTGTAATTGGTCTTTCTTACTTACTCCACAGATACGTAGAAAAGCCATTTAATAAGCTGGGTTACAACTTATCTAGGAAGTATACGCAGACCAAAACTAACCAAACTGTTATGGAAACCATCGTTAAAAATTCTTGAAATTACAGACTTATTTATTAAAACGTTTCACCAACCGGCGGTATTTCGTGATCTTGCTATGCAGTCATCTCCAAACGATAGGGATTACCACAGCGCCAACAGCTTCATAGATTTTGTTCGTCAATACGTTTTAAGAGCATCCCATAGTTTGAAAATGTCGTCACCTTTTACCCTAGCTTATTGCTGATAAACAGGTACATGCGTGGTATTAATTATCACATTTGCAAAGTCAGCGTCGCTGGGAACATGCTCTAAAATGTGATCCCAGAGGCCGGATTTATGCAAGCATCGAAAGCGTCTGAATGCTCCGGAGCAAGGGTTATGTAATGCTAAGTCTCAAATTATGGGCAACTTTGATCGATTGTCTTTCGGTGCCTTTCCTCCTTGAGGTTTGTGTTCTACCTGCGACCTTTCTTGGATTCAACCCCACTGATCGTCGTGTTTCGTATCTTGACTTCAATTCCTTCTTTTACAACTCCTTCATTCAAAGGTTTAGATCATTTAAATAGTTCGCATACATACCGTAGTGATATTAAATTAAAATGTGGTTATTATGGAATCAGCCTCCATCATTTGTTAAAATAGTTCTATGAAGAAATCTACTACGAATACAAGGAGTACATATTAATGAGTGCAAGGAAAAAAGCAACACAAAATACAGCGGAATTGTCTAAAGAGCAGCCGCTGTTGCAAGGGTTACTGACACTTGGCTTGGCTTTGTTCGTCCTTATTTTCCCATACGAGCGCGGATTGTTCAATGGCTACGAGTATGGCTTTGAGTCTCCCATTTACAACGCGGCCATCTATGGCTACGTTCTACTCGCCGCAACCGCCTTGTACGCTTATCTTACGGGCTGGAAACTGAACAATCATCGCAGCGTGCTGTCGATTGCAGTTTTGCTGCTTCCGGCCATCTATTGGCTCTCATCGATGCAGGCCGTCTCCAGCTATTATGCCAAATTTATGACGTTTGTCTTTTTCCTGCTCGCTGCCCTGTTTCTGACCAGTCTATATGCCGCTGGAAAAGTGCAGATGCGAAAATGGCTGGAATATGGCGTTGTGCTCTCTGCCTATTTAATCGTATTTTTCGGCCTGCTGAACTTGTTCGGCCAGCAATATTACAAGGATGCGATGTGGCTCGCCCACGATGGCTACCGGCTTAGCTCAGTCTTTCAATATTCCAATACATATGCCGGCTTCCTAATTGCCATCTTTCTGATCGCCGCTTATTATGCCGCAACCTGTGAGCGCTGGTATATGCGCCTAGCTAATTCTATTATGCTCGTACCAATTTTAATTTCTTTTTTTCTCGCTTATTCGAGGGGCGCCCTCGTTATTATTCCAGTAATGCTTATTGTACTTCTGCCTTTCCTGAAGCTGGCTAGGCAATTTGCCTATGTCGTCTATGCTGGTCTATCCGCTTTGCTGACGCTCGTTATTTTGGGCAAAATCACGGCTAATACAGAAGCGATTTCCGCAATTGTCCAGCCGACCGAAACGAAAGTGGCGACGACGATTTCGATGTTCGACAAGCTGCCGCTGCAAAGCTGGGCATTGCTTGCAGGCGCAGCCCTTGTTAATGCAGGACTGATCATGCTTATTCACAAGAAGCTGTTCCCTTGGATCGAAAAGAAAAGTGCACGCCTTGCGCAGCGCAAATGGGCGTTTGCTGCTTTTCCCGCTGCTATTGTCGTTGTCGGACTATTGGCAGCCGTATTGCTTATTACAAGCGACGGCATCCGTGATCTGCTGCCTGAGAAAATGGCTTCCCGATTCGAAAACATCAACTTGCAGCAGCACAGCGTTCTCGAACGCTGGACCTTCTATGAGGATGGCCTTAAGGTTGCCAAAGACTATCTGCTGCTCGGAGCTGGCGGAGGCAGCTGGCAGGCTCTATATGAGCAATATCAAAACAATCCATATTGGAGCAGACAGGCGCACAGCTTCTTCATTCAAACGCTTGTTGAGGTAGGCTGGATTGGATTTGCTGCACTTATCGGGCTGCTCGTTTATGTCTATTACTTATACATTCGCTCGTACATCCGTTTCCCTGAACGTCGGGGCAGCCACTTGATCTTTTTTATTTTGGCAACGACGCTGCTGCTGCATAGCGCTATCGATTTTGATATGAGCTACGTCTATTTGAGCGCTTTGCTGTTCATTAGCTTGGGCGCTATGATTGCGCCATATGGCAAATCACTTGCGTTTAAACAAGAGGCAGAACAACCCGTACAGGGCAGCGCAGTAAAATGGATCTATCCATCTGCCATCGGCGTGCTGGCAATTATCCTGCTAGTCGGCTCCGCACGCGCGAACGGCGCAAACAGCACGTTTCAGGATACGTATAATACTGCTGCTGCTGGGAAGGCGCAGCTCAACCAACTGCTGCCTTCACTCAATAAAGCCATTAAGACTTCTCCTGATCATTCTGTGTTTAGCCTGACTAAATACGAATGGCTGATGCAGGCCTATGAGCAGACGCAAAATGCTTCAATGAAAGACGAAGCGCTGCAGACGCTTGCAAGCGGCAAAGCCAATGATCCTTACAACCGTTCGTTCATTATGGCCCAATATCAAACTGACAAAAAGGACGGCAAAACAACAGAGATGCTCCAAGTGCTGGAAGAAGGCATTAGCAAATTCCGTTGGGATATCGAGTTTTATGATCATGCCATTGTTGAATATGTTGCGGCCATTAGCAGTGATGCCGGAAATGCAGAAAGCTACCACAAGCGTGTGCTGGAGCTTAAAGCGGAAGTGGAGCGGCGTATCGCCCAGCTTGCGACATTGCCTCCAGAACAATCGCAGGGACGCGACTTCAGCTTCACACCTGCGATGCAGCAAGCACTAGCTTCTATTGAAACCAAATAAGCAATTGCCACATGAATAAGCGCCTTTCTGGCCTCGTCTTTAAACGGTTGAATCTATGCATGCGTTGCGCATAAACCCGTTTTAGGGCGTTCCCTAGGAGGCGCTTTTCCTATTTTTCTGACATGTTTCCCGCCGCGGCAGAATAAATTGCATTAGAACGTTCTAAATTCTCATACCGGCCGGAAGGAGAAACCTCTATTGAATCGATCGTCTAATTCAAAGTGGTCGTTTGTAGTCATGCGCGGTGCTGACAAAACCGTCAAGCAGTTTCATGTCTCAAAGCGATCCGTCATTGCGGCCCCTGCCGCAGCTGCACTGGCCGTGTCGGGCTGCTTTGCCGCCCTCCAGATCAAATCGGTCTTCGAGCTGCATGAGCTTGAGGCGCAGCTTCAGGAGCAGGCGACGCAGCAGGATGAACAATCCCAGCAGTATCAGCATACCGTCGCCAATAAGGATGAGACGATCCTCGCCCTACAGCAGCAGCTGGCAAGCCTTGCTCAGCAAACCGAGGACATGCAGACGCGTGTAGATGAGCTGCTTGCACTGGAAAACAAGCTCAAACAGTTCATCGACAAATATGGCAGCTCTGACTCTGGGATAGACACGAGCAGCCACAAGCTTGGGCAACAATCTGAACAGTTGTACAAGCGCGAGCAGGCTTTGGCACAGCAAGCCGGTTATGATACGAGCGGTTCCTTGCAAACGAGCGGGATGTCCTTTCGAGCTTTGGCTTCCTCTACCTCGTTTGACGTTCAATCGTTAAGCGCAATGATCGACTCTTTGGAGGAAACGATGGCGCAGACGCTGCGGCAAGCACAGATAAGAAGGCAGCAGGTTGATTCCTATCCATCAGGCTGGCCTACCTATTCGAAGAAGCTGACGTCCAGCTTCGGCTACCGCAAAGATCCTTTTACAGGGAAAGCCGTCTTTCATGCCGGCATTGATATTGGCGGCAAAGCAGGCGATCCTGTTTTCAGCGCGGCGGATGGAACGATTAAGGAAGTCGGTACTGGAGGCTCTGAGGGCAACTATATCATTATCGACCATCATAACGGGCTGAACAGCGTTTATATGCATATGCAAAGCATAGAAGCCAAGGAAGGAGAACAGGTCGTGCGGGGCGAGAAAATCGGCCTGCTGGGCTCTACAGGCAGAAGCACGGGGCCTCATCTTCATTTTCAAATTATGCAGGGCGACGAGGCCGTCAATCCTTTGCCCTACTTGCTTCAACCATCCTAAGCTGCGAAACAAGGAGGTTTTTCCATGTCTATTTTTAAGGAAAACAAACGAATATCCCCTACGGATACACTAATTGGACAGGGTACCCATGCGGAAGGCAAGCTCATATGTGAAGCAGGCCTGCGTATTGAAGGCGAATATCGTGGAGACATTGAATGTGTTGGAGATGTCATCATTGGCGAATCTGGAGTAGCTCGTTCAAATATAACGGCGAAGGATTTGACTGTAGCAGGCAAACTTTTCGGGGATATTACGACAAAGGGGCGGCTCACGATTACTGCAACCGGGCAAATCACAGGAAACATTTATGCCCATTCCTTAATTATTCAAGATGGCGGAAGCTTTAATGGCAGCTGCCATATGGAACGGGGTCAGGCCCCGCTCACACGCCCGCTTTCGGAAACAGACAGCGCAGGGAAAGATAACGCTGCTAAAGACGGCAGCAATCGGGATAAGGCCCGTCAGGCCGTCTAGCAAGCGTCCAGTGTGTGCCAATGAACCATATATAAGCATATAAGCAGCAGCTTGAAGCACTCAGCTGAAAACACATAGAACAAGCAATCAGATTGGATTAGGGGAAGCAGCCTGCTAACAGCATTCGGGAACATACTGTGCAAAAAGCTTCACTTATATTTGAACATACAAAAGCAGGGCAGGCGAATTATCGCCTGCCCCTTTGCTTATTTCTTGCTAATCCAGCTGTGCACCTTATTCAGGAGTCAGGCTGGCAAGGTTCCTTTTTTTCTACGAATTAGAACTAAGCCGGGGCGAGCTCCCATCTCCCATCATGCTTATGCGGCTTCACTACGCGCCAACGTCACGCTTAGAGAATACAAACCAGGTGAGCGCTGCGAATATTGCATAATACACAGCAAGCACGCTTATCGCGAAGCCGAGCGTCCGATCGCCAACGTTTCCGGTCAAATAAGGCACCAAATCCAATTGGACGAAAAACAAGTAGTCCACCCATTTATAATTCATCAGCCCGATAAATGGACCGATGGAAATGGAGGAAAATACGAGGAAAATGGATAGCCCGATAGCAAGCCCGCCGCTCCGGAATACCGTTGACAGCATAAACGCTATCATCGAGGTCACAAGCAGGGCAATAAAGCGCATCAAATAATATTTCATATTATATACTGCCGCTGAGCCTTCAAATTGGCCATCAGCAACTAAAAAACCGTGAATTTCTGCAGCCGTTACATTCGTATGGTCAAAAAACAAAAAATTGAACGCAATAGTAAATGCATATAGCAGCACAACCTGTAACACCGCGAACAGCACGACTGAAATATATTTGGACAATAAAATTTTCCATCTCATCCACGGGCGAATAAGCAGCAGCTTAATCGTTCCGCTCGTGAACTCCTCAGCAACGCTCCCCGCCGCAACGACGGATGTGAACATGGCAATAAGCATATAACCTACTGCTGATTCATATTTTACAAGTGTCCACATCGATACCGCACTGTCTTTGGACATAAAATAAACGGGTACGGTCATAAATACAACCAATGCCAGCAGCAGGCCCGTCATAATCCAAGTTCTTGTGCGGAGGTATATTTTCATATTTTCATTCAATAGCAGCTTGCTGAAGTTATACAATATGACCGCCCCCCGTCTTCTCGAGGAACCGATCCTCTAAAGATTGATGCTGTGCCTGAATGCCGTATACTTTAATGCCTGCCGCTACGAGCTTTGCATTAAAGCTAGCGACCGCTTCCTTATCCGCCCCAATGGCAATGGCGTGGCCAGCCCGTTCCCCCGCTATTCCCTCATTAGCCGCAACAGCCAGCGCCGACTCTAAATCGTCCACTTCAAAAACGACCCGCTGCGTTGCATTCTGTTCCGACTCTCTGTTCTTCTCGACCTGGACGACCTCCACTAGCTTGCCCTGCTGGATAATGGCTACCCGGTCGCACATCAGCTCCATCTCGGCAAGCAAATGGCTGGAGACGAATATCGCCAGTCCCTCCTGCTTGGCCAGCCTTTGCAAATAATCGCGAAGCTCACGAATGCCCATGGGATCCAGTCCGTTCGTCGGCTCATCCAGAATGAGCAGCTTGGGCCGATGCAAAATCGCCTGCGCCACACCAAGCCGCTGCCTCATGCCAAGCGAATAGGTATTCACTTTATCATGTATGCGCGAGCCAAGGCCGACGAGCTCCGTCACCTCCTGAATACGTGAATGCTCAACACCCGGAACCATCCGGGCAAAATGAACCAAATTTTGATAACCAGTCATATATTTGTACATCTCTGGATTTTCGACAATGGCACCGACATGGCGAATCGCTTTCTCAAATTGCTTTGAGATGCTGTGACCATCAATTTTGATCTCGCCTTCTGTTATTGAAATGAGGCCGACCATCATTCGGATCATTGTCGTTTTGCCGGCGCCATTGGGACCGAGGAAGCCGAATACTTCACCAGCCGGCAAGTCAAGACTGAGATGATCAATGATCGTCCGTTTGCCGATGCGCTTCGTTACATTTAGCATTTGTACGATTGGCTGCTCCAATTTTTATTTCCTCCTTCTCCAGTGGATCGCATGTCCTGTCACATTTCTAATAGCGATCTAATAATGATCTAACATTAATCTAACTACAACTAACCTTACCTAGTATAATCGAATTAGGAAACGATTGGAATATGTACACGAATCATAGAAAAAGCCTCCTGCTACACAACTTCTGTAGTCAGGAGGCTTTGGGATGCAGGATAAAAGCTCGTTTGATAGGGATCAAAATCAGATTTAGCAGTTAACGGGATCACTCCGCCTGTTGCGCCTTGCATTTGTGCCTCCAACTTGTTAGCATGGCCAGCTTGGGCCTGAGCACAGGCTCTACAACAACCTAGCCGATTTACTACACGGAAAAATCCGGTTCGGAACAACACATTCGCTTGCCCAGTAGGTATCATGTTTTGGCATCCGACGCAATAGAACTGCTCCTGAGGCTGAATCACCTAATCACTCCTTGTATACTTAATGTATCATAATTTATGTAAAATGTTACGTAATGTATCTGTTTGTTTATATTTTATGGTATTTAGCGAATAATGTCAACAGAAAACTCAAATTTTGTCGCCTTACAGAAACATCGAACCCTGACAGCGATATGTCAGGGTCCTTATCCTCTTTTTTATAGAAGCCGAAAGCTTTAAACCGCATCCGTTTCTATGCTCATTTGTTTTTTCAGAAGCTCATGAATTCGATTCCGCTCCTGATCGCCGACGATGTAATACCATACTTTATCAATCATCGTTCCGCTGCCGCTTATTTCAATGCTATCCACCTTTTCGATCCCGGTCCCATATTCTTTAAAAAAGGTTTTCATCTCGTCAAACGATATATTCGTTCTTACATTGTCACCCATCTCCGCAAGCAGATTGCTTATTTGCGTAGCTCCATATAAGGTAAATACATTGGAAATGAGCTGCTTTAGGACGGCGCGCTGGCGGTCATTTCTGCCCCTGTCCCCCTTCGGGTCCTCATATCGCATGCGAGAATAAAGCAGCGCCTGCTCTCCATTCAATTGAATAGGCCCTTGCTCAAACGTATGACCACTGAAATCAAAAGCATAAGGATTGTTGACGGTTACTCCGCCAAGCTCGTCTATGATTTTTGAGAAACCTTCCATATTGACCCGAATATAATAATCAATCGGATAATCAAGAAAATGCTCTACCGTCTGCTTTGACATTTCTACCCCGCCAAAAGCGTAAGCATGGTTTATTTTATCCGTCGTGCCATGTCCAATAATAGCCGTTCTCGTATCACGCGGAATGTTGAACATAAAGATCGAATGCTTGAGCGGATTCACCGCCATGACAATCATGGTGTCTGTTCGTCCCCGATCATTCGTTCTTTCATCTACACCCATTACTAATACGGTGAACGGCTTCTCCGCAGTTATTGCTTCTTCTATGCCGGATATTTGCAGCTCCGAATCTGAGCTGACGTATGGTGTAGATATGATGGGCTCGAACATATCAGCAGCCGTTTTTTTAAATTTTCCATAAAGATACCAGCTGTATAGGGCCGTTCCCAAGCCAGCGACCAGACATACGGTGCTGACGATAATAAGTGAGCGTTTCACCCATCGTTTCACCCGAAGAGCCTCCTCATTTGACAAAAGTGCTTCCTGCGTTCAAACTGCGATATAGCTGATGGATTTTCCGCTGCTGCGGCTGTTGGGCGAGTAATTCTTCGTTTAATAGGCGGGTAATAATGGATTTGATAAGCAGTGGGGGCTGGAAATGCATACCGTACTCGAAAACATTATCCGTTCGTTTACGCCAAACGACATTTCCCTGAAGCCGGATGTTTTTGCCTGAAAGCTTCATGCGGACTTCTACCATGTACATCCGATGTACGGGGAGCCTTAAGGAAGACCAAAAGCATAAACCCTCCTGGCTTAAATTCAGCACTAATACCGTTCCAGTAGATGGACTCATTAAATGGCCATGCCGATTGAGCAGCCTCAATCCTGCTTTAATGCCTGGCCTCAGCTTTAAACGCACCTTGCTGCGTGAGTTTTCCTCTTTACCGTCCATTTATTTCTCCTTATAGGTATAAAGTGATAATGACTTGGAAATAATTTGATACGTTATGTATCAAGCTTTTCCTTCACTTTAAGATACAAATTGTATCATGTCAAGCAAAAAAAACGTCTAACAATATTTTTTGCGACATTTCGTTGCAACAAATGCAAATCTAACGTTTCCGTATTAATATAGGTGTAGCAGTTATAATCCAATAAGTGTGTATACAAACTAGGTTTTGCATAGCAAAACCTGCCGTTTATATGTTGTAAGCAAGTTTATGCTTACAAAGTTGGTTTGCTGAGCAAACCTAAGACTATGCTTACGATGCTAGTTTGCTTCGCAAACTCAAGTTAATGCTTACGAAGATGGTTTGCTGAGCAAACTAAAGTTAATGCTTACGAAGATAGTTTGCTTCGCAAACTTTTAGGAGGGGTCATATGAACATAGGCAGCAGAATTGCTCAATTGAGAGATGACAGACACTGGACACAAGAGCAAACCGCAGCAAAGCTAGGCATTTCACGCGCTGCTTTATCTCATTATGAGAAAAATCGCCGGGAACCGGATTCCGAGACATTGAAAAAATTTGCCGATCTATACCAAGTATCCGTTGATTTTCTGGTTGGACGCACCCTTCATCCGCAAACGGTACTTAGTGACGATGTCCGCAATTTTGCCGAGCATTTGGAATTATCCGATGATGAAATATTGGAGAAGTTTAATTTGAGTATTGATGGGCGTAAGTTGACAGTGGAAGAAACGAAACGGTTTATTGCTTTTGTACGAGCGGAGAGAATGATGAATTAGACTATTTATTTGGATGGTGAATTCACTAGCGGCGGCCATTTCTCTGGAGGAATTCCCATTTGCCTAAGTATATCCTTTACATCTAGTTCAATACGGCCTGAATTTTTCTCTGCCATCTTCGTATCCTACTCCTGCCTTATGTATAGTTTGAACAATACTGTTATTATACCCAATACCTTACTGGGAATTTGTCGTAAGGTGGGAGCACGATTGTTCTTTTTTTGTTGTTTTTTTGTCGAATTACGTAGATTTAAGGTAAATATTTTTTGTTTTTTGAAATACTTTTCATTTTTCCTAAATTAGTGAACAGTGCTTGTACGAAAAAGCAAATATTAAAACCTGCCCGCATAAGCAAATGCTTATAAAGATGCAGCATAAAAATAATAAAAAACGGCCCTCAGTTAAGTTTTATTTCTCGACAAATAATCGTTCGAACAAATATAAAAGTAATAATGTCTGTTATGTTGTGACGCCATTAGCCCATCTGAACTTCTGTACCGTTCAGGTGGGTTCTTATTTTATAAAGCTATACCGATTAACCATTAATTTAACGGGCACCATAGTTTAATCATAAAATTGAAAGAACGACTGGACAAGCACATCCAACTGACAAAGTGGTGGGTCATCTCGTTGCTTCCTTAGACGGATTACGTTCAGCCGCTGCCATCAGGCTCTCGCTCCTTCTTCAGCCCATCGTTCATCTTAATATTAATTTATGTAATCATAACTGAAAGAGTGTTAGATTTTGTGGTATAACACTACCCTAGCATAAGCCCAAATTTTTGGAAATAGTTTCTAGTCTAGCCGATTGCAGGTTATTAGTCTATACCTAAAAAAAACGACTCACGTACACTGAACAATCTTTACAGGGAGGTGTCGTGATTGAGTTGTTCCGATATAAAAAAACGGTGTAAAAATAAAACCATAGTGGTGTGCCATCCAAAAGGAAAAAAAAAGAAACGTCGTCATCGCGTAATTAAAAAGCTTGTTTGTAAAAATTGTCCCCCGCCTGAAGGACGGCAATTACTTCAAGGACTTGCGGGAGCGATTGCAGAAGCTGGACCTCAAGGACTTGCAGGAGCACTTGGACCCCAAGGATTAGCCGGGCTCGTGGGAGCAATTGGCGCACTTGGACCCGAAGGAATTGCAGGAGCACTTGGACCCCAAGGAGCAGCAGGAATTGTAGGAGCGATTGGCGCACTTGGACCTCAAGGACTCGCAGGAGCACTTGGATCCCAAGGAGCAGCAGGAATTGTAGGAGCGATTGGCGCACTTGGACCCCAAGGACTCGCAGGTGCACTTGGACCCCAAGGACTGGCTGGACTGGCAGGAGCAATTGGCGCAGCTGGACTGGCAGGACCTGCTGGTCCAGCAGGAGCAGTAGGTCCAGCTGGAGCAGTAGGTCCAGCGGGTCCAGCAGGAGCAGTGGGCCCAGCGGGACCTGGAGGGCCAGCAGGTGGAGTATTAGGCTTTGCAGATTTTTTCGCCTTGATGCCACCTAATAATGCAGCAACTGTTGCTCCCAACACGGATGTAAGTTTTCCGCAAGATGGTCCAATTAGTGGGACTGCAATTACCCGTATAAATGCGAGCTCATTTAACTTGTCTGCAATTGGCACATATCAGGTTTTGTTTCAGGTTAATGTAAACGAAGCGGGTCAACTGATTTTAACACTAAATGGCGCTGATCTGGCCTATACGGTGGTCGGGCGTGCAACAGGAACTACTCAAATAGTAGGAATGGCACTTGTGCAAACAACGGTCATTAATTCAGTACTCACAGTTCGAAATCCTGCTGGCAATTCCACAGCACTCACAATCACTCCATTAGCTGGAGGAACAAGGCCAGATTCCGCACATCTTGTTATTATGCAGATCGCATAGAGGGGAAAATATAATATTTTTCGATAAAATGCCAAATATCAAATAGAGGCCGCCCTCTTGTTTAATGTGTAAATGATTAAGCTAATGGAGAACCATAGTGCAATGAATTCTGTAAAGACAATCACACTGCCTTATTCAGAGGTTAGTGATTGTCTTTTCAGTGTTCTAACGCCTTCTTGAAGCCTCGACCAGACTCGCTCAAATCCGCGTTCCATATTTACCCATTCGGATATTCGTTGTTGCTTTATTTTTCGCCTCATGCTTCTCGTAGCCCAGATATGTGTCCATCTCCGCTTCTAGCATCTCTTGAATGGCCTCTGCAAACAGCTCTTTAAGCGCATTTTGCGCATCCTGTGCTGTCACCTATTTGTTCCCCTTAAAAAGAGGCAAAAAAAAGCATCCTCAATGAAAATGAGAATGCTTGTTAAAGATATAATGTGATACTTCATTTGTAGCTTTTAGTGGCGATAGGGATTAACCACATACACAACAGTTAAGTTTACATATCGGAGAGCCGTTTTTCATTTATCTATTGGGCAACATGGATCAGCCGCCTGTACGGGCAAGCTCTTTCATGCTGGCTTCAAATGCTGACAGCAGCGCTGCATCTTCCTTCAAACCGGAATCTTCAGCTTTGCGGATATACTCCAGCATTTTCTTGTAATCTTTCGGAATGACTTTTACGAATTTCTCAAGCGATAGATCCCAGTCATTCAATACACGGCCGCCAATGGCGCTATCCGTATAGTCAACATGGCGTTCAATCAAGCCGCGTAATTCAGCCATATCCGCTTCCTCTTCAAGACGCTCAAGCAATACCATTTCGATATTGCAATGCTTGTAGAAGTCGCCTTGCTCATCGTAGATGTAAGCAACGCCGCCGGACATACCAGCTGCAAAGTTACGGCCAGTCTGACCAAGAATGACGACTCTGCCGCCCGTCATATATTCGCAGCCATGGTCGCCTACGCCTTCAACTACAACGCTCACTCCGCTGTTGCGAACCGCGAAACGCTCCCCAGCAATACCGCGAATATAAGCTTCGCCGCTAGTTGCTCCGTATAGTGCCGTGTTGCCGATAATGACATTTTCCTCAGCGGCAAAGGTTGCTTTCGATGAAGGAGCAACAATGACCTTGCCCCCGGAAAGTCCTTTACCTACATAGTCATTCGAATCGCCTTCCAGCGATAGCGTAATGCCTTGAGGAACGAAAGCGCCAAAGCTTTGGCCTGCTGAACCAACGAAGTGGAAGGAAATTGTATCCTCTGGCAAGCCCTTCGCGCCATAACGACGAGTTACTTCACTGCCAAGCACTGTTCCAACAACGCGATTCGTATTCAAAATTGGGAATGTACCGCGTACTTGCTCCCCATTTTCCAAAGCGGCTTTCGCAGCTGGTACCAGCTCCTGAACATCAAGCGACAAATCCAAACCGTGGTTTTGCTCTTGTGCACAGTAACGAATAGCATCCTGAGATACTTCCGGTTGATACAACAGCGGCGTCAGGTCAAGACCTTTCGCTTTGTAATGCTCAGCCAGATGCTTCGCTTCAAGAATATCTACGCGGCCAACCATTTCCTGAATCGTACGGAAACCAAGCTCAGCCATAATTTCGCGCAGCTCTTCACCAACGAAACGCAAGTAGTTGACTACATGGCTCGGATCGCCCATAAATTTCGCGCGCAGCTCTGGATTTTGCGTGGCTACGCCGACCGGACACGTATCCAGCTGGCAAACGCGCATCATTACGCAGCCAAGTACGACAAGCGGTGCTGTCGAGAAGCCATATTCTTCAGCGCCGAGCAAAACAGCGATCGCAACATCGCGTCCGTTCATCATTTTGCCATCTGTTTCAAGCGTAACGCGATCACGCAGATTGTTGATCATCAGCGTCTGGTGCGTCTCAGCCAAACCAAGCTCCCACGGCAGTCCGGCATGACGAATCGAGTTCATCGGAGATGCGCCCGTTCCTCCATCATAACCGCTGACCATAATAATATCGGCACGGCCTTTGGCAACACCTGCTGCAATCGTACCAACGCCAACCTCGGATACGAGTTTTACGTTAATGCGCGCGCGCGGGTTAGCATTTTTCAAGTCATGAACAAGCTCAGCCAAATCCTCGATGGAATAAATATCATGATGAGGCGGCGGCGAAATCAAGCCTACGCCCGGTGTGGAGCCCCGAACCTCAGCAACCCAAGGGTATACTTTACGTCCTGGCAGTTGTCCGCCTTCTCCTGGCTTCGCGCCTTGCGCCATCTTGATTTGAATTTCATCCGCATTGACCAAATAATTGCTCGTTACGCCGAAACGTCCCGATGCCACCTGCTTGATTGCACTGCGGCGGGAATCGCCGTTCTCATCCGGAATGAAACGCGCTGGGTCCTCGCCGCCTTCTCCCGTATTCGAACGTCCGCCAAGGCGGTTCATCGCAATCGCTAGGCTTTCGTGCGCTTCCTTGCTGATCGAGCCGAAGGACATAGCACCGGTCTTGAAGCGTTTCATAATCGATTCCAGCGGTTCAACCTCTTCGATTGGAATCGCCGTTCTGCCATCCTTGAACCTTAGCAATGAACGAAGCATCATATGCTTCTTGTCCTCGCCTTGAACAAGATTGGAGAATTTTTTGTAAAGCTTATAATCGTTGGAGCGAGCCGCCATTTGCAGAGTGTGGATCGTCTGCGGACTAAACAGGTGGTCCTCGCCGTCTTTACGCCATTGGTATTCGCCGCCAGACTCAAGCTCCGTTACACGGCCTTCTTGGTCAGCGTAAGCCAAGTTGTGATATTTAAGCGTTTCTTCTGCAATTACATCAAGTCCAATACCGCCGATACGCGAAGGTGTCCAAGTGAAATATTCATTTATGAGTTCCTCTTTCAAGCCAAGCGCCTCGAAGATTTGAGCGCCACGGTACGACTGAATCGTGGAAATACCCATTTTGGACAATACTTTCGTTACGCCTTTAGTAGCAGCTTTAATGAAGTTTTTGACCGCTTTCTCATGCGAAATATTTCTCAGCAAGCCTTGGCGAATCATATCATCAAGCGTCTCAAATGCCAAATACGGGTTAACCGCACTCACGCCGTAGCCGAGCAGCAGCGCAAAGTGATGAACCTCGCGCGGATCGCCGGATTCAAGCAAAATTGCTACTTTAGTCCGCGTACCTTGACGAATCAAATGGTGATGCAATGCGGATACGGCAAGCAATGCCGGAATCGCTGCATTTTCCTTATCGATACCGCGGTCGGATAAAATAAGAATGTTATGCCCTTTGTCGATAACGCGGTCTGCTGCTTCGCACATTTGCTTCAGTGCTGCGCGCAGTCCCTCTTCCCCTTCACTTGCCGTGAAGAAGATCGGCAGCGTAATCGACTTGAAGCCCGGACGGCGAACATGGCGAAGCTTCGCAAACTGTTCATTGGAAAGGAGCGGTGTCTCCAGCTTAATGTGGCGCGCACTTTCCGGCTCCGGATTCAATAGATTGCGCTCAGGTCCGATTGTCGTACCTACTGCAGTAATGATCTCCTCACGAATCGAATCGATTGGCGGGTTCGTTACTTGCGCAAACAGCTGTTTGAAATAGTTGTACAAACGCTGAGGACGATCCGACAATACAGCAAGCGGAGCGTCATAGCCCATTGAAGCAATCGGCTCCATGCCGCTGCTTGCCATAGGCTCAAGCACTTTGCGCAAATCTTCAAACGTATAACCGAAAGATTGCTGGCGCTGCTGTACCGTCGCATGATCAAGCTCAGGCAATTCAGGCGCATCCGGCAAATCTTCAAGATCAATCAAATGCTCGTTCAGCCACTCGCGATACGGGTGCTCTGTCGCAATTTGCTTCTTCACTTCCTCATCGGAAATGATTCTGCCTTCCTTCGTATCGATCAGCAGCATCATGCCTGGACGCAGACGGTCTTTGTATAAAATGTCCTCTGGCGGAATGACAACGGTACCCGCCTCGGAGCCTAAAATAATATGGTCATCCTTCGTCACGTAATAACGAGCTGGACGCAAACCGTTGCGGTCCAGGAAAGCGCCGATCTGCACGCCATCTGTAAAGGCCATTGCAGCCGGTCCATCCCAAGGCTCCATTAAGGTGCTGTGGTATTCGTAGAAAGCTTTCTTGTCATCATCCATGCCTTCGTGGTTGGACCATGGTTCAGGAACCATCATCATTGCCGCATGCGGCAATGAACGCCCCGACAAGTATAGGAATTCCAGCGTATTGTCAAACATCGCTGTATCCGAGCCATCTGGATTAATAATCGGTTTAATTTTGTCCATATCGCTGCCGAACAATTCCGTCTCGAACAGCGTTTGGCGCGCATGCATCCAGTTCACATTGCCGCGGAGCGTATTAATCTCACCGTTGTGAATTAAATAATGGAACGGATGGGCACGTTCCCAGCTTGGGAAAGTGTTCGTACTGAAACGGGAGTGGACAAGCGCCATCGCTGTAACGACGGACTCATCGTTAAGCTCCACATAGAAGGAGCCAACCTGTTCAGTCGTAAGCATGCCTTTGTATACGATTTTCTTCGTGGACAAGCTCGGGAAATAGAACATTTCTCCGCCTTCTTTGCCCGAGAAGCGAATGGCGATTTCCGCCCGTTTGCGAATGACATACAGCTTGCGCTCGAATGCCAAGACGTCCTTCAAGCTTTCGTTCTTGCCAATAAATACTTGGCGGACAAAAGGCTTAACCGACTTAGCAGATTGACCGAGCTTTGCATCATTCGTCGGCACGGTACGCCAAGCGATGAGCGACTGGCCTTCTTCACGAATAATAGTTTCAAGATCGTTCTCCAGCGAACGGCGAACGTTCTCATCCTGCGGCAGAAACACCATACCTACGGCATATTCGCCTTCGCTTGGCAGCTCCACTTCCATACGCTTCAGCTCATTTGCAAAAAACGTATGTGGAATTTGAAGCATAATGCCTGCTCCATCTCCCGTATTTGGTTCGCTGCCTTGACCGCCGCGATGCTCCATATTCTCCAGCAACGTCAGCGCCTGGCGAATAATCTTGTGCGACTTTCTTCCTTTGATGTTCGCCACGAATCCCATGCCGCATGCATCTTTCTCAAATTGAGGATCATACAGACCTTGTTTCGGCGGTAATCCAAAAATTTTCTCTTTCATTGTGTGCAACCTTTCTATCAGAAGATTTTTGGGGCGTGCATAACGGAACCAAGCCGATCGCTGTGAGAACAAGCAGTAATGCTTCATCAAACAGGCTTGTTGCTTGATAGCAAAGCGGTTAGCAGAGCCAAACCGCCAGCTTATCACTTTGCATAATTACTCAAACGACTGTATCCGGCAGCGCGCCGAATAGGTGTACACAAACTTTTTAGCTGCACTCGCAGGGAAACGTTCGTGTTATGTTGAATAAAATTAAGCAGCGCTGCGGGGATCGTTTGAGGTTGACCATATTCCGGGCTGTATTCCGCCACTTGCGATTATTACAGTATTTTAACATCAGGCCAAAACGGAATCAATTTAATATTTTCATAATTGGGAGCAGAACGGCAATGTTCGTGTTCTTACTGCAAACTTTATACACAATTATGCAAATGAATGAAAACCCGCTGCTACTATTTTATCAAAAGGAAGTGTCTATGTTGTCTGGAAAGTGGAGGAAAGTGTCGTTTCTATTTATAATTATCGGTTTATTGGTGGCTTCACCTGGCTGGAAAACAGCTGCCGCTGCAGAAGAAGCTGCGGCTGCAACCTATCAAATTGTTGCGCTTGGAGATTCACTTACGGCCGGCTATGAGTATGGCTTTGATGCAAAATCTGTGCCCTATGGCTATGTGGAGCATGTATATGAGCAGGCCTTGTTCCAGGGGCTTCGCGCGGAATATGTCAATTATGGCCTGCTTGGGCTGACGTCAACAGGCTTTAGCCACTTACTTGGAGCGGTTAAAGATGGCAAAAGCGTCTCTGTGAGCGATGTGCAGCCTAGCCTGAAAGATCCGCGTGCCACTAGCATTATTGGCGATACTGCAAAAATCGGAGGCAGCATCCGCGGTGCCGATCTGATCGTCATGACGATTGGCGGCAATGATCTGCTTGGTGTAGCTGCACAAATCACTTCCACAACGACAGATGAGGAGAAGGCACAGCTGCTGCAAGCCTCATTGACTCAATATGAAACGGGACTGACTGCAGGACTGCAGGCGGTAACGTCACTCGCGCCAAAAGCAAAACTCGTGATCGCCGATCAATATATGCCGATTCCGGCAACGATTACGGTTGGCAGCCTAAGCTTTCCTCTGCCTCCAGATGCAGCACGCCTGCGCGAATTTGAATTACAGGCGCTGAGCCAGCTAAACGAAAAGCTAAAAACGATTGTTGCCGCTATAAAAGCGGAAGGCATCGATATTTCCATCACTGAGGTCAGCAAGCCTTTTGTCGGCAAGGAGCTGGAATATACGTCAATCTCCAACAGCGATGTCCACCCGACTCGCCTTGGGTACGCTGCTATGGGTCACACTTATTCTACCACAATATGGAATAAATATTTGAATGTTCGCACTCGCCCAGCGAATGTGCCCGTTTCGGTAGTTGTGCGCGGCAAGGAACTCCCAGCTGCATCCCCTGCCACCATGAAGAGCAATCGCACCTTCGTACCGATGCGCGACATTACAAATGCCATTGGAGCGAAGCTTGTATGGAACAAAACGACCCAAACGGCAACCGTTTCCTACAATAAACATACGGTAGCGTTTACGATTGAATCGTCAACTATACTCGTCGATGGCGTGAAGAAAAAACTGAACAGTCCTGCTGCTTATTTGCAAAAGAACGGCAAAGAGCAAAAAACCTATTTGCCGCTAGCGGTCCTCTCCGAGGAACTTGGCTTGCAGGTTACCTACCGCAGTACGCTTCAAGCTGTCTTCATCAACTAGCTTTAAGCTGGGAAAGCAGACAGGCGCAAGACTAGTCATAAATGAAACAAATGGCAGCCGTCCTAAGTGAACGACTGCCATTTGTTTTATCCGATTGGCGCAGCCCAATCCAGAGGCTCCATCAACGGCTACTTGTATTGCTTTCCAAGCTGCTCAAGCAAAGCAAGCCCCTGCTCGGACCAGCGCTTTAACCGGTCAAGCGTAGCCACTTCGGCTGCCAAAGCCGCATGCAGCGATTCGCGGTAATCCGGTACATGGCCGCTAAAGGTCTGCAGCTGGCGCAGCGGAATCATCGTCTTCTCTGTATAGGCCAGTGCCGGCCGCTCATGAAATAGCGGTACATCCGGCTCATACGGATGGTGCAGGTCCCCTTGCTGTGGATGCTTAAGGACAGCCAGCACCTTGAACAAGGCACGGGGCCCATGCAATTCCATTACTTCTCCTACATATAGTCCCGATCTTACTTCCGCTTTTACAATGGCTCCGACTTCTAACGCGCTCCTTGCTTCTTCCATTAAGCATGCCTCCTACTTGAATGCCCATTATAAGTGTAATACTTATAACTGCTTATATTTTAAATGAAACGATCCTAATGAATAATCTGCTTCCGGTTAATGCCATTCTAATCATAAAGGACAATAGCGCCGGCAGGCAAGCTCTGAACCCCGCTGCTTGCGACAGGTTGCTGCATCAGCATATTGAGCAAGCAGCTACTAATGAACGCAACAGGTGTGGCCACTTGCATTTTAATAACCTGGAATGACTTGTGTTCCCAACCTTGGCGACGTATTATGGAATTAGAAAAGTAGGTGACATTATGCGTAAGAAAAGAGTGCTGCTGCTCTCCGAGGGCTTTGGCTCGGGACATACGCAAGCCGCATATGCTTTAGCGGCGGGACTGCGCCAAATTAACCCCGAGATTCAAACCCGCGTTATCGAGCTGGGCAAATTTCTTAATCCGGTTGTCGGGCCATGGATTATGTCTGCTTATCGCAAAACCGTAAGCAAACAGCCAAAAATGGTCGGCCTGATGTATCGCAGCAATTACAAGAAATCGCTTAACCGCTTTACGCAGCTTGCTCTTCATCGCATGTTCTATACACAAACGTCGCAGGTTATTTCCCAGTTGAAGCCGGATCTTATCGTATGTACGCATCCTGTTCCCAATGCAGTCGTAGGCAGGCTAAAGCGTCTTGGACTACATATTCCGCTTTACACGCTTATTACCGATTACGATGCTCATGGCGCATGGGTCAATCCGGAAGTCAGCAAATACCTGGTATCTACCCCGCTTGTGAGAAACAAGCTGATGGAGCGCGGCGTAATACCCATGAAGATAGAAGTGACCGGCATTCCGGTACACCCGAACTTCTGGACAACCTACGATAAGCAGGAGCTGCTGCAAAAGTTCAACTTAAAGCCTATGCCTACCGTGCTTATAATGGGTGGCGGGTGGGGATTAATGTATGAAGACAATCTCCTCGAATATATGACCAAGTGGCGCGACAACATACAGTTGATATTCTGCGTAGGCAGCAATGAGAAGGTAAGGGAAAAAATGCTTTCGAGCACGAAGTTTCAGCATCCGAACATTCAAGTGCTCGGGTTTACGAACGAGATCAGCAAGCTGATGGACATTGCCGATCTGCTCGTGACGAAGCCTGGCGGGATGACCTGTACCGAAGGCATGAGCAAAGGAATGCCGATGCTCTTCTATGAACCGATTCCGGGACAGGAAGAAGAAAACTGCGAATATTTTATCCGCAATGGCTTTGGTGAAATGCTTGATTCTGCTGCAATGGTAGATAAGTGGTTTGCCATGATTCAGGAACCGTATACCTCAGGCCAATTCCGAGAAAGCTTGCTAACGAAGCGCAACCAACAATACGACCCGAAGAGCTGCCCGAATGCCGTCCTGCGTTTAATGCAGTGACGGCGTTTTTGTCAGACTCATCGGCCAATCGATAAGGAGTGGAAAGCGAATGAAGGAACGCAGCATGGACGGTAAAACGATTATTTTACGGGTGGAAATCGATATTCAGCAAGCACAGTTCGGCAAGGCCGCGACGGCTATTGAGACTGCTGGCGGCGATATTATAGCGATTGACGTCATTCATACCGATAAAACAACGACCGTACGGGACTTGACCGTAAAGATGACCGAAGCAGGCACAGCCGATCGTATTTCCTCGGCTCTTGGCACGCTGCCCGGCATCCGCCTTCAGCACATTTCCGATCGCACCTTTCTGCTCCACCTTGGTGGCAAAATTACGGTTCAGCCAAAAACGCCGATTCAGAACCGCGACGATCTCTCGCGCGTTTATACGCCAGACGTCGCAAGAGTATGCCAAGCGATTGAACAAGATCCGTCCAAAGCATTTACACTAACGATTAAACGCAATACCGTCGCTGTCGTCTCTGATGGCAGTGCCGTGCTCGGGCTTGGCAATATCGGGCCATATGCGGCAATGCCTGTCATGGAGGGCAAGGCGATGCTGTTCAAGCAATTCGCAGACGTTGATGCGTTTCCCATTTGCCTCGATACCCAAGATACGGAACAGATTATTCAAGCCGTCAAACAATTAGCGCCGGGTTTCGGCGGTATTAATCTAGAAGATATTTCCGCTCCGCGCTGCTTTGAGATCGAACGCCGATTGCGCGAAGAGCTTGATATCCCTGTGTTTCACGATGATCAGCACGGTACAGCCGTCGTCCTGTTCGCCGCTATGCTGAATGCGCTCAAGCTGACGGGCCGAAACATTTCTAATACCCGCTTCGTTATATGTGGTATTGGAGCAGCAGGTACGGCTTGCACCAAGATGCTGCTTGCCGGCGGCGCAAAACATATTATTGGAGTCGACCGTGAAGGGATTTTAACCGCTGACCTCCATTATGACAATGGCATGTGGCAGTGGTACGCCGAACATACAAATGCCGAGAAGAAGACGGGCCATTTGTCCGAGGCGCTTGCTGGTGCAGATGTATTTATTGGCGTATCGGCGGGCGGGATTTTGACCAGAGCGCATATTGAATCGATGAATGCAGAGCCGATCGTATTTGCTATGGCGAATCCCGAGCCTGAAATTCGTCCAGAGCTGGTCGAGGATATCGTTGCTGTGTTTGCAACAGGGCGATCCGACTATCCGAATCAAATTAACAACGTTCTGTGCTTTCCGGGCATTTTCCGCGGGGCACTCGATAGCCGTGCAACTACTGTAAATGAAGAAATGAAGCTGGCTGCCGCCGAAGCGATTGCTTCTGTCATTAGCGATGACGAGCTCAGCCCGATGTATATTATCCCTAGCGTTTTCAATGCCAAAGTCGTAGAAGAGGTGCGAAAGCGCGTCATCCATGCTGCTATCGAAAGCGGTGTAGCTCGCAGACATCCGCGCGAATAGCCTCACAGAAAGGAAGAAATGCTACATGTCTACAGCATCCTTGCAGCGCCGGGAAGCGATTCCCGAGCTGCAGATGGTTCGTGCAATGGCCATATTAGGTGTATTATCGGTCCACTCGACCTCCTACGCTACGCTGAAAATGGTCAATTCCGGCTACTATTTCTTATATAACTTTTTTAATATTTTTATGAAATTCGGCACGCCGACCTTTATTTTTCTAAGCAGCTTTGTGCTATTTTACAATTATTATACGAGGCCGCTGGACGCCAAGCTGATTGGCTCCTTTTATAAACGCAGAGCGCTTTATATCATTATTCCTTATTTGGTTTTTTCCATTATTTATTTCACCCTGCTGCATTACAACTACTATCCAAACAGGCCGCTTGATCAAACGCTAAGCAGCTTCTGGGACAAGGTGCTGACGGGCAACGCCTATACGCATTTGTATTTTGTATTTATCAGCATCCAGTTTTATTTGCTTCTTCCGTTGTTTCTATGGCTGTTGAAGAAGTTTCCAGCACTAGTCAAATGGGCGATACCGGCTGGCTTTGCCATTCAATGGGCATTCGTTCTCATTAATAAATACGCGCTGACGACGCCGATACCGAATAAGGGCAGCTACTCGCTATCCTACTTCTCCTACTATTTGATGGGGGCAGCAATCGGTATCTATTTTCCGAAAATCAAGCATTGGATCATTATAAACAAACAAAATGCGAGCAAAACGCGAGTTGCGGCATGGCTTGCATTATGGTGCCTATGGCTTGCCGCTGGGTTATGGCATGTAAGCATTTGGTATGATACGAGACTTAAAATCGAGAGCTACCACTCGCTGCTGTATGAATTTTTATGGAATATGCATACTTTCTTCTCGGCGCTCGTGCTGCTGCAGCTTGGCTTTCTGCTGTACCGCAAGGCAGCGCCTTGGCTAGTTTCGCTGCTTTCTAAGCTTGGCGCTTTATCGTTCGGCATTTACTTGGTTCACCCGTTCATCCTGTTCTACTACCGCGAATATCCACCTGTGACAGGCAATTCCTTGCTGCTGCACAGCTGGTATGTGGGCGGCTATGTAGCTGCGCTCGTCGGCTCTTGGATTATCGTTTCATTAGCCGCACGGTTTTTGCCTTTCTCCTGGGTGCTGTTCGGCAATTTGCCCAAACCAGGGAAACGGCGGCAAACGCCAATCGCACCTCAGAAAGACTTTACAGCTTAACCTCAGGCTTGCTCAATGAGCAGCCTCCAGCATCATTGTCGCTTAGCGATGAATGCTGGAGGCTGTCTTTTTTTATAGCAGATGTTTCAAAATTGGTGGTTGTCCCTTGCCCGGCCTACAGCGCGCTGCCTCCATACAAGAATCGATATTCCCAATGGGTGCCTGCTATGCTGCTTATCGTTACGCCGCCAGCCTCATTGGAATATGTATGCAAAATTTTGCCGTCCCCTAAATAAATCCCGTCATGCGTAATCGTTGCTGATGCTTTGTTCGTGCCTGCATAAGCAGAAGCTTTACTTCCCTTATAAGACATGAAAAACATAAGATCGCCACGCTTAAGCTGACGCCAGTCCGACACCGCTTTCCCTCGCTGCGTAATATACTCCCCTTGTCCCCTCGAATCAGCTGGCAGCTTAATGCCTACCCCATCCAGAAAAGCTTGCCTTACAAAATCCGAGCAATCAAATGTGGATGTCGTGCTGCGGCTTGAGCCATATTCATAAGGTGTACCTAAATATTTAAGCCCCGCCGCAATGACGCTTTCCACAGAACCGGTCGATGGTGCTGAGCTGCCTGAACCGCTGCCACTGCCGCCACTTCCACTGCCGCCTGATGAAACGTTTCCTGAGACGCTAATATATTGGGATTGCGAGCTGACAAAGCCAGCTTGTCCAGAAGAATCTTTAATTTCATACCAACTGCCGTTTGGCTGGGATACAATCGCTACCTGCTCACCAGCCTGCAAAAACCGGATACGGCTAGCCGATAGAGAAGCGCCCGTCCGAAAGGCTACCGACTTTTGAATCGTACCTGTTGCCGTGTTTGGCTTCGCTACGGATGATACTGAAAAATAGGAAGGCGAAGCATAGCCTGTCCGTCCAGAAGAATCCTGCAGCTTATACCAATACGCATTGGAAGCATCCAGAATCGTTACCTGTTCTCCTTTTTTAAGCATGCGAATAACGGGAGCCGATGCCGCTGGTGCGCTGCGGAAGTTCACGCCTGCATCTACGGTTGCGCTCTGAGCAGCCATCACTGTGGGAATTGAAGCCGAGACAGAACCCAGCAATAGGGATGCAGTGAAAGCGGCGGTGATCATCCTTTTTTTCATGGTGTGTTTCAAGCTGTACGCCTCCTTGGTTGTTTGAAAATAAATAAATGGTGCTTCAACCATTGTAGGGTCGCCATCTTGCCGCCAGCATCAACCTTTTATCCTATTTGCCAATTTGCCAAATTGGTAAATTGGAAGCATTAAAAATTCGCATTAAAAAACGAAGAGGCCTTCGCATTTGCGAATGGCCCCTTCATATAAAGCGCTGCAGCTACTGCTGTTACTCACTTTATTGCTTTTTTAACCCAAGTCAGAAAACAAGACTTTAGTCGCGATAATCAACCAAGACTAAAGGACTAGTTAAATTGGTTTATTTTACCTTGGGAACAATTACATCCCTTTTATTCGACATCTCACTCGACATTTGGCTCGCGTTGCGCAGGCTCCAGCTCATGAGGCTCCACATGGACATGCACACTCATAATATTATGCTTGCGCTCCATGCGATGCTCAATATTATCACAAATGATATGGCTTTCGATTAGCGTGAGCTCTGGATCCACCTGTACAATGACGTCAACCAGCACGTTGCTGCCATGAACGCGGGCTTTAATATCCTTAATGGATTTCACCCCTTTCGTACGTTCAATCGTCGCTCTAAGCGTCGTCAGCTCCTTCTCATCGAAGCCGTCCGTCAGCGCATGGGTCGAGCTGTAGAAAATTTCCCAAGCCGTCTTGCAAATGATAAGACCGACCGCAATTGCCGCTACTGGATCAAGCCAAGGCAGGCCGAACTGCGCGCCGATAATGCCAATCGCTGCTCCCGTACTGACTAGCGCATCGGATAAATTATCTTTTGACGCCGCCATCAGCGCCTGATTGTTGATCCGCTTGGCCAGCCGCCGATTGTAATAATAGACGCTCAGCATGACGACCGCAGAAAATAAAGCGATCCACGCCGAGCTAAGCGCTGGAGCAGCCTCCGCATCTGACCAAAGTGCTCCGACCGCTGTAATCAGTACTTGAATGCCGACCGTTGCCATAATAAAGGACGCAATCAGCGCGGCAATCGTCTCTGCCCGAAAATGTCCATACGGATGATCTTTATCCGGCGGCTTCTGTGAAATTCGCAAACCGATAAGTACCGCAAGCGATGCCACGATATCCGTTAAATTGTTAAAGCCATCCGCAACGAGCGCTCCAGAAGCAAAATAATAGCCGCCTCCAAGCTTTAGTGCGGTAAGCGTCAAATAGGTGGCAATGCTAAGCCAAGCACCCTTCTCGCCCTGCTTAATTTTTTCATACTGATCCAAAGCGTCCTTACCTCATTTCCTAATGATCTCCAAGTAAAGGTATCATACCCGACTAAACCAGAGTGGGTCTAGAGAAACAGTGTTGACCTTATGCGTACTTTTATGCAGCAGGGCAACACTTTACCTTGAAAATCGCATAACGGCAAGGGCTGAGGCGGATCGCTTTAAAACGCTATTTCAGAAAAAAAATTTCGCGAAACGGTTTTATCGGCTCGGCTTGCTCCAAATGAAATGATCCTTGAACCATTTTGGACGTAAGGGCATTCCAGCGGTTGCAAGCATCGCTTTTTGCAATATAGGCAAAGGCCGCTGCCACATCATCGCACTCAAAGCAATAGAAAAACTGCGTGCCATTTTGAAAAATAGAATAGTTGGAGATGCCGGCACTGCGATGCTCTTCCATAATTTCCGGCCACGGATCAAGATGCATCCGGACATATTCCTCCAAGCATTCCTCCTTCACCTGCCAGCTCCAGGCATATTTATTGCTGAGTGCCATGATGCTTCCTCCTTTTTAACCCGGCCCTGTTTTAGTAGACTTCCTTCCACTCTGCAATGTTTGCAGCATCAAATTTGAATGGATCGCCGAGCATAATTTGCGTGCCGCCGACGTCAACGATCACTTCTTTATCACCGAGGCGTCCTGCTGTAAACTTGTCACCTACCTCGCCTTTAATGGTGCCATTCACCAGCGCGTCAGCCGCATAGCCGGACAAGTAGCCCACATCAAGCGGATTCCACAAGTACATCCATTCACTCACGCCGCTTTCAATATATTCCGCCATTTCGCTTGGTAGGCCCAGGCCCGTCAAATGAACTTTGCCCGTCAGTCCTTTATCGGTAAGCACTTTGCCTGCAGCAGCAATCCCTACTGTCGTTGGCGCAATGATTCCTTTCAGGTCTGGATATGATTTGAGCAGCGCCTCTGTTTCCGATACGCTTTTGTCCCGCAGATCGTCGCCATAAGCGACCTTCACTAGCTCGATGTCTTTATATTTCGGGTCCTCCAGCTCTTTCTTCATCCATTCGATCCATGTGTTCTGGTTCGTCGCCTGCGAAGTTGCACTGAGAACTGCAATTTGCCCTTTACCGCCGATCATATCGGAAATGGCCTGTATCTGCACACGCCCAATACGCTCAGGGTCTGCTTGGTTAATGTGCACCATCCGGCTTTCCCCATTAACTGCGGAATCAAGCGACAGCACCTTGATGCCTTGATCCATCGCTTTTTTCAGTGCAGGCTGCAAGGCGTCGGGATCATTGCCGACGATGGCGATAGACGCAACCTTTTGCGAAATGAGCTCCTCGATCATTTGAATTTGCGCTTCCGCAGTCGGCTGATCCGGCGCCTTCAAAATCGCCTCATGCCCCAGCTCCTCAATCGCCTGCTTAAAGCCTTCCATTTCTTTCTCGCCATACGGGTTGCCCGTATTTTTAAAGATGATGGCAAATTTCTTCTTGCCGCCGCTCGCACCGGTATCGCCGCTGGACTCCCCTGCTGGCTTGTTCGTTGAAGTGCTGCATGCAGCTAAAACCGTTAACATCATGATTACTGTCAAAAATGTCACTAAAACCTTTTTCATCTGTATTGCCTCCCTTTTATCATTTGTATATAAAAAGCTGCATCTTTCCCGGATGAGCCGGGCAGGCTGCCGCAAACGAAACGCTTTTCTCTCTCTGCTGCCCGCTCCTGTTAAAAATGCAGCCGTTTACCGTGCATTGCGCTTAGCGGCTTGGCTTCTTTGCAGGAGAAGACAGCTTAAGCTTCGGCAGCATAACCGCTACGATGAGCAGCAGACCGAGAATAATAAGCAGCATTTGCGCAGGCACATTGACGAGCCCAAGGCCGTAGCGCAGGAAGCCGATCAGGAACACGGCCAAAATCGCGCCAATCATTCTCCCTTTGCCGCCCGCTGTGCTAATGCCGCCAAGAACAACCATCGCAATAACATCCAGCTCATAGCCTGTCGCTACATTCGGTCTCGTGCTGCCCATGCGCGAGGTGAGAAACAGCGCCGTAACTGCCGCCATCAAGCCCGCCAAGGTGAAGACGATAATTTTCATCCGATCGACGCGAATACCCGAGAAGCGGCTCGCTGTCAAATTGTTGCCCATCGCATAGATGCGCCGCCCGAAGGTCGTGCGATGCAGCAGCACGATGAACGCCGCCGCGAATACGGCGAATACAATGAGAATAAAGGGAACCGGGCCAACGTAGCCCCAGCCAAGAAAGCTGAACCACTCTGGAAACTTGCCTGCCGCTTGATCCTCCAGCAAAATATAAGCGATGCCGCGATAAATAATCATCGTTGCCAGCGTCACGATAACCGAGGAAAGCTCCTTGAACTTGACGATTAACAGGCCGTTAATAAAGCCGCATACGACGCCGACGCCAAGGCAAATCAGCATTGCCAGCGGCATGGGAACGCCCGAGTTATATAAGTCCGCCATGATGACGGAGGATAACGCAACAATCGATGCTACAGAAATATCAATGTCCCCAAGAATGATGATAAGCACCATCGGCAGAACGATAAACGCTTTATCAAGAAACGTCATCGTCGCATCCCGCAGGCTGTCAAAGCTCCAATAATACTCGGACAAATTCATATTCATAATGTTTACGGCAATAAATATCAGCACCAGCATCCATTCCCATTGCATAAAAAAGCGCTTCCATGAAAAGGCCCGGCTGCCCGAAATGACTCGTGTTTCCATCGTTAAATGTTCCTCCTCATGAGGTTATTGCGGTCAACGCCCCGTTTAACGAGCGCATTCGTAATAACGGCGATCAATATAATCGAGCCTTGAATGCCCGTCTGCCAAAAAGGCGATACATTAATAAGCGGCAGCGCATTATTAAGAATGCCGAGCAAGATCGAGCCAAGGATAACACCGGAAACTTTGCCCGAGCCGCCCGCAATGCTCACGCCGCCGAGTACACAGGCCGCAATTACGCTTAGCTCATATCCCATAGCTGTGTCGCCTTGCGCAGAAGCGAACTTGGATACCCATAGCACACCGGCTAGACCAGATAAACCGCCCATAATCGAATAAACGAGCCATAAAATGCGATCATTGCGGATGCCGCTGATTTTCGCCGATTCCGGATTGCTGCCCACCGCGTAAATCTGTCTGCCGGTACGGGTGTGATTGATGAAATAATAAAATACGATGTAAATGACGACCGCAATGACGATCAGCGTATTGATGCCGAAAATCGAGCCTGTTGCAATCGCTTTGAAGCTGACCGGCATTTGATGGGCGCTTACCCATTTGCCGCCGCTGGCCATAAAGGTCAGTCCGCGGAACACGTTCATCATGCCGAGTGTGGCGATAATCGGGAGAATGCCCATTTTTGCAATGAGAAACCCCAGTACGACGCCGCACACTAGCCCGACAGCCGTTCCAAGCACAATTGCAAACAGCGGATTGACCTCCGGGAACGCATTTACCGTCAGGGCAGCAATCATGCCCGACAGCGCAAGCGTCGCTCCAATTGACAGGTCAATGCCTCTCGTAATGATGACGAGCATCATGCCCGCCGCCAAAATGCTCAAAATCGCCGTATTCGTAATCATGTCGTTCATATTTTCCAGCGTTAGAAAGCTTGGATTGCGCAGCTGCACGATAAGTGAAAGCACAATAATAAACCCGAGCAATCCCAGCTCGCGAAACTTCGCGACCACAGCGCTCAGCGACTGCTTCTCTGCTGGCTTGTTTACTAACCCCTTGGCAGCCATTTTTGTCTCGGCCATTGCCGTCCCACCCTTTTCGTTCATAATGGAATATTCCCCGTTCAAAAATAACGCTTGCGTATCGTCCCGTCTTAGCAGCAGACTGTTCTTGCTTTAGCTCACCACCGCTACGCCAGCACAACACCCGGGCTGCGACTTTCCATCGCCGCCTGCAAAATATTTTCCTGCGTCACCTCATCCTTGCCGAGCATCGCCGTCATTCGGCCCTCACGCATAACGGCGACCCGGTCGCACATCCCGATGATTTCCGGCATTTCCGAGGAAATCATAATGATGCCGTAGCCTTGCCCCGCCAAGGTGCTAATAATTTCATAAATGGCTGATTTCGCCCCAACATCTACACCTTTCGTCGGCTCGTCGAGTATGAGAATATCAAGATCAGCCGTCAGCAGCTTGGCAAATACAACCTTCTGCTGGTTGCCGCCAGATAGCGAGCTGACCAGATTGTAAATGCTTGGCGCCTTGACGTTCATTTTTTGCGCCAGCCTGACTGCTTCCGCCTCTTCCTTCCCCGTATCAAGCGAGCCTTTGCTGACGAAGCGATCCAATGCGGGCAGCGTGATATTGCGTGAAATTTCCCAGTCCAGCACCAGCCCCTGCTTCTGCCGATCCTCCGGCAAGTAGCCAATGCCAAGCTTCATCGCCTGCTGCGGATTATCTACTCGCACCGGCTCGCCCTTCACGAACACACTCCCTTTGTCATACGCTTCAATGCCGAACAGGCTTTGAAATACCTCTGTGCGTCCTGCGCCTACAAGTCCGGTAAAGCCTAATATTTCTCCGCGCCGCAGCGAAAAAGAAATATCCGCAAAATAGCCTGTTCTGCCCAGCCCCTCTGCACGGAGCACTTCCTCCCCCAGCTTTGCCTCCGTCTTCGGAAACAGCTGGGTAATTTCCCGGCCTACCATGGCGACGATTAAATCTTTATTGTCAATTTCATCGACCTGCCAGCTGCCGATATATTTGCCATCGCGGAACACGGTCACCTTGCTCGCCAGTCGATACATATCCTCGAAGCGATGGGAGATGAAAATAATCGAAGCTCCCCGATCGCGAAGCCGCTCCGTAATTCGGTACAGCTCCTCGCTCTCCCGCTTCGTGAGCGCCGCTGTCGGCTCATCCATAATGATGATTTTCGCATCGGCGGATAGCGCTTTCGCAATTTCGACGATTTGCTGCTCCGCTACGCTGAGCGAGCCCATCAGTGTACGCGGGCTGAATTTTGCGCCAAGGTCATCCAACAGCTTTTGCGCTTCCTTGTGCATCTCGCTCCAGCGGATGCGGCGCGTGCCTTTTTGCACCTTTTCATGCCCCATAAAAATATTTTCCGTCACGCTAAGATCCGGATAACAGGTGACATGCTGGTAAATCGCAGCGATGCCGAGGCGCTTCGCGTCATTCGGGTTTTGAAACTTCACCTTCTGCCCATTCACGTACATCTCACCTTCATCGGGCGCGTGCACGCCGGTAATGATTTTAATGAAGGTCGATTTGCCTGCTCCATTTTCACCCATTAGCGCATGAATTTCGCCGGGTCTCAACTGGAACAAAACATCGCTCAGCGCTTTAACGCCGGGAAAGATTTTTGTAATCGCTTTCAATTCCAAAACATATGGCTCCATCGGCTTGCTCCTATTCATCAGCTTATTTAAAGCAAACATGAAATAGCTTTTTTGTGACGCTTTAGATGTTTATTTACTTTCTTTTGTGATTATTCATGTTCGTTGATTTATCATTTCGACATGTTGTGCGCGATTCCTTTTTTTTAAATCGGTTTTTTTGGAAAAAATTTTTGAGTTCGCTAGACCGAAATTGGGTAAATATGAGAGGATATAAGGATGAGATTGCGAGACTGCCCGGCGTTACATCACCGTTGTCCGCATAATTTAAGGAGTGAACCGCTTGATTTTGTATCTATTTTTAATTATTGCCTTCTTTCTTTTCCCAATCAGCTCCATTGCTCTCATGATTCGCAGCTGGATTATAGATGAGCGTACATCCGTTAAAAAGGTGCATGTAAAAATAATGGAGCTGCTGTCCTTCATCGCAATGGTAGTGTTTCTATGTGCAGGCTTTCTTCTAAACGACCACGGTGTAGCAGGTGGATTGCCGCTGCATCAATTGGAACGGACATTACACTTTCGGGATGCGTACGCTACCCTTTCCAATGATTATGTTGTGACCATTATTTGCAGCATGATTTTGAGCGCCTTCGCTTACTGGGGGTTGAAAAGTAACAGAGGAGCATTGTCACCGCTTCTATACACAGCAGCATCTGTCCTCTTAATTGCCAATGTTATATTTGCTATCGTTTATTTTTCGCATACTGGCTTCGGCCATTACGGCGATGATTCCGCTGGAGCCACTCCTATTATTTTGCTGCATTTAGGCTTCGCTTGCTTAATCGGTTTGTATGCAGCTGAGCTTAAGCATTCCGCCAATGCGTTTATGCACAGCGCCCAGCAAGAAGAGATTGTGTACAGCAGCAAATGGCTGCGGTTCATGGACTATTTTCGCCAAAAATATTACCGGCTGCCGCTGCTCTGGTCGATTGCATTTTTCCCTGTCATGCTAATCGTCCAGCTGCCGCTTGTCCTGTTCGGACAGCGTCCAGATAGCTTCATCCGTGTATTTCTCGAAACGAGCAGCTTTCATTATTCGCAATTGCCAGCCCCTCCGCCGATTCTCGTGCCGGGAGACGGTCATTATTTATGCACCGTTTCGGTGAGGGGGCATCGTAAAATCGTCAAGCCACTGCGTGCCGGGCTTCGGCACGGCAACAGAATCGTCGTCAACCGCCAGCTGCTGGTTGCGAATGCTTTTGAAAATATTATTGAAGAGTACGCGCCGCGAACGCACAAAATCATCCGCCGCTGCTATGACAAATACGGCTATCCGCTCAGTAAGCACATCAATCAGCCGTGGTCTGCCGATGTCGTTTACCTGCTGATGAAGCCGCTGGAATGGATTTTCCTCGCCGTATTGTATACGGTCGATCGGAACCCAGAAAACCGTATTCATCGGCAATACAGCGAGCTGCGAAAATAGCCTTTTGACAATAAAAAGAGCAATGAAAAAGAGAGATTAGCTTTGCTTAAAAAAGCAGGCTGATCTCTCTTTTTTTAAAACAAATAGGTTGGATTCATTGGACATATGCTGTCATTATGCCTGGTACGGCACACTTCCAATAAACTCCAGCTGTGTGGATGTATCTTGATAGCTCCCCCGTTCGCCACCATACTCGAAGTTGTACAGAATAATGACGGTATTAATTTCATCCAAAGTCATGCCTTTTAGTAAAGCGGCAAACTTCGGAATCAATTCCTCCTCATAGGAGAAGCCTGCTAGCAAATTCGCTGCATCGCCACCTCGATCTTCCTCTGCGAAAAATTCAGCTTCCCTGAAACCATCGTCATACCACTCGATCCCAAAATGCCCCGCGAAGACAGAAGGAACCGAATCTCCATCATCGGTATAATTAATTTCAAGCAGAACATCGAGCTGCTCCTCCGAGTCCAGCTTCCCCAGCCATAATGAAGCATAACCTGCTTTTTCCATGATAGTCCCTCCTGTAGCTTCTCGATAATATTTTCTTCTTTGAAATCCATAAGCACTTCTTCCCTCCTCATCCTTCAAATCATGAATGATTAAAGCATTTGTTAAAGATAAAGTTGTTGATTTTTGTAATGTGAGATCATAAACATTATGATATCTAATTTTAACTCTGAATGGCTCTTTTGTTTCTAAAACAATTACATAGAAAGATATAACAAGTGTCCCATGTAATCATCCTCATAATCGAGTTCAACCTCGTACTCCATTTTAACAAATAGTTGTTGTACACCCACGATCCATGAGCATTTAGCTTGTCAGTTATTATTTCATGATTTTTTATAGCCGCTTTTTTATACTAAAAAACTACGAAGTATCAAGGGGATTGTCTAAAGCACCTGGATCGTCGCCGGAAAACCAATCGATTGATCTGGTTCATCCTTCGCAAGCGGCCATGGAGCAAATCGCGCAGAGATTGTATGCTGCGATTTCCGTTCATCCTCACCATTCCGAAACCGCACACCGAAACAACCCCGGCCGAAAGACAGGAATCCGCACATTACATGCCGTTTTCTGCGCCATCGTCGCGCAACCTTACAAGAGTGTAAGGCAATTGTCATCTAGATCAATGGCATCAACCTATCTGCTCCTCTATACTAATTCATTGATAGGACTATTTTTAAGGGGGAGTTGGCGTGAGGTTTTTTGAAATGCTGTTATTCTTTTCAAGTGCTTGTTTGTTGGCACTCCTGTTCATTTTCAATCAACGTATCCGAAGATCAGCTTTGCTCCTGACAAGCGGAGCAGGCTCCATTTTTTTAGTGATACATTTGCTTGTCGAAGGATACAGGGTTCAGCTTTTATTTTTATACGGATTTACGATCCTGATGCTTATGCTTTCGCTTATAGACGTTTTCATAACGCCGAAAGTCGTTCGGACTGCCTCGCGAATCCGTAGGGTGCTGGGCCGCCTTTTTATCGTGATTGGGCTAATCGCAACGGGGTGCTTCCTCTATGTGTTTCCCGTATTCGACTTTCCGGCGCCAACCGGCGAGTTGAAGGTAGGCACGCAAGTCTTTCATTTCATCGATCCAAGCCGGGAGGAGACATTTGGCAAAACCGCGACAGGCAAGAGGGAATTGATGGTTCAGGTATGGTATCCGGCTGGCACCGGCAAGTACGCTCCCTTTATTCCCGATACCCAGATTTTACGTTATATGGCCGCGAACTATGGCCTTCCCGGGTTTACTTTTCAACACCTGAAGTACGTATCCAGTCATGCTTATTCGGGGGCCGAAGTCTCTTCGGCACAGACTTCATACCCGCTGATCCTTGCGAATCCCGGCAATGGCTCTTCCAGGTTCCTCCACACGTCGCAAGCCGAAAATCTCGCGAGTCACGGATATATCGTGGCAGTGATCGACCACACCTACAATACATTTGCAACCGAGTTTCCGGACGGTCGAATCACGACCAGCACAACCAACGACTTATTCTCGCCCGACCATGATTACCGGACGAGTAGAGGAAATCGCGACAAGTTGGGAAAAGTTCTAACCGACGATGTGGCGTTTGCGCTGGACCAATTCGAGCTCATCCAATCGGGGCAGATTCCAAGTCATCTAAAAGGGAGGATTGATCTCGGTCATGTCGGGGTATTCGGTCATTCCATCGGCGGAGCGACGGCCTATGACGCTTCTTACGATCCGCGAATCGCGGTTGGAATAGACCTTGATGGAGGGCTTTATCGATTGCGTGACAGAGAGGGTCTGCGAAAGCCGTTTTTGTTCATCAACTCGGAAAGCTATTCTGAAAAATTAAAAATGGTGATGGATAACCGGGTCTACACGGATGCAGAGCTTAACCGTATGGGCTCAACAAGAGAGTGGGAGGATCAAGTAACGGAAGATAAAAAGTTGGAGCTTGAACGGATGCGCGAAACGGTCGACGAAGGGGGACAAGTCCTCTATATCGAAAATACGGAGCATTTGAATTTTGCCGACGTACAGTTCATTTCTCCGATTTTCAAAATGCTGGGCATTACAGGAAAGATTGCGCCCGAAAGAGCGAACTCCGTTATCAATGCCTATATGCTGGATTTCTTCGATATGCATCTGAAAAATCAAGGCGGAATCTTAATGAAAGGACCGGATAGCCGCTTTCCGGAGGTGAAGTTCTTAACCTCACTATAAATTACGGAACAGGCTACCGATTTTGATATGCTCTCCTTCAAGTAAACAGGTTTAATAAATAAACCGCTACTTGAAGGGGAGTTTTCCTTTGTCTAAGAAGAACGAATACAATGCGATTGAGAAACTAGCCATCATACAGGAGTTAAAAGCAGGGCAGAGCAGCCGTGTGGAAGTAGCAAAAAAAACATAACATCAGCGTTACCACCTTTAGCAAAGGGCGATCTACCAATCATCAGGAACGAATAGACATTGTTCTTTACTGTCATGCCCACGATCATGACTACGGGAAGACAGCGGAACAGTATCATTCGCAAATAACCAGTTCTTTCTCCCGATTACGAATGGCTTGATCGAGCGCTTACTGCGATTATTATCGATCTCGAGCGGACCATCCTTCAGGAAGGAAGTCAATTTCCCCCACTGATTCAGGCTGTACGCAATCGCTTTTCCAAACAGACTCTTCAGCAGTGTTTGAGAGCGCTGTTGCTTGAGCCATATTAGAGAAGGAGAAACGCTGCCAGGTGGATCTACAGTGGCAAGAGGTACAAACTATACGGGGGAAGTCTTTGGATCTGGAATAGCTGAGGATGATACACGCTTTATTTTGTACAGCCAATATTTCAATTGTTCGACAGAACAATGATTTGCGGAGCACTAAGCTTTCATCGTGAGGCCACTTGCCCGATAGGCAGCGATACGTGTGTGCCAATCTTGTCTGCGTTGTTCTTTGGCATTCATGAGTTACCCTCCGTATTCAGGTTAATCTCATGATCTCATAGCTAGGTTAGTAGTTGAAGGGGTGGAGAGTTTGACGCTTACGTATTAGGAAGCGTGCAAAAAGGGTGCCCCGGCCATATATCGGCTTCAGGCACCCTCTTTTTGCTATCTAGATTGTAATATCATTTTATTTTAGTATATCGTTTGCAATTTGTTCAAGCAGTGCTTGTTTTCCTAGTGCGGTAAAAGCCTCATTATAATTCTGTCTCGTAGAAAGATGATAGACTTGAGATTCCTTTACAGCTTTTAATCCGCTCCAAATCTTGCTGTCCTTAAGCACATTTTCTTCACTCTCTGACATAAGAATAATGTGATCCGGGTTTAAAGTGGACAATCCTTCAATACTTGTAACTTTGCCTCCCCATTTGTCCGGATCCGGAATACCCGGTGCTTTGGGCAGCTTCAAGTCGGAGTAAATAATATCAGCAACTCCAGTTGTGGAATAGATTCGCACTTCCTTTGCTGTTGCTTCAATGATGGCAAAAGTCTCATCAGGAATAGCCTTATTAATCTCGTCATGCAGTTGTGCAGCCCGAGCATCGTACTCTTTCAGCCATGCATACATTTCATCCTTTTTATCAAGCACATCCGCCACGAACGCAAATCGTTCCCGGAAAGAGCTGAAATTATAGGGCACTAATACTGTAGGAGCAATTTGGGACAGTTTATCATAGATCGGTGCCTGAGGGGGACCTGCCAAAATAAGATCAGGAGCCGCCTCCATAATGATTTCTGGATTGGTCTCCGTATTGTACCACCCTGTGTTTAAAGTTTTGCTATCCAGCTTCGCCTGCACAATAGGGGTAAAGAGCGAGGGATCAGCCATATCTGTATTTCCGCTAGCAATCGGCTGGAAACCTAAAACCAGCAGTTCCTCTGTTGCTCCTGCAATATCCACAATTCGTTGCGGATTAGCGGGAATCGTTATCTGCTCCCCCCTTGCGTCAGTAACAATGCGTGTTGCAGAGCCCTCACCCTGTTGTGACACGGACGGTGAAGCAGAAGCGGAGGCTGTTGGTTGCTGTTGCTGAGTATCTGCAGCCTGCTGATTGCCTGTTGCTGAGCCCGAACTACTGCACCCAGCCATTAGCAAGATCATGACAATTGAAGTTAGTTGCACAAAAAAGGATTTCCTTAACACAAATATGCCCCTCTCGAATGATAATCATTTTCAATCACCGATTAAGCATATATCGACAACCGCAGACAAGCTACCAGCCGACGGAGAAAATAACGGTTTAACGGATTTTTTCAGGGCTTTATCACGATGTGTTGCTTATGCCGTTCCCTCCTTACGTCCGACGGAGAGCAGTCAAAAGATTTACGAAACACTTCAGCAAAATGGCTGAAGTTGCTGTAGCCCACAATTTGCGCGGTCTGGCTAACACTCATATTTTCAAAACGCAGCAAGCTCCAAGCTTTTTCCATCCGTTTATCCCGCAAATAGGAAAATACACTTTTACCAAATTGCTCTTTAAATCCGATTTTCAGCTTAAAATCATTTACCCCGCACATCCGCGAAAGCTCGATCAACGAAGGGGGATCAGCCATATGTGATAGTAGAAGCTCTTCCGCTTTCTTGATTTTATCGCGATCACTTCTAGAGAGTCGGCTCGGTCTATATTTTTGGTCTCGTTCAAATAATAAAGATTCAAAATATAAAGAGAACAATTCCAAGGCCTTACTCTCGACATACATTCTGCGCATGGATGAGCTACTAGGGAAATTACGCAACTGGTTGAGAATCTGCAACGTTTCCGGACCTATACTTGTTCGAAACATTCGGAAACTACGGGTTCCTAAAATGTCTGCAAAACTTGTTTTCGTTCTCCCTCCCACTTCCTGCATATAGCTATCGAACAAGAACAGAGGGATACCGATGGCCATTGTCTGCAACTTCGACTGACTTCCATAATCGAACGATACCTGAAAATCTTTCATAAATTGCAGTGTGCAGCAGTTCGGTTCTAATTCATAGGCTGAATCCGAGACACATACCTCTGCATTTCCTTGAAAACAAAAACTAAGCTCTACCATCGCCGCGTTGGATTGAAAACTTACAATACGCCGTTTATTAAAATTTAAATTTGATTCAATGCATTCAATGCCAGAATGGGTAATGAGACGGTTTATTTTTCCTTCTCCAATCACTGAATCGAGCCGTATTTCATCCATTTTTTCATCGTAACGTTGTGGTGAGGATAAGACATTAAAATAACGATTAATGATGCCATGATGTTCAGCTCTCATAATAAACCCCGTGTGGTCGCGCCCTGACCGTCAAACAGTCTGGAAAAATTGTGAATGATCGAGTTTGCCTTTATAAATAATTCATTTTGGATGGGTACAACAATAAGCTCTGTTATTGAAAAATTCATGTTAGCTCCTTTCTTCGATTGCAATTCATATATAGTTAAATTTTCGGAATATGCCGCAGTCTGTTTTTTAACTATATCAGACGAAATTAATTACAGACTAATGCTACATTTCTTACAGAAAATACTTCCTTTAATTGTTGAACAAAACTATCTTTCTCCCACTTACTATTAACATTAAGCAGATAAATAACAAATGGTGGCGCTGCACCGAAACCTCCACAAAGACAATCCTCAAGACTTTTAATATCATAACCATAGTAACCACCTGGGCCGTTAATAGCCTCACCAAGTGCACAGAAGAAATCAGAAGAATTTGTTACATTGGCTGTATCAATATAATACTTTCCATTTTGTTGATCTTGAGAATTATGGCTTGTATTGTAATGTAATCGGGCAACTTCTATCCATCCTATTCGCTGTTCTTTTGATAACGTTGTCCATACGTTTTTTTCTGTAAGTGACGATCTTCGCATCTCCCAAATCGCTAAATCTTCTTCCGCTGCCACTTGTAACAATTCCCCAATTAATTCAAGCTCAATCCTACCATCACTAAACTCGGACCTGAAATAATATTGAGGCTCTTTTAAAATTAAATAGTAAGATCCTATTGGGATCCCCTCATTATTTAGTATAGTGAGATACAAATTATTTATATATGTTTTGTTTTTCTTGCAATATTCCTTAAACTCATCATTAAATCGAAAATTTCTCAGAATTATTTTATGAAAAACCTCACTATCCATTTTCTCAATACAGTTTCCAGTCAGGCCAATAAGTTCAGAAGAGTTTCCAATAATTAAGTCACTCTCAGCATCTATTAAAGAAAATTTATAAAACATATAGCCTCCATAAGCTTTGACTTATTTCTTCCCACCTTCTAGATACAATGGGCCTGGAAATAGTCTAGATATCCTTTACTCATGATTTAATGCAAATTCAAGCGAGCCATCCATCCACTCCCTTGCTCTTCTGTCTCTCAAAGATACTGAGGGGACTGCCTCCTTAGGGCAGAGAACTAATAGAATTTGCAGATCAACTCACTAAATGAATTACAAACATGTACTTCTTCTATTCCACTATCTGAATCAGACTTACATAAAGATACCGAAGGTATACTGCCTGCCCGATAATCGAAGCAAAAAAGGTGTTCGTCCTCCCCTAGCCCGAATGGTACTAAGCCATATGGAATATGTTTTTTCACTGAATTATATTTCTCAAGAATATCGAATTCATCAAATACCAAGAACGTCAATAAGCAAATAAATTGTATACTACCTCTTCCATCCACCATAATATTTGAAGGAGATGGATAGCCACCTTGATATTTGATTGTATAATTCAGATAGTCTTGAGGAAAATGTATAGCAAGTCTCTCCTCAACAATCTTAACATTTTCAATATCTGCTTCCTTATAAACTGTTGTCCAAGTGACCATTAAGAATCCACTCCAACCGTTATAAAATCCGTTAATTATATATTCATTTTCTTCAGTTAATATCGTTTATAGATCATTCTGCTTTGTTATTCAAAATCAATCATTTCATCTATTGCATCTTTAAACCAATCCCAAAATGTAATATATGACTTGCGCTGTTCGTAACCAGGGGATGAAAAATCATGAACAATCTGTACTTCTTCAGTTTTTCCTACTTCAAAACAAGCAATATCATCATTATCAATCCTCCGGGCGAAGGGGATTAATAATCTATTTGGATATCTCTCTTGCACTCCCTTCAATCTTTGAAGAACTTGATCCTCATTCATTACATTCCATATATCAAAATCCACTAAATTAAGTCTAACTGTCATTAAAAAAGCATCCGGATATTTAAAATCCTTTGGCAGTTGAGAAGTATTTGGTAATTTTATTTGCATGATATAGTTACCATCCCATCCAGTAATATTTGCTCCCAAAGATACATAGTTCCAAACGAAAAAGAATACAAACTTCTATGTCCTTGTAAACGCTCCAAAAAATTCATCATCAGCTACTTGCCCATATTGAATGTCTTGGTAATGAGCTGCTACAGTTAGGGCAATTAACTCTTGGTGTTTTATGAGCCTCATCCAATGCCTCCCATCTATCCGGACAACCATAATACAACTCTGGAATTGTCGGGTTCGCAATAACTCCGAACCAATTACACTCTTGGCACTGCACATTCTCAATTTGAACCCTTTGTAGTTTGATATTCATATTGAGTAATAAACAAAACATCCACTTGTTCTGATCCCCTAATGGATAAAATGCAAGAGAAAACAAGCTATATTTTTGTACGAAATTCATCATGTTAAAAACCATGTCTAATGCACCAATCCTCTGCCCCTCAATAACAGAATTGTTTACCAGAAGTTTAAAAGCTTTTGTATCTAAAATATATATTAGTTGATTATCAATCTGTTGCTGAGCAATTAACTCATTATTAAGGTTCACTTTGGAATAATACCTCCTATACCAAATTTATTTAAGAACTCATTTTCTGTAGACCCCGGTATTGTTTGAGGTAGTAACTGGGATTTCGGGATTTAGCCTCGTATACTTTTCCATCATTTGCAAAATACTTGGCAATCTTCTCATCAGTAGTGACAGACATCAATGTCCTATCCATTTTAAAGGCTTTTGGCAAATCTGTGCCGAATGCACCATGAGCTTGAATATAATCATTCATATTGTTGTACCATATTTTGAGCCATTCATCATGTATAGCTTTGGAAGCTTTGTATGCATTATCTAAACTACCAGTTTCACTATATGCTATTCGGGTGGCGTCACTTAATAAATGTCCTGTTTCATCATATATTAAATTCTCTAAATAGTTATCTGTCCCCGATATACTGTAACTAGTTCATCCGCTTCACCAAAAATATTCTTCAGCTTCGAACCCGCCAAAATGACACCCTTGGTACCATACTTACCCGCATGCTTCAGACCCGGAATCGGAATAATGCTCAATGTTGCTCCGATTCCTTCGCCCCAACGATCTCCCGCCGAGAGATGTTCGCCAGTAATATAATTGTTACCCGTAAATGCCTGCTGGAAGCCTTTCACCGTGCTTACCCATGGCACGAGATCAGCTAGGCAGCTTCCGCCTTGCATGTTTGCCGCATCCATCACTAGCCATTGAACAATTGGAAAAAAGCTACATCCGCTTGATTTCCGGAAACAGCCTTAGTCCTTGCTATTTTTCAGTGACTAATAAATAAGGGCATGACCATCGGATAAATCTACATCTTTTTTAATTCCCACTATAAGGACACCTTAGCCTAGATACTTTTTCTAAAATCCAATCTATGAGTACAAGTTAACAATCGAGCCCTTTCATCATTAAATTTTTTCAATTATTAACTCACAAGAACCGTCTTCCAGAGAATTAAGATCATCGTAATGCATATGATTTCCTGACGGAACTTCTGGTTGTGCAAGGGTTAGTAACTGCCTAGCTAAGGATCGTAGACCTGCTTCATTCGCTTTAATGGTAATAATGCTACCTTCAATTGAAGACTCGATTGTAAAGTTGTCGTCCCAAACAAACTTTATACCTTCTTCTTTCCGATAATTTGGTATGTTAATTTCAATATTCACATTATTCCTCCAGATAAATATGCAGATTTTGAACAACCATCATTTTCCGTGGCTTACTAGGATTAAGAGCAAGGGTTTCAAAGTTCATATGCGGCCCTCCACCATGTTTGCCTAGAATATCTGTATCCCCCATTCTAACAACACGTATACCATCTTCGGACATAAGACGTCCATTCCCCAAATCTTTATAACCTTTTTCTAAAAACTCTTCAGCTGCTGATAACACATCATTAGTTTTCATTTTCATTCCATCTATAAGTGTGTAGCTAGCAGTTTTAACAAATTCGCAAGTTCCGCCACCAGTATTATGCACCCATATCCCAAAATCACTAACAAAATAGGTATGGAACTCATCCACCGTCATATTGAAAACAGTAGCCTGCCTATGTTCCAATACAATGCGATCTATCTTGAGTGTATTGCCATCGCTCTGAACAAGCAAGTCTCCAACTTTTAAGTCTTTGACAAACGTCCACCCTTTACCTTCTACATAGAACGGATGGTTAAAGAGCAATAGCATTCCAGCTGCATCATACGCATAGACGGTTTTTTGTCCCTCCGTATCAATTACGGATAGGAGACGGCCCTGATTTTCGTACGCATACGTCACCTGTTTATGTCAACTGGTCGTCACCAAATTGTTCGTTCACAATAACTATCGCGGCAAGTAGCCCATTCGTTGTGGACAATTTGCAGATAAGTCCTAACAATATTAATGGTCAGGCTATCTATCTCAAAAGATGCTTTGCCTTTTCATCCTCCCTATCGGGGCGGCTTATTCTACAATTGTGTAGCATTTTGAATATCCTATTAGAAAACGAAGTTAACAAAAAACAGGTCAATCATGGTAGTATCTCACCATGTTCGACCTGTTTGATGTATCGGTATAGGGTATAGCGTTATTAAGGTTAAAAAAGTAAAGTATTGATGTGCTCACAACAATTTCAAGAAATCTTTATGCGTGTATTACATGGGTTAGATGTGTTAGCTGTGTTAGCTGTGTTAGCTGTGTTATTGGTTGAATGATGCGTTCATTCGGCACTGGGTAGCCCCATCCAAAAAGACCTCCGAGAGATTAGTCAAATTAGAACTCTTCCAATGAAATAGCTTCAATGGAACTACAGTGAAAATTGATGAAGTTATACCCATCGTTTTCTCCATATCCGCTATCATCATGAACATGATATCTTTGATTACTATCCCAACCTTGTTCTTTTTTATCATGTATTATCAAACTGTCTGTTAAATATATATTTGTGACTTTTCTTAATGAAAGTTCGGAAACATTATGATACCTAACTTTCAATCTGAAACGTTGTTTCGTTTCTATAACCGATAGAAAGAAAAACAAATCAAGTGTCGTAATATGATTATCTTCATAATCAATGTCAATATCATAGTTAACCGCAATTATTTCCTCATACATCCAAGAACCAAGAGCATTCAACTTTTCAGTAACTATACTGTAATTATTAATATATTGCAAATAGCATCCCTCCTTGTTAGTCAATAAATTCTATTTTATTTGTTGATTTATTAATTTTCCCCAATCTTAATCTCTCTGTTGATTTTTCTACAAAATATTTAAGTTCCTTAGCATTTCTCCCTGCATCTTGATAGATGTACTCGTGCATATGTGGATTTGTGTGGTGAGCAGAGTTACCATGATCACTATAATCAATTCTATACTTTTGTTTCCCTGCTTGGTCATAAATGACTCTAGAATTCTCAATCTGTCCACTAGAACCTAAGCGGCTAAAATCAATTCTAGTCCCCGGAGCCCCTTGCGTTGGAGCATAATTATTTTTATAATACTCATCAGGTAAAAAAGGCTCATTAGCAAAGTCATCAGCTCCACCCATCCTTGGAATCTCACAATTATGAACCCAAATCCCCAGATTCGATACAAAATATGAATTAAAGTCCTCAACCTCAAAGTTATAAACCGTTGCATCACGCGACTCTTTCTCGATCTTGTCTATTGCCAGTTTAGTGCCGTCACTCGAAACAAGCAAGTCGCCGACTTTCAGGTCTTTAACAAACGTCCATCCCTTGCCATCAAGCCAGAATGGATGCTCTCCTGTGGCCTCGATAATTTCATCCCCGATGTGGACATAATAGATTTCGTCAGCCTGTTTCTGGAACAGCCCCACAACCTCTTTATAGGCCACTTCTCCGGTCTCGTCATCCTTAGAGAGAACCTTATCCCCTACCTCGATTTCCTCGATAGGTTTCTCCCCTTCGTCGGTGAGAACCTTGGTTCCTGCTGTAAAGCAGTTACATTCGTAGACGAGTTTTTTCGTTGTTTTAACCGTACCCTCACCAAAAATATTCTTCAGCTTCGAGCCCGCCCAAATGACACCCTTGGTGCCATACTTACCCGCATGCTTTAGACCCGGAATCGGAATAATGCTGAGCGTTGCTCCAATTCCTTCTCCCCAACGATCTCCCGACGATAGATGTTCACCGGTAATATAGTTGTTACCTGTAAATGCCTGCTGGAAGCCTTTCACCGTGCCTACCCATGGCACGAGATCGGCTAGGAAGCTACCTCCTTGCAGCCATGCAGAGTCACCATCACGACTTAAGCCAAATGGATCGACATAGGATATTGGGTTGCCATTCACATACGCGTAACGGTTCAGCGTTTGCGAATCGCTGATCGAACCTGTCAGCACATCCCGGTTAATGACACGTTACCAGGTTGTCCTTACACCCTAAAAAATCGTTTCATATGTACAGGTAGTTGCGGAGAAAAACAAGATTTAATTTTTCACTCCCCCCATAGTAAAGGAATATTATACGGGGCAGATGAGGATTACGTTCGTTTAGACTCAGCCTCCCGATTCATTAGATACCGGGTGGGTTAAAAAAAGACCTCGAAGGAGATGTTCCCCTCAAGGTCTTGTCAGTAATAATTAATTCAGTTTAATAAGATTAGCCAATTTAATACGAAGTTCTTCGCTTTCAACAAAGTAAAAATCATCTACATCTGACATTCTAAAATATACACCTAAATTCTCTATTTCCTGGATATAATTTGAACCGTTGATTATTTCATAAAGTCTTTCTTTATTTAGAATGCGAGAATTATTAAAAAATACCTTGTCACTAGGTAGTGTAAATAAACCCTCTGAAATATCATTTAGCGAAGAGACACTTCTCTCAACTCCTAAAACCCCATATATCGGACCTAGGCATCTAAATAAAATTAAAGCAATTTTCTCAATGAAGTCACATCTTTCCTTTTTTAACTTCTCATCTTTTTCTTCTTCCAATAGTTCAGTAAAATTAAACGATATCGAAACTTCATATGATTTTCCATCCAAGAACATAACATTTATCCTAGCAGGAATTAGATTCTCAAACAACAAATCAAGAGATGAAAAAACGTAATCATTTAATAAATCGAATGAAAAATCTACTGTAGTATCTTCTACCCCTTCCCAAACCACTTCATAATTCACTAAATCAGGAGCTATTTTCAACAAAGTCATTTCTTTATACTTTACAGAGTAATTCATCGTTATTTCCGTTAGAAATGTTATTATCCCATCAACCTTATATGGGCTTCTTAGCGATGTGCTAATCATTAAATACTCACCACTACCTAAATTCATAGTCCACCTCAATTCAATCCAAATTTTATCATTTGTTGATCGCCTAATTTTACTACAGTAGCAACTTGTCCGGCATTTGGCCCATTTTTATAAATGTAAACTGCCATGTTATAACCGTTTGAATCAACACTAAAATAACCTTTAACTGCATCTTGACCAAGCATATTATCAAATGATTTGGTTGAGTTTGATAATAGACCGCTGACATAGTTTCCAAATTGCTGTCCCACCTGTTTATTCCAATTGCTTGTCCACCCAAAATCTTTTCCGTGCTTGTATGCATGTTGAAGCCTACTTGTATTACTAACTGCGAAATCTATCATTTGCGAGTTTAATACAGGTGGTAGGTCACAACCAGTATTATGCACCCAAATCCCAAGATCACTAACAAAGTAGGTATGGAACTCATCCACCGTCATGTTGTAAACAGTAGCCTGCCTATGTTCCAATTCAATGCTTTCTATCTTGAGTGTATTTCCATCGCTCTGAACAAGCAAGTCTCCAACTTTTAAGTCTTTGACGAACGTCCACCCTTTACCTTCTACATAGAACGGATGGTTAAAGGTCGATTCAATCACTTGGTCACCTACATGGATCTGATAAATCTCATCTGTTTCGTGATTGAACGTAGCCGTTACCTCTTTATATGTCTGTTCTCCAGTCTCCTCATTCCTAGAAAGAACCTTATCTCCGACTTCAATGTCTTCGATATTCTTCTCCCCTTCGTCTGTGAGAACCTTGGTTCCCGCTGTAAAGCAATTACATGCGTTAATCATTTTTTTGGTTGTATTAACCGTACCTTCACCAAAAATATTCTTCAGCTTCGAGCCCGCCCAAATGACACCCTTGGTACCATACTTACCCGCATGCTTCAGACCCGGAATCGGAATAATGCTCAGCGTTGCTCCAATTCCTTCGCCCCAACGATCTCCCGCCGAGAGATGTTCGCCGGTAATATAGTTGTTACCCGTAAATGCCTGCTGGAAGCCTTTCACCGTGCCTACCCATGGCACAAGATCAGCAAGGAAGCTTCCGCCCTGCAGCCATGCAGAGTCTCCATCACGGCTTAAGCCAAATGGATCGACATAGGATATCGGATTGCCATTCACATACGCGTAACGGTTCAGCGTTTGCGAATCGCTGATTGAACCTGTCAGCACATCCCGGTTAATGAAACGTTTGATTTCTGGATTGTAATAACGCGCACGCATATGGTACAAGCCGTTTGCATCCGTGGCAACGCCATCCCGTCCATTATACTGGAACGGCTGCTGGATCGTCCCCATATGACGGATTTGTTCACCATACGGTCCGTATTCATACGTATCCGTTATCACGCCGTTGTCATCCGTCAGAGCGACTGTGCTTCCACGACGGTCATAATGATACGTCGCATAGCTTCCATCCGCTGCCTCGCGGCCAATCAATCCGAGACCGTACACATAATACGCCGTCGGATTGCCTTGCCCATCTGTCTCCATCAGCACCTGGGATAATACGGCTTGCGGATTTACGACATAACGAGTCGTTACCCCGTTTACGGTGACGGAGGTACGTACGTTTTCGCTATTGTAGCCATAGCTGATGCCGCCTGCTTCCATTAGTCGGTTGCGCGAATCGTAGCTGTAGCTTTGCATGCTGCCAGCAAGCGGACCGGTGATCATGTTGCCATCCTGATCATACACGACTGCGCTCCCGTTATAGGTCGCCAGACGATTGTCTGCCGTGTACGTCATTTCCGTGTTGCTCATGCCCGGCGGAAGCTGCATCTCTGCTGGATCCGGCTGCAAGCCAGCAGCATCCCCCGGTACGTATACACTGCCCAACACATTGCCGTATACGTTCTCGCCTACACTTAATCCGTCCAAATATACACTGTCAGTGACGGTTGGACCGCCATTTTCGCTGATGACATTACCCACCGCATCATAGCCATACGTATACGAAAGAATAATGCTGCTGTCCAAGCCAATGTCGTTAATCGTCAACAATTGACCCTTCGCATCGTACGTTCTGGTTTCCGTTGTGCCATTAGGTCGAAGCGTTGATGCAAGACGGCCATTGGAATCATAGCTGTAAGCTGTTACGCGGCCGTTCCAATCGGTGACGCTCGTCATGCGCCCCGCACGGTCATACGTGTAGGTAACGGTTTTGTTATCTGGATAGGTGAGCAGCGTCATATTGCCTGCTGCGTCATAGCTGTATTGGATGACATTGCCAAACTCATCCGTATATTGCACGACACGGTCCAGCTCATCAAATACACGCGTTAAGGCTTTGCCTTGCCCATCCGTTACCGCGGTTATATTGCCGTTCGCATCATACGTATAGCTGACTTCACCAGCCTGATCAACGAACTTGCTAAGTCTTGATGCTGCGTCATAGTTATAGGTCGTCGAAAGTCCGCGACCATTGGTCTCCACATCCGGCAAGCCTAAAGCATTATACGTGTAAGTCGATGTTTCGCCAGCTGCATTCGTTTCGCCAATTAATCTTCCTGCCAAATCATACGTATACGCTGCCGCATTCTGATTCGGATCGGAGTAACCGATGACTTGGCTTAATGAATCGTAGCTGCGACTTGCTTCACCTTTAAGCGCATCGCTTACGGTCGTCAAACGACTCAGGTCGTCATACGCGAAAGTAGTAGAACGATTCATCGGATCAATCGTTTCAACAAGGCGATTGAGTTCATCGTACACATAAGTTTGCGAATGATTCAGCGCATCCTTAATCGTGACCGGGTTACCCTTCGCATCATAGACAACCTCGTAGACCTTGGTATTGTCCGCATTATAGGCTTCTACAAGACGATAGAGGGAATCATACACATAACGAACACTTTCTCCTTCTGCATTCGTCTGAGTCAGCACATTGCCGACTGCATCATAAACGAGTTCACACTCCCTCATCATCATGAGTTCTACACGAAAAAGAAACCTTGAAAGACATGAAGTCAATCAAGGTTGATGTGTTGTCAATAATTTTCTAATTCTTTTATTTGGAGCATAGCCATTTTTCTAAATGGTTCGTATAAACGGGATATTTTTTTTTGAAAATCAGTGTCCTCCAAAAGTATTTTATCCCTTTCTAAAGCATTAATAATTGCATAAAACTCTTCACATTCAACAGATGCACCTTCCCCACCATCTGCCTCATCACCAGACTTCAACAATAAATCTTGAAACGATAACTTGCCGTCTAGATACATTAGATAAAAATACCCAATTATTGCATCACTAGAAGGAGTCCTGTTTTCCATCTTGTACCTCTCTAAAATTAATAGATCACTAAGTGCGTTGCTTAACATTCCGATACTATTTGCAAATGAAATATTAATTAACCAATCTTCTACTGGCGTATTTCTTAAAATTCGTTGGTCAGCCCAGTTTTGCCAATCCTGCTTCTTGTAATAACCACTAAAAGATATTGCAAAAAGATAGTGAGCAATTGGTATCATACTACCACCTCGGAGTATCAGGATGAAGACCCGGAATATTAGGACCGTGTTGTGTAGGATTTTTCCATGGGTTTGGATGATGGTGAGGACTTGCATGGTGATGTGGTTTCCCATGGTTTGTATAGTCGTTATTACCAATCCTTCTTCCAAACTGATCATAAATCGTTTCTCTCTTGTATAACTCGCCTGTATTACTTAGTTTTTGGTCTGTAATGCTCCGCGTGCTAGGCACAGTATATGTTCTTTCTCTTGTGTTTGGTGCTCCCTTATACACTGGATTTATATCCTGCTCCCAATACCTTTGATATCTAGCCGCTTCTGATGCATCCATATCATCAACAAAAGTCCTACTAATTTCACAATTATGAACCCAAATCCCCAGATTCGAAACAAAATAAGAATTAAAGTCCTCAACCTCAAAGTTATAAACCGTTGCCTCACGCGACTCTTTTTCAATCTTGTCTATTGCCAGTTTAGTGCCGTCACTCGAAACAAGCAAGTCGCCGACTTTCAAGTCTTTAACAAACGTCCAACCCTTGCCATCAAGCCAGAATGGATGCTCGCCTGTGACCTCGATGATTTCATCCCCGATGTGGACGTAATAGATTTCTTCAGCCTGTTTCTGGAACAGCCCTACAACCTCTTTATAGGCCACTTCTCCGGTTTCGTCATCTTTTGAGAGAACCTTATCCCCTACCTCGATTTCCTCGATAGGTTTCTCCCCTTCGTCTGTGAGAACCTTGGTTCCTGCTGTAAAGCAGTTACATTCGTAGACGAGTTTTTTCGTCGTTTTAACTGTATCTTCACCAAAAATATTCTTCAGCTTCGAACCCGCCCAAATGACACCCTTGGTACCATATTTACCAGCATGCTTCAGACCCGGAATCGGAATAATGCTCAGCGTTGCTCCGATTCCTTCTCCCCAACGATCTCCCGCCGAGAGATGTTCGCCGGTAATATAGTTGTTACCCGTAAATGCCTGCTTGAAGCCTTTCACCGTGCCTACCCATGGCACGAGATCAGCAAGGAAGCTTCCGCCTTGCAGCCATGCAGAGTCACCATCACGGCTTAAGCCAAACGGATCGACATAGGATATCGGGTTGCCATTCACATACGCATAGCGGTTCAGCGTTTGCGAATCGATGATCGAACCTGTCAATACATCCAAGTTGATGAAACGTTTGATTTCTGGATTGTAATAACGCGCACGCATATGGTACAAGCCGTTTGCGTCCGTTGCAACGCCATCCCGTCCATTATATTGGAACGGCTGCTCTGTCGTCCCCATATGACGGATTTGTTCACTATACGGCCCGTATTCATACGTATCCGTTGTCATCCGTTAGAGCGACTCTGCTTCCACGACGGTCATCAGGCTTTAAAATGATTGGGAATGAAAAAACCGTTTCCGTTTGAGTACCGGAAACAGCTTTAGTTTAGGCTCTTATTCAGTGTCTACTAAAAGGGACTTAGCTACATAAATTTTAAGGCAAAACTTTTGTATAATTAGGTATATGTGATGTTTGATCAGGCGTTGCTCCAAATGGGATCACTGTAGCTTTCTCAGGAATTTCAATTCTTGAAATGAGTATACCTTCTAAACATTCATTACACCATATTAAAAAATAGCCCTTCCTCCTAATGGCATCTCCGATATATTCAAAATTGATATTTCCACTACTACAGCTTGGACATTTGAATTTAGGAACATTAGGATATGTCTCTTTAACAATCGCCGCCAGTTGCAACCATTGTTTAAACTTGGAATTTATCAACTATATCCTCAACTCCAAAGCATCCTTTTTCAAACTTGCTTAAAATGGACATATTCTTTGCCTCTGTGCCCCCATCTAATCCTATACCTCCTCTTAAATAATCCTATTTGATAGTTTCAAAACCGATTTCAGATATATTTTCCAAAATCAAATTACTTTTTGAGTTAAAAATTGATTTCATTGAGATAATCTGTAAATTCTCATTTTTTGGGATCGAACCATTTATAAGTATTATTTCTCTTGTAGAAATCCTTATCCATCCAGTTCCAAGTCTTTTATTCCCAATATAATAATCGCTAGGTACCCAGAATGAATTGAACACATCTTCCCAGAATTCCTTCGTGCTAATTCCTTCAAAAATGTATCTCTTTACATCTAGAATATTTTTATAAATTACAAAAATCTCATCACATTCAAGTTGAACTGCATCTTCGCTTAAAGTAGCCGGAATTATGTTGCTTATGCTGTATGCATCTCTTAGTTCAGGAGCAGCGATAAGTCCGCTGCCTCCGATATTAATAACTGTTACTTTTTTTCCACTTTTTACTCCTACATACTCCCCCTCTAATAATAAATTTTTACTTAAGGCCGATATAGTGGAGGGTACCACTTTTTGCCCTCTTAATTTTATTGGTTTTCTCTCACGCTCTAATAATATAAATGACATTTCTCCACTCCTATTTACTGTATATATTCCCCATTTAGTACTCTTTGTATATCGTGTAACAATTCCTTTTTCAATCCGATATCTAAATTATAATTATTTATTATTGCTCTTTTAGCCATTAATTCTAATGCCTCTGGAGAATATCCTGCACTTTGCAGACCATTCTTATATTGTTGCCAATGGTTTACTTCCTCAAGCATATCAACCGTCCTAAGTTTCTGAGGATTCCAGCGGAACCATACTCCACTTTCAATAGAATGACCACCAAACACCGCATATGTTCCTCCCATATCAGCTTTTCTTATAGTCCCCCCTGATGCTCTTACTTCCTTTAACATTCGTGCAAACTTTATTCGCATCGGGTCCCACTTAGGTAAATCTCTAATTAATTGCCCAAAACCTTCACTTGGTAGACCAAAATCACTTCTCCAAGGATCAATATTTTGGCAAGGTTCGTCTTACCTGAACCAAAAAGCTTCGAACCCGCCCAAATGACACCCTTGGTACCATATTTACCAGCATGTTTCAGACCCGGAATCGGAATAATGCTCAGTGTTGCCCCAATTCCCTCTCCCCAACGGTCCCCCGCCGAGAGATGTTCGCCGGTAATATAGTTATTACCTGTAAATGCCTGCTGGAAGCCTTTCACCGTGCCTACCCATGGCACCAGATCGGCAAGGAAGCTTCCGCCCTGCAGCCATGCGGAGTCACCATCACGGCTTAAGCCGAACGGATCGACATAGGATATTGGGTTGCCATTTACGTAAGCGTAACGGTTCAGCGTTTGCGAATCGCTGATCGAGCCTGTCAGCACATCACGGTTGATAAAACGTTTGATTTCTGGATTGTAATAACGCGCACGCATATGGTACAAGCCGTTTGCGTCCGTTGCAACGCCATCTCGTCCATTATACTGGAACGGCTGCTGGATCGTACCCATATGACAGATTTGTTCACCATACGGTCCGTATTCATACGTATCTGTTATCACGCCGTTGTTATCCGTTAGAGCGACTGTGCTTCCACGACGGTCATAATGATACGTGGCACAACCGATGAAACCTGCTCCGATTTGTCAGTTACATGCCTAATAACTATGAATTTCAAAATTTCTCTAAGTATATCGTTTGCCACACCCATCACTATCCATTGAACAATTGGAAAAAAAGCTGCTTCCGCTTGATTTCCGGAAACAGCCTTTATTCCTTGCTATTTTTCAGTGACTAATAAATAAGGGCATGACCATCGGATAAATCTACATCTTTTTTAATTCCCACTATAAGGAACACCACTCCCACAACCGGGACATTTGTCGGTTCCATATCTCTCGCAATGAAAGCACTATTTCTTGCCACATGATGTGCATTGATTAACAGTAACGGACTTATATGGTCAGGATTTTGATTGCAACTTGGACATTTTGCCATGTTCTTTCCTCCAATGGGTATGGTTCAGTTAAAACGGCTTCATCGCAGCGATTCAGATACATAAGGACTCGACCAAGTACAAGGATAACAGCAAGGGTAATGATGACCCTCACAATATGAAAACTAATTCCTGGTTCTTCTTCCAGATTGGCTCCACAATTCGGACAGTTTGTTGCAGATGGGGCAACGGAATGATTACATTCCGGGCATGGTTGTAGATTCGACATGTAAGGCACACTCCAAAACTTAAAATTATAGCTTTCGATTAGGCATAAGCATCGCCAAAATGAAACCGCTAATAACGGTTGCCCCCATAACGAATTTGAAACGGGTTCGCCGTTCATCGCCGTTTTGCCAATCGTCCAGTTCCCTTTCAAAAGATTTGTTGCATTTTTGCCTCGTTGTTCAGCACTTCCATTGTCAGTTTAGGTTCAGCCGGCGCTTGCAAATAGAGCATGTAATAAGCTAGTTCTAATACGATGATGATGGCCAGCAAGGTCATCATCAGTTTTCTTAGGGTCACAAAGCATCTCCTTCCATATCGAATGATTCAAAATGCTGGATAAACTTTTTGATCGTATCACACTTCATCATTCACTGACATCCAAACACTCACTTCTTTATGTCACGAATTTACGTACCAGTTGACAAGAGTTTACACGATACGCTTTTGCGTAATAAACGTGTGTAAAGCAGGGATATGCATTGACTAAGAAGATCGTGTTGAAAATAACGGACTTGTTACAAGAACATAATATCAGCCTTCACAAGTTGTCTATATAAGTTGAATCAAAGTTCTTAGCAAACCCTAGCAAGGAAAAATGAACCATTTGTCGAATAAGAAACAGATCAATAAACGGACAAGTGGGGACTGCCATGGAGAAGCATACCGAACTGGAAAAAGTAACAATAGCCATGAAACAAGCCAAAGAGCGTCGCATGTATGAACGCTACCAAGCCATTTATTTGCACTTAAAGGGTACTTCGATGTCGGTGATCGCTGACATTCTAAATCGAAACCGAATGACGGTGAGCAGTTACATTCATACCTATGAAAATGGTGGATTGGCAGCCTTGCAGCTCAAGCACTCATCTGGCGCACCTACTCGGTTAACGAAGGAACAGCAAGAACAATTGATACAAACCATCGCCTATTCGGTTCCCGATGAGGTCGGCTTTACGGCCAAGCATAATTGGACGCTTGAGCTCATTTCTGCGTATGTGGAACGAGAATGGGGTCACCGCTACTCGCTTCGAGGCATTTCCAAGGTCATGGAACGATTAGGACTTAGCTATACAAAACCAACCTACACGCTCGCGGCGGCAGATCCCGAAAAGCAACGCCAATTTGCCGAAACGACCTTTCCTGACTTGAAAAAAAGGTACTGAACGACGAGATTGATCACCTGCTGTTCGAGGATGAATCTATGATTCGGGATTATCAAGCGATTCAGAAAACCTGGTTTCTTCGCGGAAAACAACGAATCATACCAACTACAGGTAAACATCGCGGGGTCAAACTACTCGCGACGCTTGACTATGAAACGGGACGAATCGTTTGGCAAGAAGACGAACTCTATACCGCTGAAACCTTTTTGACATTTCTTCAAAAGGTCCTCACGGCCTACCCTGCGGGGAACATCGTCATCGTATTAGACAACGCCCGAATTCATCATGCGAAGCTGCTACTACCTTTTCTGGACGAACAGAAAGATCGGCTTGAACTGGTGTTTCTGCCACCTTACAGTCCTCAGTTGAACATTGTGGAAGGACTCTGGCAATGGCTTAAATCCAGTGTGATCAACAATGTGTTTTATTCCACCGTTGCTCAAATTCGACTGCGTGTCAGGTAATTCATGGAAGAAATTATGAAGCATCCTCATGTAATCATTGATCGCCTATGTGTTCGGCTTTGATTGCTAGTTTCTTTCGTTCAACTTATATAGATTAACAGACATTCGTCATGCCGCGCTTAGTGAATTGTCCAACTGTAAAAAGCAGAATATAAACTTTGGCCATATTGAGAGGATTGCCGGGGCTTTAGAAATTGAAGATATTCGTAAAATCATTGGTTTAATAGATACTGAAAATGAATGAAGACCGCCCTGGAAAGGCGGTCTTCATTTTGTTTATGAAAGGAACTAGGTTCTATGGCTGTGCCGCCCGATTCATCCGGCACTGGGTGGGGGTTAAAAGAAAGACCTTGAGGATTGCCGCCCCCAAGGCTCTTGTAAAAGTCATACTAAATTCCTGTTTTCTCCTCTTCCAAAGGTAATCTTACTGCATCCAAAAATTCAAGGGATATTGCACCATAATCCTTAAAATTACTCTTTGCTTCTCTCAAACATATGGAGTTAGCCCCACCTACTCGATCCGGTTCGGCATACTGTAAATTATCATCTTCCCAATAACAAACAGGACATATTTCAAAAGTTCCCGGCGGTTCTTCTGACAATGTTAAGTATTTACAACAAGGACATGAATATTTTTCTGTCATACTTAGTTTCCTCCGTATGTTGTAACTTGATCTTTCCAGTAACTCATCCCATCATCTGGTCTAAATAAAGTTTCAATAGTTCCGTCAGGTTTTGCTGTAGCAAACTCGTTCGTTTTTGAATTATATCGAAAAACATAGCCATTTTTCGATGTGAATCCGTGTATATCTCCACCAATATTGCTATTTAATAAATTTTTGGCTCTATTCAAGTACCCTTCTTTTGTAAGTGAAAAGCCTAAGTCAGCCCATTCTTGTTTCTTAACAACATGTTTTTGGAAATGTTTATCAAGCTTTCCAGAAACGAAATTACCTGCCGACCAATTAACTTCACAATTATGAACCCAAATCCCAAGGTTAGACACAAAATAAGAATTAAAGTCCTCGACCTCAAAGTTATAAACCGTTGCTTCGCGCGACTCTTTTTCAATCTTGTCTATCGCCAGTTTAGTGCCGTCACTCGAAACAAGCAAGTCGCCGACTTTCAAGTCTTTAACAAACGTCCATCCCTTGCCATCAAGCCAGAATGGATGCTCGCCTGTGACCTCGATGATTTCATCCCCGATGTGGACGTAATAGATTTCGTCAGCCTGTTTCTGGAACAGCCCCACGACCTCTTTATATGCCACTTCTCCGGTTTCGTCGTCTTTTGAGAGAACCTTATCCCCTACCTCGATTTCCTCGATAGGTTTCTCCCCTTCGTCTGTCAGAACCTTGGTTCCTGCTGTAAAGCAGTTACATTCGTAGACGAGTTTTTTCGTCGTTTTAACCGTACCCTCACCAAAAATATTCTTCAGCTTCGAACCCGCCCAAATGACACCCTTCGTACCATACTTACCCGCATGCTTCAGACCCGGAATCGGAATGATGCTCAGCGTTGCTCCAATTCCTTCGCCCCAACGGTCTCCCGCCGAGAGATGTTCGCCGGTAATATAGTTGTTACCCGTTAATGCCTGCTGGAAGCCTTTTACGTCATATTCTTAATATCCTATCTAAACGGTAACTTTTTTGATTAGCGGTGCCGCTAAAAAAAGACCACAAGAACGAGCGGCTAGCTCGCATTGTGGCTTATTACTTGGGTTATATGTGTTATTGGCTAAATCATGGGTTCATTCAGTACTGGGTAGCCCCACATAAATTTGAGAAATGCAAAACCAATCGAGTCTTATTTTTCACATATCTGAATAATTTCTCTGGGTACGGATTCAAAGACCAACACTTCTGGCTTTGTATAAGTCTTCTTTGAAAAATACTCTTCAAGCGTCATCATACTATCCCAATATCTTTTAATCCAATACTCCAAAGTTTCACCAGTGTCAAAATCTAACGCTTCCTCAAATGTAAACTTATTTTCTTCATAGAATGCTTGATCATAAATATTCATTGTAATATTTCCATCAAAAACTAAGATTTTATCCGTAAAGATAGGAAAGTAAAATGATTTCGGAACGTGTGGTTCTAAATTTGCGCCTGAAGCCTTCTTAAAATTTGCCCACATAGGAGCTTTAAGTGGTCTCACCTTATCAGTTATAAGCGGCTTCACCTCACCACCATTCCCATACCAGTTATTAGATTGTGTTGAAAAGCTTATCCCTTCTTTCATGATTTCTTCAATTGAAACATGATGATCATGGTCTTCAGGCAATACTGCATGGTAAAGAAATTTTGTCATTTTTGTACCTGCTTTCTATTCTTTGTTTCTAGGGACATATGGAAAATGAGAACTACTTTTCGGATTATCCACATTTTCAAAGACTCTGTGACTTCCTGTCGGCGTGTCAGGTGTACTAATATTCCCATCAAATTCTTTATAATATTTCGTTATTCTATTTGAATTTGGATTGTTCGGATTAGGCCAATTTGAATAAGCCTTGTCTGGATTGATCATGGTATCTGTTCTCAATGCATTCACATCAACATCCTGACCGTATTGAGATTTATTCTTTGTAGAAGGTCTGCTAGGGTCATACATGTGTTTTTTCGCGTGTTCATTTACGAAATTATTAGGATCACTACCCCCACCAGATTTTGTAGGTACAGGATTACCATTAATCGAACAGTTATGAACCCAAATCCCCAGATTCGACACAAAATAAGAATTAAAGTCCTCGACCTCAAAGTTATAAACCGTTGCTTCGCGCGACTCTTTTTCAATCTTGTCTATCGCCAGTTTAGTGCCGTCACTCGAAACAAGCAAGTCGCCGACTTTCAAGTCTTTAACAAACGTCCATCCCTTGCCATCAAGCCAGAATGGATGCTCGCCTGTGACCTCGATGATTTCATCCCCGATGTGGACGTAATAGATTTCGTCAGCCTGTTTCTGGAACAGCCCCACGACCTCTTTATATGCCACTTCTCCGGTTTCGTCGTCTTTTGAGAGAACCTTATCCCCTACCTCGATTTCCTCGATAGGTTTCTCCCCTTCGTCTGTCAGAACCTTGGTTCCTGCTGTAAAGCAGTTACATTCGTAGACGAGTTTTTTCGTCGTTTTAACCGTACCCTCACCAAAAATATTCTTCAGCTTCGAACCCGCCCAAATGACACCCTTCGTACCATACTTACCCGCATGCTTCAGACCCGGAATCGGAATGATGCTCAGCGTTGCTCCAATTCCTTCGCCCCAACGGTCTCCCGCCGAGAGATGTTCACCGGTAATATAGTTATTACCTGTAAATGCCTGCTGGAAGCCTTTCACCGTGCCTACCCATGGCACGAGATCAGCAAGGAAGCTTCCGCCTTGCAGCCATGCGGAGTCACCATCACGGCTTAAGCCAAATGGATCGACATAGGATATCGGGTTGCCATTCACATACGCATAGCGGTTCAGCGTTTGCGAATCGCTTATCGAACCTGTCAGCACATCACGGTTGATGAAGCGTTTGATTTCTGGATTGTAATAACGCGCACGCATATGGTACAAGCCGTTTGCGTCCGTTGCAACGCCATCTCGTCCATTATACTGGAATGGCTGCTCTATCGTCCCCATATGACGGATTTGTTCACCATACGGTCCGTATTCATACGTATCGGTGATCACGCCGTTGTCATCCGTCAGCGCGACTGTGCTTCCACGACGGTCATAATGATACGTGGCATAGCTGCCATCCGCTGCCTCGCGGCCAATCAATCCGAGACCGTATACATAATACGCAGTCGGATTGCCTTGCGCATCTGTCTCCATCAGCACCTGCGATAATACAGCTTGCGGATTTACAACATAACGAGTCGTTACCCCGTTTACGGTGACGGAGGTGCGTACATTTTCGCTATTGTAGCCATAGCTGACGCCGCCTGCTTCGGTTAGTCGGTTGCGCGCATCATAGCTGTAGCTTTGCATGCCGCCACCGCCAGCAAGCGGACCGGTGATCATGTTGCCATCCTGATCATACACGACTGGATTACCGTTATAGGTCGCCAGACGATTGTCCGCTGTGTAGGTCATTTCCGTGTTGCTCATGCCAGGCGGAAGCTGCATCTCTGCTGAATCTGGCTGCAAGCCAGCAGCATCTCCTGGTACGTATACACTGCCCGACACATTGCCGTATACGTTCTCGCCTACACTTAATCCGTTCAAGTATACACTGTCGGTGACGGTTGGACCGCCATTTTCGCTGATGACATTGCCAACCGCATCATAGCCATACGTATACGAAAGAATTATGCTGCTATCCAAGCCAATGTCGTTGATCGTCAGCAATTGCCCCTTCGCATCATACGTTCTGGTTTCCGTTGTGCCATTAGGTCGAAGCGTTGATGCAAGACGGCCATTGGCATCATAGCTGTAAGCTGTTACACGGCCATTCCAATCGGTTACGCTCGTCATACGCCCCGCACGGTCATACGTGTAGGTAACGGTTTTGTTATCTGGATAGGTGAGCAGCGTCATATTGCCTGCTGCGTCATAGCTGTATTTGATGACATTGCCGAATTCATCGGTATATTGCACGACGCGGTCCAGCTCATCAAATACACGCGTTAAGGCTTTGCCTTGCCCATCCGTTACCGCGGTTATATTGCCGTTCGCATCATACGTATAGCTGACTTCACCAGCTTGATCAACGAACTTGCTAAGTCTTGACGCTGCGTCATAGTTATAGGACGTCGTCAGTCCGCGACCATTCGTCTCCACATCCGGCAAGCCTAAAGCATTATACGTGTAAGTCGATGTTTCGCCAGCTGCATTCGTTTCGCCAATTAATCTTCCTGCCAAATCATACGTATACGTTGCCGCATTCTGATTCGGATCGGAGTAACCGATGACTTGGCTTAATGAATCGTAGCTGCGGCTTGCTTCGCCTTTAAGCGCATCGCTTACGGTCGTCAAACGACTCAGATCGTCATATGCAAATGTAGTAGAACGATTCATCGGATCAATCGTTTCAACGAGACGATTGAGTTCATCGTACACATAAGTTTGCGAATGATTCAGCGCATCTTTAATCGTGACCGGATTACCCTTCGCATCATAGACAACCTCGTAGACTTTGGTATTGTCCGCATTATAGGCTTCTACAAGACGATAGAGGGAATCATACACATAACGAACGCTTTCCCCTTCTGCATTCGTCTGAGTCAGCACATTGCCGACAGCATCGTAGACAATCTTCACACTGTCGCCAAGCGGATTAACAGCTTCAATCAAACGGCCCTCCGCATCATAAATGAGCTGCGAAGCTTGATTCCGTGCATTTACAACCTGTGTCAGATTGCCGTTGTTATCATAGGTGTAATGTGTCGTGTTGCCACGCGCATCAACCTCTGACGCAAGGAAGCCTTGCTTGTCATAAGCATACGAGTACGCATGTCCCAGCGCATTCGTATCGCTTAACAGCTGATCATCTGCATTGTACACAAGCTGGCTTGTATTTCCTGCCGCATCGGTTACGCTTGCCATTCTTCCGGCAGCGTCATAACCATACGTCGTAACCTCGCCCGCCGCATTGTTCATGCTGACCAGTCGGCCTCCATTATACGTATAGGAGGTTTGTGCACCTTTTGGATCAGTAGCCGACAATAACATTCCAGCTGCATCATACGCATAGGTAGTCTTTTGTCCATCTGTATCCGTTACGGATGTCAAACGGTTCATATTATCGTACATATACGTAATCGTATTGCCATCAGGGCCTGTTGCGGTTAACAGATTATCGTGATTGTCATAGGTCATATTGACCTGCGCACCCGTATAATCGGTTGAACGAATCAGATTGCGTCTGTCATCATAGGTATAGCTGATCGTCTGATTTAGCGGATTAGTCGCGGTTAGGCGATTGCCCTGCGCATCATACGTAAAGGTCATTTTATTCCCTAAGCTGTCTTCCGTTTGAAGCAGCTGGTACTGCGCATCATGCGTTAGCTTCTGCACATCACCATTACGATTGGTAATCGTCGTAACTAACTGCTTGTCCTTCTCTTCATAGCTAAACGTAGTTGGAGCATGTCCAGCAACAGCATCCTGCTGCTTGATGACGCGACCTTCATCGTCATACATATTCTCGAACAGCTGGACGCCCTCGCTCGATGCGCTGACAATCCGATTGCTGCTGTCGTAGCTGTACGTCGTCACATTTCCTGCTGCATCGGTTATTTCGTTCAAGCGACCGGCTGCATCATAAGAGAATTGGACGGAACGCGCTGCCGGATCAGCAACCTCAGCCACTCGGCCAGCTGCATCATAACTGATTGTCAAAGCCGCTCCTGTCAATGGATCGCTGATTGTCGATAAAGCACCATCCGCTGCGTAACCAAATGCCAGTTTCAGCCCGCTTTTCTCCTCAATTTCAGTCAAACGCCCTGCGGCTGTGAAACGATACAATGTACCGTCATTGCGTTCAAGCACATAGGTACCATCCGAATTTTTCGTCAAATGATCCAATCTAGTTGCTTTATCGACTGACGAATAGCTACCGTCCGCTGCTTTATTAAATACATTTGAGCGGAAGGCATTCCAGTAAACGGTTGCGTTGTTCGCGCCAGCCTCCAGCTTCATCTCAAAATTATGGCTCCAGCCGACTCCCAGATCACCAGTACCCGTTAACAACGAATGATATTGAGCCTGAAAAGGAATCGGAACCGCGCCATGTGCCGTAAGCAAGGTGCGATTAATAATTTGCGCTCCCGTTGCCGTATCGATCGGGTCCGCATGGAACGTCTGTGGATCATAATCCGACGGGTCCAGCGTCTTCACTTTGTCCGCTGCACCGATGCCCGATATTGGTGTGCCATCTGCTCCAGGGAAGCTCAGATCAATGGCGCCAAATGGTGCAAATACGATATATTCCGCACCGCTTGTATTCGTAAGCAGCAGCGTTGCTCCCGCGTTTACATTTAGCGGACTTTGTCCTGGCTGCTCATTGCCCGAACCGCTACGATACGTAAAGGAGCCGCCGGCTTTTAACGTTTGAGTTGACGAGGTCAGATTTTTAGCCTGAACCGTTTGATCAGCTTTCAGCGTTTCCTGCTCAAGTGCCGGATCAGTACGATCTACATAGCTGAAAGACTCATAAGGCCCCCAAATACTTAACGATTGACTAAGAGGGCTCGTTACAACCATCTTTTCAGCTGGAACAAGCTCGTGCGTTGCTGCTGTATCACGAGAAGCGTAACCAAGCACTGTTCCCGTGCTATTATACGAAGCCCAGTCCATTGTGCCGCTGCTCGTAAAGGACCAAACCTTCGGGCTGATATTTGTCAGCTCGACCGTATTTTTGAACGAAACCGGAACAATTCGCAGGGCTGGCTCTTCCTGCTCCGTTACAAGGAAAGCAAGAGCGCCACCTGTAACAACGGTTCCAGTACCAATGCGGCTCGTGATGACTAGCTTATGACCTGCCGGTACGCTTATAGCTGTATTAGTTGCCTCTCTCAAATAGCGTACAGGTGCTCCTGCGCTATCATACAAAGCGTAATCATATTTGCCGCTAAGGTTGATCGTAGACGCGCCGCTCGATTGATTTTTCACTGCCAGCGTTTCGCCTATTGCCAAAGCTTTCACAAACTCATTAGCATTGCCGCCGTCGGTTACGTTGATCGCGTCGGTTGGAGCCATAACCGTTATAGGAGCGACATCCGCGTTGGTAATCAGCATCCGCTCTGTTGAATCGATAACACGCGGGTTCAATAAGCTGCCGTTGCCGAAACGCTGCATATTTCCCCATAAATCATAAATCTGATAGTCATATTTTCCAATGATCCGCAGATTGAAAGAATCAGGTGAAATATTGCGCAGCGAATAAGAAGCTCCTGGATCAAGCGACTTAATCGTCACGGCCCGAATCATTCTCGGGGTAATGTCGAAAGCATCATAAGCACCGCTAACGGTGACCGTATGCGTAACAGATGGGGTCAGCACAAACTTCGCATCAACCGCAATAATCTGCTCCTTCTGCGTTGCCCCAGCCCCATAGCTGTTAACGGAGCCATCTGCTGCGTATTCTGCATGATCATATGTGCCATCTAAATACAGGCTCATTCTTTTATTCGTTTTTTGCTTAATTTCCAGCGTCCCATCTCCGGAGAGCGTACGGACAAAAGAAACGGGATTCGCCCGATTGCTAATTTGGAACAAATCATATGCCCCATAAGCAACCATATTGCTGGTGCCGCTGTTCATAATGGCTGCTTTTTCGCTTACAGCGACAGCCTGTCCAATAGAAGCGTTCCGCTCGCGATAGTAGCTTTTAATCTCGCCTGCTGCATCGTACAGCGCCAAATCATAGACGCCTGTCATTTTCACATTGGCATCCTTTGTACCGGTGTAAGCAGCCTCAAAGCTGCTGCCCGGCTGAAGCGTACGCTCGAATAAAGCAGGGTTCGTACGATTCGTCAATTGGAAAGCGTCATAAGCGCCTTCAACCGTAATGGCTTGGGAATTCGCATTCGTTAGCGCGATGCGGTTTCCTGACGAAATAATCTCAAGCGCCGCCGTTTGATCCCGTCCGAGTTCCCTGACATCCTGATCCGCAGCAAACTCAACGAAATCATATAGTCCGCTCGGATAGACCTCATAAGGAGTCAGCTCCTTGTTTGTCGCTTCAAAGCTTTCGCCTGGAGCGAGCGTACGCTGAAACGTTACGGGATTCGTACGGGCATTGTTGTCAAAAACATCATAAGCACCGTAAACGACAATGGACTGAACATCCGTGTTCATCACCGCAATTCGCTGCCCCGTATTTACCAATTTATTTTTAATGATGTTTTGCTGCCTTGCATAGGTTTTTAAACCATTTTGATCAAAAAGCGAATAATCATATTTGCCCGTCATATAGACAGAGGCATCATCTACTCCTTTAAAAACAGCCTCCATGCTTTGGCGAGGTGCAAGGGTTCGTTCAAAAAGAGCAGGATTCGCCCGGCCTGTCAATGCGAATACATCATATGGCCCTTCAATAGCCATAGAAGAAGCCTGTGCATTCGTAACCGCCAAACGATTGAGCCCAGACACATTTTTGACCGTTGTACCATGCTCACGCTCGACATCGGTTACATCATTAGCAGAATCATATTGCGCCAGATCATAAAGTCCTGTCGAATAAACCGGGAACAGCTTGCCCGTCTGATTTCGCAGCTCCATGCTCTCATTCGCCGTCAATACCCTGCTGAACGTAACCGGATTAGCACGGCTCGTAATCGCAAACAGCTCATAAGGGCCATAAACCTCCATCGCCGTTGTACCGGTATTCATAACGGAGACATGTTTACCTGCATCCACATCGCGGTAAGCGATCGTGCGCCCGCGTGCATAGCTGTCTGGATTGCCGGCGGCATCATAATCCATAACATCGTGCTTGCCTGTCAGATCCACTCGATCATTATAAGTGGACGTATTTTTCGCCTGGGCGCTTTGCCCAACTGCAAGCTCCTTCACAGCCAAGGCTGGATTCGTGCTCGATTGCACAAGCGTCACATCATTAGGCGCAAGAATTTGCAGCACGGAGCTCCCGCTGCCAGTCAACGTTATCCGTTCCGAGTTATAAAGGATTTGTCCGAGGGAGGTTTCCTTGCGCTTTGACGAGCGCGGCTCTCCTGTCGTTTTATAACTGGCCTGATCGTACGTTCCTGACATATTTAAATGGAACAGCGTCGGGCTGATATTCGTCAGGCGCATGCTCTGTCCATTGGCCAAAAAGCCCTTGTAAAGCGCAGGAGCTGATCGGTCCGTTAAGCGAAAAGCATCATAAGGGCCCGATAAAACAATTGGCGCCGTACCGCTGTTGGAGATGATGATTCGCTCCGTATCATCTACAATATGGCTGTCAGCGGTCTGCGGGTTGCCGAATTCGCTCACTTCATTTCCCGTATCATAGGTGACATAATGATGCTGATTATTCAAGCTGACCGTAAATGATTTAAGCGAGATATTATCAGCCTGAACGGTTTCCCCTGCCACCAGTGTCTTATTAAAGCTTACGGGGCTCAAGCGCGATACGAACCTAAAAGCATCATAAGGCGCAATAATTTCCGCTGCCCCGCTGCCAACATTCGTAAAAGCGGCGCGTTCTCCCGCACTGATGCTGAAGCTGCCTAAAGAACGATTTGCATAGTAATTATTAATATTCCCTAAGCTGTCGTACATCGCATAATCGTACAGGCCATTCATCGTAAACGATCCGTTGCCTGACAAGCGATTCGTCGCTTCATAGCTTTGTCCTACTGCTATTGAGCCAATAAAAAGAGCTGGGTCTGTGCGGCCAGTGAAGCTGAATCCGTCTGGAGGCCCGACGACTTCGGCTGTACCACCGTCTGTTTTGGTAATGACGATGCTGCCGCCAGCAGGAATTGTCTTCGTCCCTGCCGTTGTCGTTATTTTCCGTCCATAATCGGCAACACTGCCGTTTGCGCTATATTGTGCAAAATCATATGCCCCTTTTAAATTCAGGACATAGCTTTCGGATGATGTGTTTTTGACTAGAACACTTTGACCACTGGTCAGCGTCTGCGTATAAAGCGCAGGGTAAGCACGTGCTTTAGTTGGAATCGCATCATAAGGACCCTCGATTACGAGCGGTACGTCCGAATAATTGCTCACAATCATTTTTCGACCAGCATACAACATATCTGATGTAAAGCCTGTATGACCATAAGAGTCGAGAACGCCTGCTGCATCGTAAATCGCATAATCATAATTTTTATGGCTGAAATACATCGTGAACGTATAAGGGGTTACATTTAGAGCTTCCAAATGCTGACCCTGCTGCAGCGTTTTCACAAACACCGCTGGATTAGTACGGCTAGCGAACGAGAACACCTCATAAGGCGCAAGCACCTCATAGCTGACGGTTCCTGTATTTGTAATCGCTATACCTTCCCTTGCTGGAATCGGCATCGTTCCACCAGCATGAGTGCGGTCATAGGTGTTGGGAATATCATTGGCATTGTAATCGGCATGGCTGTTTTTGCCGCCTACGTCAATGCTTTCCGATGTGGTAATCAGATTGGTTGCCTTCATGCTCTGCCCTGGAAACAGCAAATATTTTTTTAAGGCAGGTGTAGAAGTATAACTTGCACCGAGCTCTCTTGTTACCGTCTTCAGCACAACTCCGCTTGCTGACGTATTCGTAATAACGAGCCGCTGCCCGCCTACGATGCTAAGCGACTTTTTGCCTGTACCTTGGCCAAAGTTGACAACTGACCCATTGGCCGCATAACGGGCATAATCATAAGACGTGCCTTCAGCGGTTACCGCTGTAGTGGATGCAGCAAAACTAGAGGTTACAACCGCTGAAGAATAACCTGGAACGGTATAGTTAAGCGGAGCTGCATAAGTGACATTTGGCTTCACGAGGAAACCCATCGTAAAAGCTAAAGCAAGGCAGGCTAAGGTCAGCCACTGTATCGTTTTGCGAATCATTATGGTTGCCTCCGGCTGATTGTGAAGTCATCTACATAAAATCCAACGGTTGCATCAGAGCTTTCGACATACAGAGAAAGCTCCGATGCATCTCCGCTATAGCTGTAGGGCCCTTCAAGAATCGCCCATTCCCCAGCCTTTACGACATTTACACTGACGTTATCGTAGTAATCGGCACCTTCTGCTGTCTTTCTGTGAATCGTCATCAGCAGATTGGCTGGTGCAGAATCGTCTAGCAAACGGAAAGCCGCTCTCACCGTGTAGGACTGGTCCGCTTGCAAGGCGTTCGTCAAATTCAATAGCGGCCCTTGCCACTCTGCCGTGCGATTGGTTACTTTGAGACTGCGCTGGCCGCTGCTGGCTGCCTCATCGGAATTGCTGAGTACGACTCCTTCTCCAAGCGCATTCCAGCCTTGCAAGCTGCCATCTTCAAAATCATGGCTGACGACAGGAGGAGCAGCTTCATGCTTCTTCACCTGAAATTCATCCAAATAGAAGCTGGCGGTGGCGTTTGCACTTTCCATATAAACGGTCAAATGGGTTACTTCCCCGGTAAAGGTATAAACCCCTTCGAAGAAAGCCCAGCCATCTGCCGTCACATGGCTCGCACTAATATTTTCATAATAATCCGTACCATCCGCGGCTTTGCGATTCATCGTTAATAAAATATCAGAGGAGGGCGTTCCTTCCGAAAGCTTAATTTTGCCGCTAATATCGTAAGTGACTCCTTTCTTCATAAAGGAGGTCAAATTCAGAATAGGGCCTTGCCAGGAAGCTGTTCTTCCCGAAATTTTGAGGCTGTGGCTTCCCGCACTTGCTGCCTCTTGGGAATTGGCTGCCACAACACCATCACCCTGCGCGCTCCAGCCTTGCGTCGTCCCATCTTCAAAATCATGCAATAGCGTTTCAGTAGAAGGGGCAGGAGCAACATAAACATCAAAGCTCGCATCATCCAAATAGAAGGCAGCTGTATCGCTTGCACTTTCCAAGTAGAGAGACAGATTAGACGCCTCTTGGCTAGTCATATAAACTCCCTCTAAAACAGCCCAGCCATCAGCGGTAACCGTTTGGGTATTCAAATGGTCATAAAAGCTGCTTCCATCAGCCAATGTCCGCCTAATCGTCATCATGATTTGTGTCGATTCCTCACCTTGAGGAAGACGTACAGCTGCTTTAATGCGGTAGCTTTTTCCTTTCTCTATCCATTGGGTTGCATCAAGAATCGGGCCCTGCCACGCCGCTGTGCGGTTGGTGACTTTCAGACTGTGCTTCCCGCTTCTCGCGATCTCCTGAGAATTAACGAGTTGAACACCGTCGCCTTGCGAGGTCCAGCCCTGGGTGGTGCCATCTTCAAAATGGTGGACTACGCCTGTTCCACTAACCGGAGGAGCTACTGGGGGAACTACGTCCGCTTTCGTATACTTGGAAGAAAGCATATTTCCATTTTTGTCATAAACATATTCCACACGATCGCCATTGTCATAATCTACAGCTACCAGACGATTAAGCTCATCATACGTATACGTAGCCGCAAAAGCCGATGAACTAAGCAAACCAAACATAACCAATGTAAACAAACTAATTTTGCCCCACAAGGTGAAACGGCTGCTGCTGTCCTCTGGCGGTGCAGCGCGTTTCATTCCAAGAAATATAGAGAAAGGATGAAAATCATCTACTTTCCTATATTTAGAAAAATACGTAAAACCTTTTAACAATCGACTTCGCCTCCTGCTTTCTCTTGCTGCATCCTGCATGTCATCCATCCTTTTTTGTCATTTATTAGGTCCCAACTTTAATATACAGACATTTCCAATCCTTTTCATTGAGTGATTTTGTCGAATATAGCTTTAAGATGTCGAATCGTGTGAACAAATTTTGATTTAACGACATTTTTCTCCTTTTTATTTTCCTTTTCAAGGTTTTAAAACAAAAAAATAGAACGATTTGTTAACCGTCTATGAAGACAGTTAAACAAGTCGTTCTATTGTTATAGCCACGCTATGAAATATCGGTTACCCCTCGCGCGCTGCCTCTCCACCGGAAGCATAATACAGAATACGCTCAAGCGTCGCTTCCTCTCTTAACATCGTATGGCGGATGGATCCGCCGTGCATGACGGCAATTCTATCGGACATGCCGAGCATTTCCGGGATATCGGAGGACAGCATAATGATCGATTTGCCGGACAGCACCAGCTCGTTCATAATGTTGTAAATGTCGATTTTGGAGACGACGTCGATGCCTGCCGTTGGCTCTTCAATAATGAAAATACGGGCATTGCTGAACAGCCACTTAGCTAAAATGACCTTCTTCTGTTTGCCGCCGCTGAGGTGCATTGGCAGCTCCGTCTCTTCGCCGGTAATTTCCAGGCGATCCATCAAATCTCTCGCATAAGCAGCTTCCTGTCCGCTGCGAATAAATCCGGCTCGCGACACGCGCGGGAGATTCGTCAGCGTAATATTTTTAGCAATCGGCGCATTTAAGATCAGCCCTTCCTCTGAATGGAGGCCCGTCACATAGCAAATGCCATTTGCCTTCGCCTTATGCGGCGTCATCGCCCTAAAGGTACGCCCATTCAAATGAATGGCACCTTCATACGGCCCCTCTATGCCAAAAAGCACCTTGGCGAGCGTTCGCCTCCCTGCGCCGCCAAGCCCGGCAATCGCCAAAATCTCGCCCCTGCGCAAGCTCAAATTGACATGGTTCAGCCTTCCTGCCACGCTGAGCCCTTCCGTTCTCAGCAGCTCGCCGCCGAGCTGTACCTTCAGCTTCGGATAGCGGTTATGCAGCTCCTTGCCCGCCATCGCTTCCATTATTTCCGGCATGCTGGCCGCATCGTTCATGCGCCAGGTCCGAATGACCGCACCATCACGCAGCAGCGTAGCCTGATCGGCAATTTGCTGGAGATCCTCCATGCGGTGGGAAATGTAAATGATAGCCACACCCAGCTTTTTCACATGGCGAATAGCCTCGAACAGCCGCTCGCATTCCTGATTGTTCAGTGCGGCCGTCGGCTCATCCATAATAATGATCCGGGCCTGCTGGGACAGCGCCCTGATCAGCTCGACGAAACGTTGATCGCCGATGGACAGCGTATTTACGCGAGCCCGGGAATCGACCGCCATATTAAATTGCTGCAAGTAGCTTGCGGCCTGCTCATGCAGCCGCTCCCAGTCGATCAGCTTCGGCCATAACAGCGGCTTCAAGGGCTCGCGGCGCATAAAAATATTTTCCGCAATGCTCAAATCCTGAAACAGCCGCAGCTCCTGATGAATCGCTGCAATGCCAAGCTCCTGCGCCTCATTCGGGCTGCTGATGCTGACAAGCTCCCCGCCAAGCGCAATCTCTCCAGAGTCTGGCGGAAACAGTCCGGCTAATATTTTCATCAGCGTCGATTTGCCCGCCCCATTTTCCCCGATAATCGCATGAACCTGGCCGCTTTCAATCGTCAAATGGATGCCATCCAGCACACTCATTTCATTAAAGCGCTTTCTAATATTTCGCAGCGTCAATAATTCGCTCAACTTCGTTCTCTCCCCCGCAGGACTACTCCAGCTCAAACGTCGTATACAGCTTGATTGCATGTTCAAAATAATATTTTTTATATTCGGCCGGCAGCTGTTTGTTTGTGATTACTTTGCCCGCCATCGTCAGCTCTCCCAGCTTCGCAAAGCCCGGCGCATCAAATTTCGTATAATCCGCTGCTATAATGATTTCACTCGCCATGCGCTGCACGCTCTGAATCATCATCGCTTCCTCATAGCTGTCTACCGTATAACCCGCCTGAAAATGAGCTCCCTTCACGCCAATAAACGCCTTCGTCACATAAATGCCGCTCAGCGTCTGCAGCGCAAAACCGCCTATGAGCGTAGAGGTGCCTGCAATTAAATCGCCGCCTGTCAGCATAACCTTCACACCTTGCGTATCTTTAAGTGCTAACGCGACTAGCAAATCATTGGTGACGACCGTCACTTTCTTCTCCTTCAAATGCCTGGCAATTTCCAAACAAGTTGTACCCGTCCCGATAAAAATCGCTTCGCCGTTCTCAATATGCCGCGAGGCAATTTGCCCAATAAGCCGCTTCTCGCCCTGCAGCTTGTCTTCTACTGCCAGTGTCGGCATGCCCGGCTGATCTTCCTCATTCAGCACGGCACCGCCATATATTTTCACCAAAAAACCTTGCTGCTCCAGCTTGTCGAGATCCCGGCGAATCGTTACCTCGGTTACCGAGAAGCGTTCGCTCAGCTCCACAACGTCAACACGCTTGTCTTTTAATAAAATTTGTTTAATTTTTTTGATTCTCTCTATCGCAAACATAAGGTATGCTCCACTTTCTATGAATGATTCTTATGGTGCGATTATAGCATATTTCTGTTTGTTTGTGATTGGCCCTCTGCCCGCCCTAATAACGCCTTCTATTTTTGCCGATACATATAGGTAGTAAAACTTACGAACTATTGCTGCAAAAGATGCCAGGGAGGCTGCTTTCATTGATGAATAGCTTGTTTATGCGTATTTTTTTGTTTTTCTCGATTATTTTGCTTATTATTGGCTCGGTGCTTGGTGTTACGCTCTATCGTGCTTCCGCTCATTTAGTAGAAAACTCGATGGGAATGCAAGCGCAATCCGTAGCGGAGCGGGCAGCCAGCCTTGTTGATACGCAGCAATATGATAAGCTCAGCGAAGGCATGGAGCAAACTGATTATTACAATGAGCTTCGTGCCCAGCTTAACGATATGCGTGAAGCGAACGGCTTAAAATATTTATACACGCTCGGCATGCGCGAAGAGGACGGACAGCCGGTCTACTTCTACGTCGTTGATGGCGCCCCTCAGGACGTAGCAGAGGATGATTTTTCCCCCTTCGGCTCGGTCGAAGAGACTCCCTATGCTGGCATGATTACAACCTTTCAAGAAATGAAGCCGAGCATTGGCGAGCTGACTCAAGATGATTATGGTTCTACTTTATCTGCTTATGTGCCGATTATGTCTGCCGATGGCAAGCTGCTTGGCCTCGTCGGGGCTGATCTTGATGCGACTAAGGTGTTCGAGCTAATGGAACAAAACCGCAATACGATGATATGGATGGCACTGGCAATTTTTGTGCTCAGTCTGCTGCTCGTTTATTTGCTCGCCCGATATTTGACAGGGCCGCTCGTCCAGCTTAAAAAGCTGATTGCCCGTGTCGGCAGCGGCGACTTAACGGTCGCCATTGATCTGAACCGCAAGGATGAGGTTGGGCAGCTGGCTGCTGCTTTCAAGACGTTTGTAGAAGATACGCGGATGGTCATTAGCGGCATTCGCAGCAGCTCAGACCGGCTGCTTACAGCTGCCGAAGCCGTTTCTTCCCATTCCCTTGCGACGAAGGAAGCAGGCGTTACGATTACAGACAGCATTCAGCAAACGTCGGAAGGCGCTGCCGCACAGGTTGTACGCGCCGGAGAAGTCACGCATGCGATGGAAGCGATAACTTCAAGCATGCAGCATATTGCCCATTCCGCTGCCATCGTCTCATCCGTTTCGGAAGCGACGACAAGCAGCGCTAAAAATGGCGAAGAAGCCATTTCCGCTGTCATTGAGCGGATGGACACCATTCATGCCGCCACTTCCAAAATGACCGCAACGTCTGTACAGCTTGAGCAGCATTCCGGTAAAATTGTCGAGATTATTGCGATTATGAAAGGCATTGCCGCACAGACCAATTTGCTTGCCCTTAATGCTGGAATCGAGGCTGCCCGTGCAGGCGAGGAAGGGCGCGGTTTCGCCGTCGTTGCCTCCGAGGTGAGAAAGCTTGCCACACAATCCCAGGAATCCTCCGAGCATGTGGCGACGCTCATCGCTGAAATTGTCCGCCATACCTCCGAGCTGTCCAGGCAGATGGAAACGAGCAATACGGAAGTAGTCGCAGGACTAAGCGTTGTACAGGAGGCCGGAGCATCGTTCTCCTCCATCCATTCCGGCATTGGCACGATTAATGAGCGCCTGCACGAAGTATCTGCCGCATCCGAACAGCTATCCGCCGGATCGCAGGAGGTTGCAGCCTCCATCGAGGATATGGAGAGCATCTCCCGCGGGTCGGCCTCCCGTTTTGAACAGGTAGCTGATGCTTCCGGGCTGCAGCTGGCCTCGATGAATGAGATCAGCTCATCAGCGGAATCGCTGCGTCAGCTCTCTGAGGAGCTGAACGCACTCATTAGCCGTTTTAAAACGGAACAAGCGTAAATAAACGTTTCCTTCCTTTGTATACGGCGTGCGTTTCGCAGTGAAATAGAAGCATAAAATACCGTCATTTCTAGGGCCTTCATTTCCCCGAAGGCCCTCCTTGTTATATAATGAAGGTTGGCCCACTAGCCTGCCACACTGGCATGGAAGCCTGGTTGAAAGATAGGAGAGTAGATATGGACATTATACAAATGGATATTAATCTGATTGATGAAGATACGGACCAGCCCCGTTACCAATTCGACGAGCAGTCGCTGCAGGAGCTCATAACCAGCATCTCGGAGCTCGGCTTGCTGTCGCCGATCAAAGTCAGAAAAACGGATAACGGACGTTACAAAATCATATATGGCAACCGCAGATATAAAGCTTGCATTGCGCTTGGGAAGCCGACGATTCCTTGCATCGTCTCGACGATGACCAATGAAATGGATATTTATTTGGAGCAAATCGCCGAAAATTTGACGCGTGAGGGCTTCTCGCCGATTGAAGAGGCGGAGGCGTTTCACAAGCTGCTGAACAATGAGAAATTCAGCAGCTCGGTGAAATTTCTGGCGAGCAAGCTCAGCAAGCCGGAATCGTATATTAAAAATAAATGCGAGCTGCTCAAATTCAGCAGCGCGGTCAAGAAGCGGATCGTCAGCGGCACAGCAATCCGCAAGGATATGCTGACGGAAGATCAGCTGCTTCCGATTAAAGACTTGCCGATGGAGCTGCGCGACCCGCTCGCGCTTATTTTTGCGCGTGACGAAATGCCAGTCAGCGATGTCAAGAAAATCGCCAAGCTATTCAAAGATCCAGACATTTCCGCTAGCACGAAGGAGAAGCTGCTGTTCAAGAACGGCCCCGCGCTGCTCGAAACGTGGTCCATTCGCCAGAACAACAAAGCTGAACGGGCCAAGCCCGCCCAGCCAGCAGAGCCGAAAAAGAAAGCTGCCCCCTCGCAAGCGGAGCAGCAATCTGGGCAGCAGCCTATGCAGCAGCTTGTACAAGGGCAAGAACAGCAGCAGGTCGGCGTATTGGACAATCTGCCTAATCAAACAGCTTTGCTTGCTGCTGATGCGGCTTCTGCAGATATCGCAGCTGTTTCGGTTTCGGCCGCGCAGCCACCAGCTGCTAATGGGTCTGCAGCAACTGCTCCTGCTCCTGTTACAGGCGTAGTGACAGGAGCTACTGCCGAAGCAGAAGCGGATGTCGATGGGGATGTCGATGGTATGCCTCCTGTGCTAGCCCAGCTTCAGCAATTAATGATGACGCTGGAGGCTGCGGGCGCGCCGCCACTGGCAAAAGCGCTTGAAAGCATGGAAACGGAAGCCAGAGACACTTTTCTACAGGACGTCGACAAGCTAATTGTCCATTTGCAGCATCAGCTGATGGAATGGAACCAGCTTAAAGAATAGCCTACCTAATACCAAGCTTTATACGTTCTTTGAGAGTTTACTATTGCTATTGCTATTGCTAGTGCTACTACAATTGCTATAAACCCGCTGCATCAAACACAAAAAAGGCTGCCCTATCGTCCATACAGACGAGGGGCAGCCTTTCTCTATTGCAAGCTGAATCCAGCTCTATTATTCTGCGTACATTTTTTCCCGAAGCGCTTTAACCTCTTCGCTTTCAAGGTACTCATCATACGTCATCATGCGATCAATCAGTCCGTTAGGCGTAATTTCCATAATGCGGTTGGCAATCGTTTGAACGAACTGATGGTCATGCGAAGTGAACAGAACCGTGCAATCCGTATCGATCAAGCCGTTATTGAGCGCTGTAATGGATTCGAGATCCAAGTGATTCGTCGGCTCATCCATCAGGAATACGTTGGAGCCGCTGAGCATGATTTTGGATAGCATACAGCGGACCTTTTCTCCACCGGACAATACGCTTGCTTTCTTAATCGCATCGTCGCCAGAGAACAGCATGCGTCCAAGGAAGCCGCGAATGAAGGTCTCATCCGGATCTTTGGAATACTGGCGCAGCCACTCGACCAAGTTCAGATCAACACCGTCGAAGTACGACGAGTTGTCTTTCGGGAAATAGCCTTGCGTTGTTGTAACGCCCCACTGGTAAGTACCAGCATCCGCTTCAACCTCGCCCATCAAAACTTGGAACAACAGCGTCTTCGGCTGTTCGTTCGGGCCAACAAAAGCGATTTTGTCGCCTTTATTAACGGCAATCGTCAGGTTATCCAGCACCTTCACGCCATCTACAGACTTCGTCAAGCCTTCTACGAGCAGCAGCGATTTGCCTGCTTCGCGTTCGCCCTTGAAGTTGATAAACGGATATTTCCGGTTCGAAGGACGAATGTCATCGAGGGAAATTTTATCAAGCAGCTTCTTACGGGAAGTTGCCTGCTTGGATTTCGATTTGTTCGCGCTGAAACGCTGAATGAACGCTTGCAGCTCTTTAATTTTGTCTTCCTTCTTCTTGTTCTCGCCGCGCATCAAGGAAAGCGCCAGCTGGCTGGACTCATACCAGAAGTCGTAGTTGCCGACATACATCTGGATTTTACCAAAATCGATATCGGCGATATGCGTACATACCGTATTCAGGAAGTGACGGTCATGGCTGACCACGACGACAGTTCCTTCATATTTTGCAAGGAAATCTTCTAACCAGCGGATCGACTCAATGTCCAAGTGGTTGGTAGGCTCATCGAGCAGCAAAATGTTCGGTTCGCCGAACAATGCTTGCGCGAGCAATACACGTACCTTCTCGTTACCGCTCAGCTCCGACATCGACTTGTCATGCAGATCTGGCGTGATGCCAAGGCCGTTCAGCATTTCTGCCGCTTGCGACTCGGCTTCCCAGCCGTTCATGTCGGCGAATTCAGCTTCCAGCTCGCCTGCGCGCATGCCGTCTTCATCGGTAAAATCAGCTTTCGCATACAGCGCATCTTTCTCTTTCATTACATCATAAAGCTTCTTGTGGCCCATCATAACCGTTTCAATAACAGCAAACTCGTCATATTCAAAATGGTTCTGTCTCAGTACAGCAAGACGCTCGCCCGGTGTAATATGAACCTCACCGCTTGATTGCTCTACTTCTCCGGACAATATTTTCAAAAACGTCGATTTACCTGCGCCGTTCGCGCCAATAAGGCCGTAGCAGTTGCCCGGCGTAAACTTAATGCTAACATCTTCAAAAAGCGCCCGCTTCCCAAATCGAAGCGTTATGCCAGTAGTACTAATCATGGTTCCAATCCCGTCCTTCACATTCATTCTCATTATCTTGCATTATTATAGCACAGTATGCCCGCAAACGAACCTCGAATTGTCAATTCGCTGCATTTTTGCGCGCGAACAGGCCCCGGTGAAGCTGCCGTTTCAAACGGCGACCTTCGGGACCGTGCTCCTTATGTGCCCTGCGCCTGCAAGGCCGCATAAGGCCTTCTGCGCTGCTAACCCTGCTCCAAGCTTAGTCCCAGTGCAGCTTCACTTCATTGCCGGTACGGGAGGATTCGTAGATCGCATCCAATATCCGACTGTTCGTATATCCACTTAGCGCCGAAGCAATCGGCTGCTTGCCTTCGTTAATGCAGTCGATGAAATGCCTGCTCAGCAGCACGCGGTCCTCTTCTCCATCAAATGGCGCGATTTCTGATTCCACTACTTTATCATCCTCATGGGTAACGAAGCAGCCGTTCGTGCCAACAAGCGCCGCTCCGCCTTCCGTACCCATCAGATGGATAAATGGCTCCTCGCTTAGCGAAGCCGAATGTGCAGCCCAGCTTACGTCCAGCGACAAGGTCGCGCCATTTTCAAACTTGATCAGCGCTGTCGCCAAATCCTCAACATCATAATAGCCGTCCCAATTCGGCGTACCCCAAGTGCCGATGCCGCGGCGCTTCGGGCCAAACTCGGCATACGTCGAGCCATATACCGATACCGGACGCGGGTTTCCCATCAAATATAGCGACAAATCAAGCATATGCACGCCAATATCGATAAGCGGGCCGCCACCTGCCTGATCCTTGCGGGTAAACCATGAACCCCAGCCTGGAATGCCTTTTTTGCGGAACCAACCGGTTTTTACATTGTAGATGGAGCCGAGATCGCCATTTTCCACACGCGCTTTAATGGCACGGTTAATGCCGAGCCAGCGCATTTGATGCGCCATCATAAGTACTTTGCCAGCAGCCTGCGACGCTTCATAAATGGTGCGGGCCGCCTCGGAATCAATTGCCATCGGCTTCTCAAGCAGCACATGCTTGCCCTGCTTCAATGCCTCAATGGCTAAAGGCGCGTGAAATTGGTTCGGAACGCCGATAATGACTGCATCGAGCTCCGGATCTTCCAAGAGCGCCTGCGGGCTTTCGTGAATCGTCGCGATGCCAAATTCCGCTGCGCGCTGCTCAGCAAGCGGCAAATATACATCCGTTACTGCCGTTACAATTGCGGCTTCGGCCCCAACCTTCTGAAACGTTTCCATATGCACTTTGCCGATAGCCCCGGCCCCAATAATCCCAATACGAATCGGTTGACTCATTACGTGCTCCTCCTAATAACGATGCGCTGTTATTTATTATTGTCGTTCATTGTCTATTTGCCTGCTTACTAAGTATACGCTTGAAACGGGCAGGAAGTCATTTCACAGTTTTGGCTTTCTATTGTCCGCGTTTGGCATTTATTGTCCTGCAAGCCGCCAAGATTCCCCATGAGGCAGCACGACTATCCGCTCTTCCTCAATACAGCGGCTTTCCCGGCAAGCTTCTAGGCGGTCCAGCGCTTCGCGCGGCGTATCATCAGCCAGCTTGAAGGCACCATAATGCATCGGCACAAAATACTTCGCCTTCACATCCTCGAACGCCTGCAGCGATTCCTCCGGCGTCACATGCTGCGGCCCCATGAACCATTCCGGCTCATAGGCGCCTATCGGCATGAGCGCAACATCGATATGGAATTTGCGCCCAATGTCCTTAAAGCCGGGAAAATATCCGCTGTCACCTGCAAAATAGACGGTGGGCGCAATTCCCGTTACAGGACGGGCAGCATGTCCCGGCCCGTGGGAATGGCCCAGGCGATCTGCTGCTTTGACTGCTTCCGATGCTGCTGCTGCTGCTGGCTGCTCACGCTCCGCCACACTGCTACTTCCGCCCATGCCGTGCAGATGCACTTGCGCGTGCGAGTGGTCGCCGCTTCCGCTTGGCAGCGTTGCATATGGCTCCATCACCCAGCCGCCCCAATGCGAGCTGTTCGTATCCCACGGATTGCGCCTCGTCCAGTGCTGAGACGGCACGAACGTGAATTTTACGCCATGAATATGGACCGATTCCCACCAATGCAGCTCCTTAATGCGGCGAAAGCCCTTGAGCTTAAGCTTGCCTGCAAGTCCCGCAGGGACGAGAATTTGCTTCACGCCTCCCAGCTTGCGGAGCGAGTTAATGTTCAAATGGTCATAGTGCGAATGCGAAATGAGCACGACGTCAACCGGGGGTACATCGCTGATGGGAATGCCCGGGGGCGCAAGCCTTTTTTCAAAAGCCATATTCCCTGACCAGACCGGGTCCGTCACAATGTTGAGCCCCGCCATCTGGATTAGAAAAGTCGAATGTCCGACCCATGTGACGGAAGGATGCTTGCGATTGTGGTGCAAATATTGCAGATCCGGCTCTACATTCGGCACGGTATATGAATAATCTTTGATTTTCATCTTGTTTGATCGTTCTGAGCGCCATCTTTGAAACTGTTTAAAGGAGTTATGCTGTTCAACCTGCTGCTGATTCTCAAATCTTCTGGGTTTCATCCTGGCTTCCTCCTACGCGTTACGAAAATAGAGTATAGCTTTAAGATACCAACTAAGAGTGATCGAAGCAACTTTCCTGACACTTCTAATGCACCTTGTATTCGCATCCTCCTGCAAATTCATGTAAACTAAACCCATAACCTTTGAATTGTATGAACGGAGGATGATAAATGTGAAGCTTTTATCCATTGAACCGACGCCCAGCCCGAACTCCATGAAACTGAATATGGATGAATCGCTGCCGCGCGGCGTAAGACAAACTTTTTCGAAAAAAGAAGCAGAAAGCGCACCGGAGCCACTGAAAAGCCTCCTTGCTATAGAAGGGGTGCGCAGCATTTTCCGCACCGCTGATTTTATTGCCCTGGACCGCGTATCGAGTGCGGATTGGGCGTTCATTCTCGCCGAAGCAAGAACGCTGCTGCACGGCGACGACAGCGGAGCTGGGCAAGCAGCCTTGACCGAGAACAGCTACGGCGAGGCGCATGTGCTCGTACAGATGTATCGGGGCATTCCGATGCAGGTACGAGTGAAAAATGGCGAGCGCGAAGCCCGCTCCGCGCTGCCCGAGCAGTTCACGAACGCCGTCAGCGAGGCGGCCGGCTCCTCGATGATCCGCGAACGCAAGCTGGAGGAGTTCGGCATCCGCTATGGCGAGCTTGAAGAAATCGCTGCCGATGTCGTCCGCGAGCTGGAAGCCGCCTATACGGCGGAGCGGCTAGTAGAGCTAATTGCCGCCGCCAAGGCGCAAGGCGCAGCGGACGGCGATGCCGCAGCCGCTCCGGCAAGGCCGGCTCCGCTAACGGCAGATGAAATTGCCGAGCGGCTGGAATCGCCGGACTGGCGCATTCGTTATGCCGCGCTTGACCGCCTGACGCCCGAGCCTGCGCTGCTGCCGCTGCTTGCCAAGGCGCTGACCGACGACACGGTGTCGATCAGACGGCTCGCCGTTGTCTATTTGGGCGACCTTCGCACAGATGAGGCGATGCCTTATTTATTCCAGGCGCTTCGCGACAAATCGGTATCGGTTCGCAGAACAGCTGGGGATACCCTCTCCGATTGGGGCGATCCTGCCGCTACTGCGCCGATGATCGAATCGCTCAGCGACACGAACAAGCTTGTGCGCTGGCGGGCCGCCCGTTTCCTGTATGAAGTTGGCGACGAATCGGCTATTCCTGCCCTGCGCATTGCAGCACAGGACAGCGAGTTCGAGATTCAGCTGCAAGCGCAAATCGCCTTGGAGCGCATCGAGCGTGGCGAGGAAGCTGCTGGCTCCGTCTGGCAGCAAATGACAGCCGCTCGCCAGCAGGGCAAATAAAGCTCGAGCTGCATATGCTTTGCGCTCTTACTTAAAGATTACCTTTTCTTTTGCCGCTATAAACAAAAGACCTCCTGGCTCACCTTCAGTAAGTTGAAGGGAGACAAGAGGTTTTTTTGCTATTTAACTCGCTTTGCTATTGGGATCATTTTTTCGTTGTAAAGCTTATGCTTTACTGTGCGGCTTGTACATTTTTCAATAGGTCAGCTGCAATTTCACCAGCTGCGAGCCATCATGCAAATAGGGCTCATAGCGCGCAGAGTAGCCAATCGGCACTTGCAGCGCAGCTACGGCGCTTTTGAGATCAGCGGAAAACGTATCGCCTTTCATATAACGAAACTCCAGGCTGGTCGCTCCGCGTTTTACGCCAGCGCGGATTTTTTCTGTCAGCGCCGCGCGATCAGCGACGATGTTTTCCGGCTTCAGCCACTGAAAGCCAAGCTGCTGCCCAAGCTTTTTGTAAGAAGCTGCGGCGGAGCCGCCTTTCTTCTCAAGCTTGTCTAGCTCTGCGGAATACGAAGTAGTCGCGGCTGGATAGCTTTTTTTCCATTGATGGTCATGACGCATTTCCTTGTCCGTTTTTAAATAATAGCTGTACTGGATCGTATCGGCTGGCGCTGCGGGATCGGTCGCTACCGGATCATCCCATGTCACATCGAGATGGTACCAATGCCCATCCAGCTTCACCATATTCCACGCATGATCGCCCGTATCAACTGTACCCTCGGCAATTTTCGTCGTAATGCCCGCTTCACTCAGCATTTTGTAGGCAAGCAGCGCATAGCCCTGGCATACCGCGCTTCCAGTCGTAATCGCTTCATAAGCGGTATAATTGCTCAGCGACTGGTCATATCTCAGCTTGCCCGCAATCCAGTCATGAATAGCCTTCACCTTCAAATGGTCATTCATGCCTGAGGTTATAAGCTTCTTAAGCTGCTGCGCGACTACGCGGTCAACCTCGGCCGTCTGCTCCTTCGATTCCCGGTAGCTCGCCTCCATCTTGATCGTTGAACGAGTACCGAGACTGCGCGTCGTATACACATACGACTCCAAAATATACGCCGTATAATCATCCTTCGCCATCGCGCGGTCAATAATAGATTTAAGCTCCGCCGACAGCTTGCTGCTATCCCCGTTATATTGAAGCGTAAAATGCTCTTCTCTATTTTTAAAATGTGCGGCCAATTCCTGCTCCAATTGACTGATCGTTCCGCTGCCTTGGCCATGCTGCTCCGATGCTGCAAATACAGGCAGCCACTCCGGCTTCATTGTAAAATAAAGCGTGCCTAACACCGCCACCGCAATAACTGCCGGTTTCCAAATGGAAAAACGCATCATGCTCACCCACCTTTTTTGTAACCGATTTCCTTCTTGTAATAAAACTGTAATATATCGCTCAGGTTATATTCATCTTATCCAATTATACTAGCTTTATGACCCCCCTTTATTATATATTCTCTCTTGCAGCCTGCGGCCTTGTTGCCGCAGGCCCTTTTGTTTATTCATTACCCCCATTGGATGATAGAAAACTCATAATATACAATTGCTAGTTTGGGGTAACGATGGATGAGCCCGAATTACAGCTTGCTCACCGCATCAACGAACTGCCGCGCCCGCTCCGTAACAAGTTCAAGCTTGCCTTCGCGTACCCATTCAAGGTTAACGAGCTTGCTGCCCAGACCGACGGCATTTGCGCCAGCGCCGAAATATTCGCCGAGATTGTGCAAATCCGCTCCGCCTGTCGCCATAATCGGAATATGGTCCAGCGGGCCGCGAATTTCTGCCAAATATTTAGTGCCCAGCGTTCCCATCGGGAACAGCTTGACCGCTTCCGCTCCAGCCCTCCAAGCTTTGACGATTTCGGTAGGAGTCATGACGCCAGGCCACACAGATACGCCATGCTCCGCGCCGTAAGCAATAACCTCCTCGTCGAGATTCGGCGAAATAATAAACTGGGCCCCTGCCGCTACTGCCTCCTGCGCCATCTTAAGGTCCAGCACCGTACCTGCGCCGACAATAGCTTGTCCGTCAAACTTGGTGCGCCAGCGATGGATCATCGTTGTAGCGCCTTGCGTATTCAGCGTAATTTCCATTAGGCGGATTCCGCCGTCTATTATTGCTTGTCCTGCCGCATCTGCATGGCGATCCTCAATTCCTCTAAGAATTGCAACGATTTTGTGCTCAAGCAGCTGCTTCAACGTTTCGCTCATTCCAAAGCTCTCCCTTCGGCTTTACAAATCCTGATTCCAATAATCTCGTAAAATTTTCAAAAATAAATTCGGAAAGGCCAGCTCATCCATATGCTCCGGTCCAATCCATCGATACGGCTTGCGGGGCTCTCCCTGCTGTTCCGTCTGCTCTGTTCGCTCTGCCTGCCCTGCTTGCTCAACCTGCTCTGCAAGCTGCTTTCCAGCAGCTGTATAGACAGCCGCAGCTTCAGCAGCCATTTGCGCCATTGGCACCGTAGGCCCTGCATTCATCGTACCTAGATCCGCCTTATAAACTCTCATTTTCCAATGGATATGGCTGAAAATATGATCGGCATCCATCAGCTGGCGCTGAGGACGAATGAGCAAGCCCGTATCGCCTGCGACGGCCTCGGTCAGCAGACCGCCAAGCGGTGCTTGCTCTGTCAGCTGCTCTTCCCCGAAACGCAGCAGCGGTTCCAGCTCCTTCGGCACGAGCAAATGCGGCAGCTCCCACATTTGGGCAAGCAGCCCGGTTGCCGGACGCTGCCGGACAAGCACCTTGCCTTTATGCTCACCTGAGCCTTCGATTATGACGCCAATGCGCGCTTCCGGCCGCGGCGGCTTCGCCTTCGATTTAATAGGAAGCACCGTCTCGCGGCCTTCGATTCTTGCCTCGCAATGCTCCATAACCGGACATGGCAGGCAGCTAGGCGACTTTGGCGTACAGACGAGCGCTCCCAGCTCCATTAGTGCTTGATTGAAATCGCCTGCTGCGCCTTCAGGAATGAGCTCGGCGGCGAGCTTTTCGATTTTCACCCGCGTGGCTGGCTTCGCAATATCATCCTCCAGCGCAAAATAACGGGAAAGCACGCGCATGACGTTGCCATCTACAGCTGGCTCAGGCCGATTAAAGGCGATGCTCATAATCGCCCCGCTCGTATAAGGCCCAACGCCTTTCAATGCGGCGACGGCTGTTTTATCATCCGGCACCTGCCCTTGATGCAGTTCCATCACTTGGCGCGCTCCCGCTTGCAAATTCCGCGCCCGCGAGTAATAGCCAAGCCCCTCCCAGCACTTAAGCACCTCAGGCTCGGGAGCTTCGGCAAGCGCCTGAACCGAGGGGAATTTGTCCATAAATCGTTCATAATAAGGAATAACGGTATCGACTCTCGTTTGTTGAAGCATAATTTCCGATACCCATATCCGGTAAGGATCGCGGCTTTTACGCCATGGCAAATCGCGATTGCCTCTCCGGTACCAATGCAGCAGTTCTCTGCTGAAATGTTGTTTTGCTTCCGCTGTCATGTATTTCTGTACTCCTCTCGATCTGTTTGCCCCGCCTCCTGCCAAGCGCTGCTGCATATAATTCGGCGGTATTCCGAAGGCGTAATGCCCGTCTGCTGCTTGAACAGCCGTGACAAATAATGATTGAGCATGCCGACCTCCGCCGCAATTGCGGCAATCGGCAAATTCGTCGTGCGCAGCAGCTTCTTGGCGGTCGCTATTCTCCGCTGCGTGATGTATTGAACGAGCGAGCAGCCGACTTTATTTTTAAACGCAGCATGAAATCCTTCAGCCGACAGGTCTGCCAGTCTGGCCAGCACACCAATTGGAATTTGATATTTCAAATTTTCTTCAATAAAATTAAGCACTTCATCATAGACGAGCACATCATTCCAGTGCTCATGCTCGGACAGCTGCAGCAAAGTTGTGTTTTGCGTCCGGCTGTCCTCCATGAAAAGCGCAATCAGCTCGAAAAGCACAGCCTTCGTCCGCAATTCTCCCGTGAGGTCGCTCTCTTCCTGCGCCGCGAGCATCTTCGTAAACAGCTGCTTCACGATCTGCGCATCCTTTACTTCAACCTCTAACGGCAAATGAGCCAAATGGATATAGGATTCGGCAGCCATCTCCGCGCGGAAATGGCACCAATAATGGATAAAATGATTATCGCCCAGCGAGCCATACCTTCGTGCCCAGCCTGGACGCAGCAAATACAGCCGCCCGGCGCTGACCTTATATTGGGTCTCGTTCATTTCCAGCCAACCTTCACCTTTATCGACGTAGCATAAGCAGAAATAGTCAGGCTCAGCGCGCCTCATTATCCAGCCTGCTGGGCTTTTCGAATAGGATGCCACCATCACATCAGCCTTTAGCTGCTTAAACTGTTGGTTGAGCATATGTTCGCCAGTTATTTCCATATTCCTTCCATGCCTACCGATCTCTTGTCGTATTTTCTTGTTAGCCTTTTCTATTATAGCGCCCCCCTTGGCAAAATCCTATGGAAGTTGCAGCAAGCAATCCGCTATACTGAGTCTATGATTTCCTAAAATTGATAACTTGGGAGGAACCCTTATGTTACGCATTTCTCTATCAGTCTGGGGCAAAATGCTGCTGCTTGCAGTCCTGACTACCGTTTTGCTTGCTGCCTGCGGAGGCACTTCACAGCCAGGAACGAAAGCAACGCTGCATATGGATGCGCCTGACGGCACCGCCTCTGTCTATAAATCCAATTGCATCAGCTGCCACGGCACAGACCTGCAGGGCCGCATGGGTACTGAGACCAATCTGCAGCAGGTTGGAGCCCGGATGAGCGAGGCAGACATTGTGAAGCAGCTCCAAAATGGCAAAGGCTCCATGCCGCCCTTCAAGGATCGTCTCACAAGCGAGGAAATCGCTGGACTAGCCGCTTGGCTTGCTGGAAAAAAATAGACGAGCAGGCTTGTCCGCCGCCATCGGAATAGGCGGCGAGCAAGCCTGCTGCCAACACATGCTGTATAATATAACGTGCCGAATGATAGCGGCAGCTAAGATGCTTGAATTCAGTCTCCTTATCTTTATCGGCAGCAAGCCCCCTGATAATGACAAAGTTGACATCAACATTACAATTCGTAGCATAATTTTGTATAACCAACTATTTTGCTACAATAAGCAGCTCGTTTAGGCAAGCCGTTCGACAATGGCTACGGCAGATGCCAGCTCCCGGTCATGCGTAATCGTAATATGAACGCGTATTGCGGCAGCAGATAAACCCAGCCTTTGCCACGCCCCTTCGGACAATACACACTCCGGCTTCCCGGCTTCCGAACGTAAAATATTAATATCGCCAAAGCCAATAATGCCGCCAATGCCACAGCCAAACGCTTTGACTACCGCCTCCTTCGCCGCAAAACGGCCCGACGCAAATTGAACTTTTCGCTTCCCTTCATAACCCTCTCCGAGTTTAAGCTCCTGCTCTGTCAAAATTCGCTGCAAAAATCTCCTCGCCGAGCTGCCGGCAAGTATCCCCTGCATTCTGTTCATATCCGTTATATCATGGCCAATTCCTACTATCATTGCTTCGCCTGCCTTCAATGATTACTCGCTCTGTGCTCTGCCTGACTCCTGTGTCCTATCGCTATCCCGCCTGCAAGTGCTACCAAGGCCGCTGCGAGCCATCTGGATTCAAAAGCATAAGCTCCGGTCTTGCCCCTGACTTCACTTCGACAAGCTGGCGCTCCATAATTTCAATAAGCGCAATCGCCGAACGATCCGGCGTAAAATCACCTTCTGCATCAAGCTTGCCCTGCATATAGGTTTGAACCCGGCCGGGATGAAGCACGAGCACATGGCCTCCGCCCTCTTTAATACGGTTGTAAACGAGTTTGGATTGCATATTTAATGCTGCCTTCGACATACAGTAGCCAAACCAGCTCGTACGCGTGCTGTCTTCGATGCTGCCCGCTTCAATCGAGCTCATCCACCACGCTGGCCTCAATATCGCCAAGTATGGCCGCATTGTTGATAACGATATCCAGCTTATCGGTATGTATAGCTACAAGCCGCGATACTTCCTTAACGGAAGCATCCTCCGCAACGTTTAATTCAATCATATGAAGCCGCTCGCCGTACTGCTGCTTTAGCTCAGACAAGCCTTGCCAATCCGAGGCATAACGCCCGGCAAATACGGTAAATCCCTTCAACAGCAGCTGCCTGACAAAGCCGAGGCCCAGACCGCGATCCGCTCCGGTCACTAACGCATATCCCATGCCCTATTCCCCCATATGACGTATTTGCTCCATAATAACAGAAGCTTGCCCGCTTTTGCAGCGGACAAGCTTCTAAAAATACGTTTTTAACTATATGCCAGGAATAGGCGAGCGCTTGTGCTCGGTTTTCAGGTATTGCTTCTCCAGCTTTTCCTTCGCCTCTGCGCCAATTTCCTTACCTTCCAAATAATCGCTGTTGTCATTGTAGGTAATGCCAAGCTCATCCTCATCGGTCTGCCCATCCCATAAACCAGCGGATGGCGCTTTATCCAAAATGCTCTTCGGCACGCCAAGATGCGAAGCAAGCTGGCGTACCTGGCGTTTGTTCAGCGAGCTGAGCGGCGTAATATCAACCGCTCCGTCGCCCCATTTTGTATAAAAGCCTGTAATCGCTTCGGATGCATGATCCGTACCAACAACGAGCAAATTGAGGTCAAAGGCGAGCGCATATTGGACAACCATGCGCGTTCTCGCCTTCACATTGCCTTTGCCGCCACGGCTAAGATGACGATGGATGCCGATACCTTTCAAACCATGCTCCGTTTCAATGGCGATTTCGTCTACTGCTTCGCCAATGTTCGTTTCCACAGTCTTCGTAATACCGAATGCCTCCGATACCGCGTAGCTGTCGGAAATATCCGACTGCTCGCTGTACGGCTGGTACACGCCAAGCGTCATATAGTCACGGCCGGTTTCAGCTGTCAGCTCATCGGTCGCTTTTTTGCAGAGGCCCGCTGCGACAGCGCTGTCGATGCCGCCACTGATGGCGATCAACAGACCCGTCGTATGGGAGTCCAATACATATTTTTTGAGAAAATCAACGCGGGTGCGGATTTCCTGATCTACATCAATGACCGGCTTAACGCCAAGCCTTTTAATAATATCTGCTTGTAAGCTCATAGTTCCTCCTGCCCTTAGCGGCAGAACCGATCGAACGCATCAGCCAGATCGGCTGCAATATCCGACGCGGAACGGTTCTCGATTTGGTGACGCTCAATGAAATGAACAAGCTCTCCGTCCTTCATTAGCGCGATGGATGGGGAAGATGGCGGGTACGGTGCGAAAAACTCGCGCGCTTTAGCCGTTGCTTCTTTATCCTGTCCAGCAAATACAGTAAACAAATGATCTGGTGTAATATCATGCTGCAGCGCTTCCGCTACACCCGGGCGGCACTGGCCAGCTGCACAGCCGCATACGGAGTTTACGACTACAAGCGCCGTTCCTTTTGCATCGGGAAGATTTTGTTCCACATCCTCCGGTGTGCGAAGCTCTTGAATGCCAAGACGCGTCAAATCATCACGCATCGGTTGAACCATATCCAACATGTATCTCTCAAATGACATGGACACTGAAATACACTCCTTTTTGATAACCTAAATTTAGTTACTATTATAACGCCGGGCAGGAAAATAAAGCAACAGCCGTCCATGTCGCAACTGCTGCTCTATGTTTCCGCACTCCTCCTGCAAGCAGGCAGCGCTCATCGCTCGCCTCATTAAATAGACGGACGATTCGGGCCGTCCAGCTTCTTGTCGAAACCAGCTTCTGTTTCGGACGCCCCTTTGCGCTTCTTGGCATTTTCAGCATTTTGCTGCTCCTGTTGCAGGGATTGTTCAGACTTCGCTTGATTGCGCTCCATATGTTCTCCTCCTTCATCCGTCTTATGATGACTGACAGGCAAAGGTAGTATGTGCAGGTTTAGTTTCCATTATGTTAATAGCGCGCAGACAAGGCATCCGTTTCCCCTAGCATAAAGGTTAAAATAAAAGTCGTCCCCTCGCCTTCCTCAGACTCCACCTCCAGCTTGCCATTATGCCTTTCGGCAATGCTGAGGCAAAGCGGCAGCCCGAGTCCCGTTCCTTTGGACTTCGTCGTATAAAATGGCTTAAATAGCTCGCTCATCTGATCTGCTGGAATACCTACACCATTATCACGAATGCGAAGCACCACTTTATTTTCCAGAGGGATATAGCAAGTAAATATGTGCAGAACGCCCTTCTCCCCCATCGCTTCCATGCCGTTGCGCACAAGATTAATAAGCAGCTGCTTCATTTCCTTGTCTGACATAAGAAAGGCGGGCAAATCCTCGGCAAGCTCCGTCTGCACAACCTGACCTCTAAGATTGGCGTCTGCCTCAAGAAGTGGCAATATTTCCTGAATAATCGTTTGCAAGGAATGTTTCTGCATCGGAACCGAACGATTTTGCGCCAATGACAAAAAGTCGCTAATAATCGTATTCGCCCGATCCAGCTCCTCCATAACGATCTGATAATACTGCTGCTCATTCAGCCGGCTGCGCTCCCGCATCAGCTGCATAAAGCCCCTTATTACCGCCATCGGATTGCGGATCTCATGCGTAATGCTTGCAGCCATTTGACCAATTAGACTAAGGCGCTCCATTCTTCCCAGCTCATCGCGCAGCAGCGTAAGCTCCGTTACATCTTGGACAATAAGGGCGGCTCCCGCAATGGATTGATCCTCCTGCCTACGGATGGCGAATGCTGTCTTAAGCAGCGTTTTGCCATCATAGGTGTGCGGTCCTGTACTGCTCTTGGCTCCAGCGAGCGCATCCTCAAGCAGTTTTATATAAGCACCGTCCTCTTTTGCAGCAAAAAAGGTGTCCATACGTACATTTTCGGAAAATAAATCTCCGCTTGCCTCAAACTGCCGCTGGAACAGCTCCTTGCCCTTCGCATTCAAATGCGTGATGACGCCGTGCTCATCTGTGAACAAAATCGCCAGCAGCATTTCATCTATGAACTGCTGCTGTTTTTCTACTTCGAGCCGATAGCTGGACGAAACATTTTTGAGCTCCAGCTGCAGCCGCGAATTTTCAACAAATTTTTCCACAATAAAAATAGATAACCAAATGGCAATGATCGAACCAATCATAAGTAAAATAAATACCGCCACCAGCTCAGTCGACCAGTAAAAGTCCTCATTCATCATAAACATGACAAACATAAATGATATGTAGACGGAGATCGGCGTTATCGATTTCACGCCTATGAGCCGCTTTCGATGCAGAGGCTTTTTGCTGAATCGCTTGGCATAGAGCAATATAATAGGCACATGAACAAACATAAAAAAGACAAAAACCATTTTCTCCGCATCGGTGTCAAGCGCTGGCACTCTAAGGAAAATATAAAGCAGATCAAGAACGAGCGCGCCATACACCCCTCCGTATAAAGAGCCCAAAATAAACGGAACGAAGCGGAAATTCAGCTCATATCCATTAAAATCCATCGAAACCGACATGCACGCAACCATTGCGATAGCGCTTGCAGCCGTTATAAACACTCGAATATGGTTTTCCTTGCGCTGCTTATAATGCCAGAGCTGAAAGGAAAATACAGGAATAAGTGAAATAACGAATTGTAACAGCAATTCTTTCAACACGAACGACAGGTCTCCCCCCCTAATCGCTTACTAGATTAAATTGCGTGATCCTTATTTTCATCTGTATGCATATCCAGCCAGTTCGTCACCACTTCAATAAAACGTTGTGCTTCAAGATCATTATGCAGTTCATGATAGCCGTCAGGCCAAGAAACAAAGGTACATGCCTCGCCAAGCCGCTGCGCCACCTGCTCGCTCGCATGATGAGAGGTGATTTTGTCAGCTGCCCCGTGAATGAGCAGCAGCGGCACCTGCAGCTGCCCGCAATTGGCTATCGCCCATTCGCCTGAATCATGGAGACTCAGGAAGGTTTTAACCGTAATTCGGGTATGGCACAGCGGATCTCCTTCAATATGGACGGCCTCCTCATAGCCTCGCCGATACAGCTTCCCACTTCCCAATCCCGTCGATTGCGGCAGCCCTGGCCAAAAGGCAGCCAGCCGCTTCCCCAGCCAAAGCTGGGCACGGGGTGGTGTAAAGGCCAGCCTTAGCCATGGACTGGACAGCACGAGCGCCTTCACTGCAGGCTGGAGCCGCAGCGCGCAATTCATCGCGATATTGCCGCCCATGCTGTGCCCATAAAGAAAGATTGGCAGCTCTGGATGGCGCTGCGCTGCCTGCTCCACCAGCATGGCGGCATGGGCTGCCGCATCATCCACAGAAGGCAGATGCCCTCTGGGGCCGGATGAACGGCCGTGACCTTGCTGATCGAGAGCAATTACAACATATTGAGCCGCAACGAGCTTCGCCGCGTAGGAGCTATAACGTTCACCATGCTCGCCCATGCCATGTATTAGACATAAAACGCCTTTTGGACGCTCCTTCTCAGGCTTCCACTCCCTTACGTATAGTTCGGTATCCCCACAACCTTGAAACGTCCATTCCTTACGAATCATCCAAGGCACCTCCAGCTGATGAATTATGTTCTATTATAACTCAATATTTTGTCGAAAGAATGGTACAATGAACAAGATTGTAGAAAGAAAGGCTGAGTGAATCATGTACGATATTATAATTGTTGGCGGAGGCCCTTCCGGCTTAATGGCAGCAGTAGCTGCAAGCGCGCACGGAGCCTCTGTTCTTCTCGTTGACAAAGGAGACAAGCTGGGGCGCAAGCTCGGCATTTCCGGAGGCGGACGCTGTAATGTAACGAACGCAAAAGAGATGGATCAGCTCATCCAACATATACCCGGAAACGGGAAGTTTTTATTCAGTGCGCTAAATGCGTTCGGCAATCGCGATATTATCGCCTTTTTCGAAGGGATGGGCATCGCCTTGAAGGAGGAGGACCGCGGCCGGATGTTCCCGGTATCGGACAAGGCCAAAACGGTCGTCGATGCGCTCATTCGCAAAGTCCGCGAGCAAGGGGTCGACATTCGGACGAATACGCCAGTACGAGAAGTTCTATATAAGGACGGTGCGGTAAAAGGGCTGCTGCTGCAAAATGGTGAAAAGCTCGCAGCGAAAGCCGTCATCATCGCTACGGGAGGCAAATCCGTCCCCCATACCGGCTCAACTGGAGACGGCTACCCTTGGGCGATCAGCGGCGGGCACACGATTACGGAGCTGTATCCGACAGAAGTGCCTCTCACATCCTCCGAGCCTTGGATACGCAGCAAAACACTGCAAGGCATTTCACTGCGCGAGGTAGAGCTTACGGTATGGAATGCGAAAGGAAAAAAATTGATTACCCATGAAGGCGATATGATCTTCACCCACTTCGGCTTATCTGGCCCAACCGCCCTTAGATGCAGCCAGTTCGTCGTCAAAGCGCTCAAACAGGCGGCTAGCAAAGAGAAGAACGCTTCTGGCACCGTTGAAGGTTCCAGCGCAGCAAATGGCAGTATAGGTGACGCAGGCGCTTTAGAATCGATAGAGCATTCAGGAAGCGGCGCAAGGGAGGCTGCAACTGTGCTCCTCACAATCGACCTGCTGCCGGGACGCTCCGAGGCTGAGGTTTATCAGGAAATGATGCAAATGGCGAAGCTGGAGTCGAAAAAAGCGATTAAAAATGTGCTTCGGGGCTATTTGCAGGAGCGGCTGCTGGATTTTCTGCTTCAGCAAAATGGCATCAGCGGCGATATTACGTATGACAATCTTCCCAAGGGGCCGTTTCTTGCGCTCGCCAAGCAAATCAAAGCTTTCCCCGTAAAAGTGAACGGCACGCTGTCCATTGAGGAAGCTTTCGTCACCGGCGGCGGAGTCCATCTGAAGGAAATCGATCCGAAGACGATGGGCTCCAAGCAAAGCGCTGGCCTTTATTTTTGCGGCGAAGTTCTCGATATTCATGGCTACACAGGTGGCTATAACATTACTGCGGCCTTCTCAACAGGCTATAACGCAGGAAAAAGCGCGGCACTGGCTGTCTCAGACAGCTAGGAGACCGCGCTTTTTCTTTTGCCGAAAATGCTGGCTACAGCTCCTCGTTCCAATCCTCATTCACAATATGCGCGGGGATGGTGATGCCGTCAAGCGAATAAGCGGTATCTGTGTAAGCGTTCGCATCAATGGCAGCTTCCTGAATAAGCCGCCCGCCATGCACCTGCATAATTTCGAGAGCAGAGATGAGATCATTGCCCTCCATATGAATATGCAGCCTGCCTCCTTCATGCAGAACCGGATCATAGCCAAGCTGCTCCAGCGTATCAAAGGCCATTCCAGCGCTCGTAATATCTGCGAAATCAAACAATAATGCCGAATTCATCGGTTATTTCTCCTTTCGGGCGTTGACTCTATTTGTAGTCTGCCCCAATTTGTTAACGAAGTATGACTAAAGGGTGTTGTCATTTCGAGTTTTTTTCTGCATAATTTAAAATACGAGATATGTCACGTTTAATAACTCTTAATGTAATCAAACATAACCTTGAGATATACCACTGATTGAAGGAGGCATTATTAGCATGCATACGATCTTTTACCAGCTAGCCGACCCGATGATGATTGTGGAATATGATTTTAACCGCTGGTATATTCGCGATATTAACAAAGCCTTTACCGGGCTGTCCGGCTATCGAAAGCATGAGCTTCTAGAGGTCAACCCGGAGGATTTTGTAAAGGATTCGCAGCCCTTCGGGCAGCTGATGGCAAGGCTTATTGAAGATGATCAACTGACGTTCGATTGCGAGCTGACGACGCGCTCTACGATGACGGCGACCGTTCGGCTGAGCTGCCGCAAATTTCAAATGGAGGAGCAAACGTATTACATGCTCGTCTGCAAGGATGTTTCTGCCGAGCGCTGGGGCGATGAATTCGCTGTCGATCATAAAATTATGATGGCTATCGGCATCTCTGAACAATTCCGCATTTTTTCGCTGAAGCGTTATTTCGCTCCGCTTGCCCAAGGCTCAGCTAGTTTCTTGAATCGCAGCATCTTTGATCTGGTTGCCGAGGAGCACCGCGCGCCGCTGCGCCGCATCATGGAACGGGCCAGAAGCATCGGCAAAATCGAGCATTTGGAGCTGCATATGCATATCGGAGAAGACAAAAACACGGCAAAAGCATTGATTAAGCCATTTTATTCGGGCAACAGGGCGTTTAACAGCTACTTGATCATGCTCACCGAGCTTAACCAGCAGGCGCCGGAGGAGGACCCTTCCTACAAGCTGAGAATGCTGATGCTGAACAAAAATATTTCCGCTACATCGCTTGCCCGCTCCACGCTCATTTCCTTGACGACCATTTCTAAAATCCGCAATGGCAAAATAAAAAAGCCCCAGCGGCTCACAGCCGAGCTGATCGCCGGAGAGCTGGGGGTAAAGCCGGAAGCGATATGGAGCAGCTTCAAACAGTGATTGGGCAGGTGAGCAGGTGGTGTAAGCTTATTGTTCAGAGAATATAAAGGATTAGACTGGCCTATTAAAATAAGCAGCGGCGGCCTAGACTTGAGAAATAAAGTCTTAGACTGCCGCTGTTGCCATTAAACAGACGTTACCCGTTAATTAAATATTAATTTGCTGAATAAATCATTACCTCCCTATTAAAACTTTGCTGTCGATTGAATAAAGGCTAGTGAGAATTTAGTCCGTCATTTGTCTAACATTTTTGAAAAGTACTTAGGAGCCTCCTTAAAACCTTGTCTCTCATAAAATTTATGAGCGTCTATTCTTCTGGAATGACAATGAACTTGGATACTGTCACATCCCCTTTTTCTGGCAGAGGCAGAGGCAAATTCCTCTAATTCCTTTCCAATTCCTTTACTTCTAATTGAGGAGTCTACAACAAGATAACTAATTGATGCAATATCTCCTCTAATACCTAATTGTGGGATATAATGAAGGGAAATACAGGCAATAACGTGTCCTTCATCTTCATAAACCATTAATTCTTCGTTGGGGTCAGTTAGAAGTCTTTCCATGTTCTTTTTAATAAAAAATTCGGTATCCGGGTAGCCTAACTGTGCCAATAGTTTGGCTATATCTTTCCTATCCTCCAATTTTGCAACTCTAATCATAAATTTCATCTCCACTCATCTCACACTTTATAGGGTGTCGCTCGACATAAATCATAATTTGGTTTTGATATGAATAAATAACTATCGGCAACTGTAACCCTTCACCATAATCATGGCATTATATTAGCGAATTTACTAGAACCACGGTGTGACTATTTCAATGCAGCTGTGGTTTATTGTTGCTAGACCATAACTCATAAAATATGCCAGCTAGCGCTTTTACGCCATTTGTTTAAATAAGAAAAGCCATAACAAGGACCGTCTGCTTTCTTGTTTTTTTATTGAGTTAAACTGCCTGTTAGCTTAATGAAGCTTCATCAGTCTAATACCTTAATTTCTCTGTCTAGAACTTTATTTTCTTCTGACACTTCTCACTTCTTCACTATGTTCATTCCACAAAAAAAGCCGCTTCTCCTGAACGACAGAAGAAGCGGCAGCCATATGTGTTCTTGCGGGTAACCTCGCTAGCTGCGGTAAGCGGCTAACGCTTCGTTCAAACTGCGCGTTTGCGTGTAAACCTGCTGGTAGATGCGGAACAGCCCTTTATAGGCTTCTACAGCTTCAGGCTGCGGCAAATATTGCTCGGCATGCTTCACGAACTTCGCTGCACAAGCCTCCAGGCTCTCAAACCAGCCGCTGCCATAAGCAGCAAGCATAGCTGCGCCGAGGCCAGGCCCCTGCTCGTTCTCGAGCGCTACTACCTTCGCATCAAAAATGTCCGCCTGCATTTGCAGCCAAACCGGATTTTGCGCGCCTCCGCCAATCGATACAATCGTATTGACCGTTTTACCAGCCGCACGGAACATATCGACTGATTCGTGCAGTGAGAACGTAATGCCCTCCATCACTGCACGGGCAAAATGAACCCGCTCATGCGAGCCATCAACGCCGATAAAGCTGGCGCGAATAAGGGAATCCGGATGCGGTGTACGCTCGCCTACGAGATAAGGCGTAAACAATAGACCGCCTGCTCCCGGCTTCACTTCCCCGATGCCTGCAAGCAGCTCATCAAAGGATTCGCTCGGCGCAAACGTCTTCTTGAACCAGCTCAGGCTGTAGCCTGCCGCCAGCGTCACCCCCATCGCGTAGAAAGCATCTTCCTTGCCGTGATTGAAGAAATGCACCTTGCCGGCAAAATCCTTATTTTTGTCATTTTCATAGGACAAAATAACGCCGGACGTGCCGATGCTGCATAACGTCAAGCCTTCGCTCAAAATACCTGCGCCGATTGCGCCGCAAGCATTGTCGGCTCCGCCTGCGAACACTTTTACTGTAGCTGGCAGTCCTGTGCGCTGTGCCAATTCAGCAAGCAGCGTACCCGTCTGGCCATGTGACTCGGCGAGCGGCGGACAGAAGCTTGCCGGCAGCTCAAATGCGGCCAGCACCTCTTCACTCCAGCGCTTCGCTGCTACATCCAGCAGCAACGTGCCCGCTGCATCGGAATAATCCATGTGCTGCTCGCCTGTCAGGCGATAGCGCACATAATCCTTAGGCAGCAGGAACAGCTCCGCCTGTTCAAAAGCAGCAGGCTCATGCTCGCGCACCCACAGGATTTTCGGCAGTGTAAAGCCTTCCAGCGCAGGATTGCGCGTAATGCCGAGCAGCTTGTCGCCAAGCGTACGCTCGATTTCACGGCATTGCGCCGTTGTGCGCGTGTCATTCCAGAGAATGGCATTGCGCACCGGATTGCCTGCACCGTTCAGCAGCACAAGACCATGCATTTGACCGGAGAAGCTGATGCCCTCAATTTGCGCGCTTGCTTCTGGTCCAATCGCAGCAGCCAGCTCGCCAAGCGCTTCAAGCGTTGCATCGACCCAATCATCAGGCTTCTGCTCGCTCCAGCCCGTATGCTCATGATAAAGCGGGTAGCTGCGTGAAGCTTCGCCCGCAACCGTGCCTTCTTTATTAATGAGGAGCGCCTTGACGGCGCTCGTTCCTAAATCTATTCCAATGACATAGCTCATAGCCGAAGTCCTCCCGACTTAAACGCTGAAAATAACTTCGCTCAGTTGCAGTCTAATGCGCTCTTGACGACCGGACTCCAGACGGATCGGGTTGTTTTGCAGCGCGTATTGCTCAAGCGAAGCCAAAGTCGCTTTGCCGGAAACGATGTCAGCGCCGATGCCTTCTTTGAACGTACGGTAACGGTTGTCTACGATGCCATCCAGAATTTTCTCTTCTGTTAGCTTCGCAGCTGCTTTCAGACCCCATGCAAAGCTGTCCATACCCGCAATGTGACCGAGGAACAGATCGTCCGCTTCGAAAGATGCACGACGAACCTTCGCATCAAAGTTAACGCCGCCACGGCCGATGCCGCCAGCTTTCAGCACTTCAAACATGGTCAGTGTAGTGGAATAAAGATCAGTCGGGAATTCATCTGTATCCCAGCCCAGCAGCAAATCGCCTTGGTTCGCATCAAGGGAGCCGAGCATGCCGTTGATAGCTGCTGTACGGATTTCGTGCTCGAACGTGTGGCCTGCAAGTGTCGCATGGTTCGCTTCAAGGTTCAGCTTGAAATCGTTGTGCAGGTTGTATTTGCGCAGGAACGAGATCGTTGTTGCTGCATCAAAGTCATATTGGTGCTTCGTTGGCTCTTTCGGTTTAGGCTCGATCAGGAATTGCGCGTCGAAGCCGATTTCTTTCGCATAAGCAAGCGCCATTTCGTACAGGCGTGCCAGGTTATCCAGCTCGAAGCCCATATCTGTGTTCAGCAACGTTTCGTAGCCTTCGCGGCCGCCCCAGAAAACATAGTTTTCAGCGCCAAGCTCTTTACCGACTTCAAGGCCTTTTTTCAGCTGTGCGCCAGCATAGGCATAAACGTCAGCGTTGCAAGTTGTGCCTGCGCCATGAACGAAACGCGGGTGCGAGAACATGTTAACGGTGTTCCAAAGCAATTTTTTGCCGGAAGTTTTCATATTTTCTTTCAACAGGCCTACGATAACATCAAGGTTTTTGTTCGTTTCTTGCAGCGTAGCGCCTTCTGGAGCGATGTCTACATCATGGAAGCAGTAGAACGGAATGTTCAGCTTATCCATGAATTCAAAGTTAGCTTCTACGCGTGCTTTCGCACGGTCAAGACCGTCAAGCTTATCCCACTCGCGGAACATCGTTGCCGAACCGAAAGGATCTGTGCCGTTAGCGTTAAAAGTATGCCAGTAAGCAACCGCGAAGCGCAGGTGCTCTTCCATTGTTTTTCCAAGAATGACTTGCTCCGGGTTATAGTGTTTGAATGCAAACGGATTGTCCGAACCTTTGCCCTCAAATTGAATTTTGCCAATGTTAGAAAAATAGCTCATTTTTATAAAACCTCCTGATTATGGTATGGGATAAATGCTTAGTTTCAAATCTGATGATGTAAACGCTCCCCAACAGCATAACATGATCAAACTTAGTTTGTCTATTGACTAAACTAAGTTTTTTTGTGCTAAAATAGTCCTATTAACCCTTACTAATGATTCCGCTTGCATTTCAATAGGACACGAGCTTTTTCGCCTGCTGGACGGTCATATCGTTTACGCCTGTGATACAATACACTACATGGATTTTTAGATGGACGGAGGCAATCTGTTGAAACTGAAGACGACCGGCGACTTGGCGCTTATCAAAAAAATGAATACCGCGATTGTGCTGGAGGCCGTTATTAAGCATGCCCCCCTCTCTCGCGCTCAAATATCCGAACGGACCGGACTTAATAAAGCGACCGTTTCCAGCCTTGTGCAGGATCTGATCGATAATCATCTCGTTTTTGAAAATGGCCCCGGCGAGTCCAGCGGCGGACGCAAGCCCGTCATGCTGCTGTTTAATGGACAAGCCGGACATGCCATCGGCATTGACCTTGGCGTCAACTATATGCGCGGCGTGTTAACCGATCTGCAAGGGACTGTCATTAGTGAACGGCAGCTTAGCTTCAAAAAACGCGAGCAGGATTTTGCCCTGAACCAGCTCATCGCCTTTATTGAGGAGCTGGCTTCTCAAGCTCCGAGCAGCCATTACGGCCTGATCGGTATCGGAGTTGGCGCGCCGGGCATCGTCGATGACAAAGGCGCAATTTTGTTCGCGCCTAACCTCGAATGGCAGCACGTTGAGCTGCAGCAGATGCTGGAAGCGCGCTTTCAGCTGCCAGTCACCATCGACAATGAAGCGAATGCTGGCGCGCAGGGCGAGCAGAAATACGGCGCGGGCCGCGGCATCGCCAACCAAATTTACGTCAGTGTCGGCATCGGCATCGGGACAGGCATTATTTTAAACAAGGAGCTGTATAAAGGGGCTTCCGGCTTTTCCGGCGAGTTGGGGCATTTGTCGATTGAGTATGGCGGCAAGCCGTGCCGCTGCGGCAATCAGGGCTGTTGGGAGCTTTATGCTTCGGAGAATGCGCTGCTGGAGCAGGCTGAGCCGCTTGGCTTTGAGTCGCTTGAGGAGCTGATTGCTGCCGCAGAAGCAGGAAACCGCGAGGTGCAGGCGTTATTTTATGCCATTGGCGAATATTTGGGCGTAGGCATTTCCAACATTGTGAATGTGTTTAATCCAAACGTCGTCATCATCGGCAACCGCATGAGCCGCGCACAAGCTTGGCTGGAGGAAGCCATCCACGCCTCCATCGCTCGTCGCACTCTAAGCTATCACCGGGAAAAGCTGCAAATTTTGTTCGCCGAATTGCAGGATCAGTCCGCCGTTCGCGGCGCCGCTTATTATGCGATTAGTGCTTTTTTCGCGAAGGTTAAGAGCGGTCAGCCAGTTTGAGGCTGAAATAGGATTGGTTTTTTCGACTAAGAAGCCGACCATAGCAGGTCGGCTTTTTGCATGATTACAAACAACAATCCGTGGAACTCCCTCTGCAAATAGGTGTAAGATAGGAGTAATTACGGCTTTATATCGTACTCGCAGCGGAAGGAGCAAACTACCCCAAATGAAGGAAATCGACAGAATATATAGGCTCATTGATGCTCACAGCGTTAGCTCTGTCCCGAATGAACAAGTACTTCACCATTCAGACCACTGCACCCTTCTCATTACTACGAAAGGCATCGGGGAAGGGGATTGGAACGGGCAGCCGTTTATTTTGCCCCCTTCACATGTCCTTCTGCTTTCACCGAAAATGAGCTGGACGTTAAGAGGTCGGGGCCAGGCGCCATTTGAATATGAACGAATTTCGTTTGATGTCTATATAGAAGGCTCTGATAGCACACTTCACCGCCAGATGACAGAACCGAGCCTCCAACAAGCTGTATCAATACCAGAAGTACCGCAGTTGGCTAAGGAAATAAGCACAGCATGGAGAGCAGGCAACAGATGGGAGCGCATGGAAGCCAACATTCGCTTTCAAGAGCTGCTCTTGCTAGTGCTTAGGCATGCCGAGGCGGAGCCTGAGCTGCTGCATAACCATGTCCGTGAGCTGATGCAGCGATCTAAAGCTCATATCGATGCTGCTTTTCACCACAGCCTCACCCGTGAAGTATTGGCGGCAAAAGCAGGTATGAGCGTGGCGCATTACTCCAGGCTTTTCAAAAGGGAATTTGGACGTGGGCCTATGGAATATTTAAATGAAGTCCGCCTTTCACAAGCGAGCAATCTGCTGATCGGTTCTGAACATACAATCCGCGAGACGGCACATAGGGTCGGTTACCAGGACGAGTTTTATTTCAGCCGCAAATTTAAAGCTGCCACGGGTGCTTCGCCAACGGTTTTCATTAATAAATATCGAAATTCGGCGCGGGTCGCTTCTGTAGCCATCCCTTACACGAGCCATTTGCTGGCACTCGGCATGCAGCCTTATGCCGCAATGGTCAACCCTTCGCAAGAGCCCCTTGCCGAGCTGCGAGATACTCTGGAGGTCGGCAATGATCAGCCTGATCTGGACAGGCTCTTGCAGGCCAGACCCGAACTGATCATTGGATTTGAGCGTACAGATTATGAGGAGCCAGACAAAGCTGATCTCTTTCGGCATATTGCCCCTACCTGTACGGTGCCCTTCCATGGGGAGTGGCGCGACCATCTTCGCATGATTGGACGGGCAGTAAATCGGACCGAGGCGGCTGATCTATGGCTGGAGCAGTATGAAACATCGGCTGAACGCTCGCGTAACGCTATTCAACACCAAATCGAAGATCAGACCGTTGCCGTTGCCCAATTTGAAAATGGTCGATTCCAGCTGTTTGGAAGCCGAAATCTGGGTACGGTTCTGTATCGCGATCTAGGGTTTGCAATGCCGAGAGAACTCGCGAATGTCTCCCATTCCCAAATGCTTACGATTGAGGAGCTAGCCGCCTATAATATCGATCATTTGATTTTATTCACCGGAGAGGAGCATCAGAAACGGGAGGCATTCAAGCATTCGATCGAATCAAATGCAGCTTGGCGTGAACTTAAAGCGGCGCGCAGCGGACATATTTATGATCTCGGAGCTTCCCGCAGCTATTCCTGCTACACCTCTCTATCCCATGCCTTGTTTCTGCGCCGTGCAACCGAATTATTCATGAGCCAAACGTCCATGCAGTGAGCATGATCGTCCATGGCTTTAAAACCTACGCCTGCCTATAATAAATAACGATAATGATTATCAAAATCATAAAGGAAGGCGTGTGGCAAGTTTTGTTTAAAATAAGTGTGTTCTCTCAAATGATGAAGCGGGGGACTCTTCTTCTCTCGATCCTGCTTCTTATCGGATTGTTAGCCGCCTGCGGCCAAAGCAGCAGCACCGGAAATACAGCAAGCGGATCGCCTTCTGCGTCGGCGGAGTCGTCAGGCACGGAGTCTTCAAGCGCAGAGTCCCCATCAGCTTCGCCAATGGAATCTGATACGGAAACCCGGACTATTTCTACGGTTAAAGGCGATGTTGTCGTACCTGCTCATCCGAAAAAGATAGCCGGCATGCTGTATGTTTTCGCCGACCATCTGCTTGCGCTTGGCATCGAGCCCCATGCTATGGTTACTTATAACGATCTTGGTTTTCCTGACTACATGGCTGACCAAATGAAGAATACGATTGAGATTGGCTCAGGCGAAGCGCCAAATTACGAAGCACTGCTTGAAGCAGCGCCAGATCTTATCCTCGCGTCGAAAACACTCAGCGATTCCAATTATGACCAGCTGTCCAAAATCGCGCCAACCATTCTTTTTGACAATGAGAATGAAGGAGACTGGGAAAGATTCCATGAAACCGCTGCTGTGTTTGGCATGGAAGCTGAAGCAGAGCGCATTCAAGCGGAGTATGACAAGAAAGTCGCTGATGCACATGACAAGCTGGCTGCCGCAGCCCCGAATGAAACGGTTGCTTTTATGAGGGTACAGGACAAGCAATTACAGCTGATTCAGCCTAGCGATAACTTCGTCATGTTCGGTGCACTAGGCTTAACACCAGCATCGGTAGAAGCTGTCGATTTTAAAGATTCATGGAATGTCCCGATTTCGGCAGAGGTGCTCCCTGAGCTGAATCCGGATCGCATGTTCATCATTCTTCGTCCTGGCGATGTCAACAAGGTAGCGCTGGATACCATTATGAGCACCTCCATCTGGTCGAACTTAAACGCTGTTAAAAATAATCGCGTCTATATCGGAGATGCAAACTTATGGTTTGCAGGCTACGGTCCGATTGGGCTTAACAAAATAATCGACGAAATTACGACTGCTTTTTCGTTGAATTCCTAATGGCGATTGGGGTATGAAAGTAATGAATAATATTGCAAATATCATTCGAGAACGAAGGACGATTCAGGATTTTAATGGTGTGCCGATTCCAAAGGAAGTAATATATACGCTTCTGGAGGACGCTGTATGGGCACCGTTCCATTCGAAGAAAGAGCCTTGGCGGTTCATTCTTTTTATCGGTGAGGGAAGACGCGGATTTGCAGAGGCTGTCCTTCATACAAGGCCGCCGGAGTTCGTTGCAAAGTATGGAGAGCAAATACGCGAGGCCTATTGCAGCCAGACACCTGTTCATCTCATTGTCGTGATGAAGGCAGACTTGCCTCAGAAGGCATGGGAAGAAGCTTTCGCAGCCACATCCGCGCTCATTCAAAACATTCAACTGCTTGCTTGGGAAAAGGAGATCGGATGTGTATGGAAAACAAGTCCTTACAATGAGCATGCCGATTTTCAGGCGGCAGTCGGAGTAACAGCGGCGGAGAAAATCGTCGGTACGCTGCATCTGGGCTATTTTAACTCGGAAGCGCAGCCTGCGCCGAAGCCTCGTACGCCTTTGGCAGAGCTTTTGACAATGATTGAGCATTAGATAGCTTAGCTAAGGGGCAACTCCCTTGCTCATTCTACTCCATGAATCAGAAGAATAGGCATTATCACCAAAATCGACGATTGGTCTGAATGCCGGATATAATAATTGTGGTTTTGTACATCCACAATTTGCCCCTACCACCACAAACACCATCCATATGAGGATGGTGTTTGTGCTTTATATTTGAGGAGTAATTTGCTATTATGTACATACGTTATAAAAGTTATTACAGTTATAAGGTATAACAAATTGAGTATAGATCATACTTATAGAGATGAGAATATCAATGAATGGTGTGGTCAAAGTGACAAATAATAAACCAAATGTAACGCGGTATTCCCGCAAAATTGGACGAATGGGCAATAGTTTGGGAGTAAGCTTGCCAAAAAGCCTGGCTGAGAAGCTGAATATCTCACAAGGTGATGAGATCGAATTTATTGAGAATGATCGCGGTGAAGTGGTGTTGAAGAAGGTGCGGCAAGGTCAACTCCCAGATAATGTAAGACCAGAAGTTCTTGAAGCCTTCTTTGACGTGTTTGAAGAAGATGAAGGTATCCTTAAAGATTTAAGGGATCGATGATATGGCCATATTCCTAACCAAAGAAGAGGTTATTTCGGCCCACTACTTCATGATGAAAAAAATGAACGACGCAGACCAAGCAGGTGTGAAGGATCACGGCCTGCTGGAATCTGCGGTACATAGACCTCAGCAAAGTGTTTTTGAAGAAGATGCTTACCCCCATTTATTCGACAAAGCTGCAGCCCTACTAGAGTCGCTAGTTAAAAATCTTTGCTTTCACAATGGAAATAAACGGACAGCTCATCTGGTGACAAAATCATTCCTTTTGTTAAATGGAAAACATCTAAGAATGGAACGTGAATATGCCGTGGAGTTTATCGTAGATATTGCAAAAGGAATTCATTCGTTGGAGACTACTGCGCATATATTGAAAGAACATTCTGTAAGCAGATGAGCCAAAGGCGGCTTCTCAGGTGACATCAAATCCTTTACTACACCTATAAAAGCAAGCTTGGCGTAATCTTCGAAAAGGGGTCCGACTCCCTCGCCATCACCATGTAATCCGCAACCGCTTCGGTTGTGGATTTTTTGCATGTCAAGCAGCACTACCCCATTGCTAGGTTCGATCCCAATTTCCATTGCAGTAGATGATGTCCATCATGAAAAACCTAACCTATACATATTCAGGTTCTACTTATCAAAAGAATTATTAATTTTTCAACCTAAATAAATATAATTTCTTAATAGTTAATGAGTTTTAAATTTACATAGCGCTGTTATAGTACTCGTTGGACAATCATTTTATTAAAGGGAGTAGGAAAAGTAATGAAAATCAGAGCATGGCGCAAGGCAATAGTAACCTTATCATTGGTAACATTGCTGGCAGGAGGATTAAGTCCAGGTTTTGTTCAAAATAATCATGTCTATGCTGCAGATATGGTTACGCCCTCCGTTATAGTTGAGGATTTTGAAGATGGAATCTCAGATGTGAAATTTAATCCTAAACGGATGTATGACGCTACGCTGCACCTGGAGGATAACCAGAAGCATGTAAGAAATGGACAATATTCGGCTAGAATTGATTACGATATGATTGGCATAGTGGATAACCCGTCTCAAATCGAAGTAGGGTACAAAACAGGGAATATTCCCCTAACAGGTTACCCTACTAAAGTAGGCATGTGGGTTTATGGCAACAATGAAGGACATTTGCTAACGACAAAATTTAGAGATCAAGGCGGCTCCTCTTTCCAAGCAGAGTTTTATGACGCAAATCAAACGGGTATCAACTGGTCTGGTTGGAAATATATTGAGGCTGCTGTTCCGCAGGACAAGCCAGGTCCAATTGTCCTTGAATTGTTTTTCCAATTGAAACAATCGAATATGAGCAAAAAAAATAAAGGCTCGATTTGGGTAGATGATATTACCCTTATCTATGAGGATTCGGATGAGGATAAAGACGTGCCTAGCATTAAACCTATATCCCCCGTCGAGAATGACGTATTAAATGCTCCGCTTGATGAATTAAAGGTTGAGCTAACCGACAACGGAGCAGGTCTAGATTTAGATACGTTATCGGTTCTTTTGGATGGATCGGATATTACACAAGGAGCAAACTATTCTTCTGACACTGGTTTATTAACCTATCCGGGAGCATTTCTGGACGGCGGTTATCATGAGCTTATTATTGACGTGAAGGATACGGCCGGCAACCCAGCAAGCAAAACATATGCTTTCACGATAAATGCAGGTGAACGTTTGTTCATGACTGCTGACGGAGAAGCAGTCAGCAATGAAATCTACCCTGTTCAAGTTAACATCAAAGACTACTTGAATGCTGAATCGGTAAAATTCGCATTAAATTATGATGCAAGCACTCTTCAAGTTGAAAGCATTACTCAGGCGGCTGGAGTTGCCTTAGACTCAGCTATCGACAATGATCACGGAATGGTTCAGGTAGCTCTTGATAACGTGACAGCCGCAACCCATGATGTCGTTACGGTTAACTTCAGAGTGAGCTCTCATGCCATTTTAGAGCGTGGTGAAAATTACAAAACCATAACTATGAGTAATCCTAATCTTACAGCGGGCGGAGTTCAGACTAGCTCACCGCTAGCTTCCCCCATCCACTATACAATCGCATTTCCATATCAGCTAGCAATGACGGGAATGGGTTTGGGCACATCGTCTACTTTTACTGTATTAGACCGTGAAGGCAAACCTTATGAAGGTGCGGATATTGTTTTCACTGGCTTATTAAAGCAAAGCTCGGTAGTTACAGTTAACACGGTAACGTCTAGTGTATATGAGGATGATGATACATCTTCTGATGTCTTAATGGTTGCAAAAGCTGGAGAACGCTTCTATGCTTCAGCTGAACCCGAGGATGGATTATTCGAGGTTATTCTCGCAGATGGCCAAACAACAGGCTATATCTCTGAAGCCGATGTTAGCAGTCAATTACTGAGTAGCAGCCTCGGTAAAACAGATGCTAAAGGACAATTAACGACAGACCTGACTACGTTGGCACTTGGAACCTATCAGGTTCAAGCTGTCATCGGTGATCAGAACAGTAAGGTTGTCCATTACGAAGTTGTGGAGCAGTATGGGACGGATGAGCCGCAATATGTTCAGACCTATGTGACAGAGGATATGTCTTCACAACTGAGCGCCGCCTGGCAAACAAAACCAGACCAAACTTCTACTTATATTCAATACATCGAAGCTAGTGATTGGGGAACAGGAGAAAGCCCTGATTTCAACCATGTAAAACAACAGCATGCTGAAAGCGAGCTTCAAGTGCTGAGTATGAAGGAAAATGGAACGAAGGGCGAGATCCGCTTTCATAATATCCTGATTGAAGGCTTGAAAGCAGATACTGCTTACAAATATCGTGTAGGATATGAGGGCAATTGGTCGGAGTGGCATGAATATTCTACTGTAGACCAGAACAAATCAACCCCGACCTCATTCTTGTTTATTACGGATTCGCATACGAATCAATCACAAGGAATACAAGCATATCAAGCACTAATGACTAGCGCTTTGACACAATATCCATCAACGCAGTTTATTATGCATGGCGGAGATATGGTTGATGTAGGCGGCGCATTTGAAGAATGGCAGAAGTTCTGGCAAGCTTCTTCGGTTTATGCAGCAACACTTCCAACGGCTCTAACCTTGGGTAATCATGATGTGAAGAGCGAAGGTAAGGAAGTATTTACTAAAGGTGCTAATTTTCCAAAGAACGGACCCGCATCCCAACTGCAATATGCTTATTCTTATGAGGTCGATGACACTCATTTCGTCGTATTGAACTCAGAAGGCACAGAGGAACAAATGATTGAACAAGCAGCATGGTTGAAAGAAGACTTGGATCAAAATGATAAAAAATGGACGATCGCTATGTTCCACCGTCCTGCCTACCATACGGAAAATGGTCGGGAATCCCTTGTGGAGTATACCCAAACGTATTTTGCGCCTATTTTGGAAGAGAAGAAAGTTGATTTGGTTCTAGTGGGTCACGATCATGTGTATGCCCGCACCTATCCAATGCTGGAGGGCAAGCCGAATAAAGCTACAAATGAAGGTACTGTATACCTGGATGGCGGTGCTTCGGGTTGGAAATTCTATGATGGCACCCAGTATAATTATTTGAATTTCATATTTGATGAAGACGTTCCTGTATATTCCGCTATTGAAATTTCCGATGATAAGATTCGTGTGGAAGCACGTACGAGTGCAGGGAATATCGTAGATGAGTTTTCCGTTGTGAAAACAACGGATAATGAGCCGTCGACACCAACGCCAACACCTACACCGACGCCGACACCAACTTCGCCATCTACATCGACACCAGTAACAACACCATCGCCAGTACCGACGTCGACACCAGTACCAACGCCAACGCCGGCACAGACACCAACGCCTTCGACGCTGGTTTTCAACGACAAGGTTGATGTAGACGTAGTTAAGGCTATCGTAGAAAAAGAGCAATCTGCTCCTACCGTAAGCTTTACGGACGTTCCAGCAGCTTCATGGAGTGCAACAGTAGTCGAGCGTGCCGCTAAGATGGGCATTGTAACAGGGTACAGTGATGGCTCTTATCATCCCAATGAAAAGGTAACTCGCGCTGAGTTCGCCACAATGCTTGCGAAAGCTTTTGGCTTTGCGGATGCAAGCGGCTCTTCCTTCTCTGACACACAAGGGCACTGGGCCTCAGAAGCGATTGCAGGCTTACAGGCTAAAGGGATAATTACGGGTTACAGTGACGGTTCTTTCCATCCTAATCAAGAAATTTCCCGCGCTGAGATCGTTGCAATGCTTGCTCGGTTGACGAACTATGCTCCTAACACATCCAATCCTTTCTCGGATGCAACTGCGAATTGGGCCTCTGAACAAATCAGTGCTTTCGCAGCTGCCGGTATCGTAAGTGGCAAAGGCAACGGCTTGTTCAAACCGAATGAATCAGCTTCCCGTGCGGAGTCCGTTGCGATGATCATTCGCTTGTTGGATAAATTGCTCGCACAGTAAGTACAAAGTGATCATTTTCAAATAGCGGAATCCAAAACCATAGTCGTAACGAGGCTGTGGTTTTGGCGTTTCTGCTGTCCATCATAAGCTTGCCTTCGAGCTGAATTTTCATAAATAAATAACTCCACACAAGGGCAGACTTACTTAAGTCCACAATCGTCCCATCAAAAAAATAGTCTAACATTAAAATTAATAAATCACTTATTGAAATTAACTTAAAAAAAGTTATAATGGAGAAGTACCATTTAAATTTGAAGGGAAGTTATAATTATGTCTACTGTATTGTACATTACTGCACACCCGCATGATCACTCCACATCTTTCAGCCTTGCTGTAGGTGAAGAATTCGTTAACGCTTATCGTGAAGCTAATCCTTCTGATGAAGTCGTTCGTCTTGACCTGTTCAATCTTGATATTCCTGCTATCGATGCTGACGTATTCAGCGGCTGGGGCAAGCTTCAATCCGGCACTGCTTTCGACCAGCTTTCTGCTGCTGAGCAAGCTAAAGTAGCACGTCTGGGCGAGCTCGTTGATCAGTTCGTTGCAGCTGATAAATATGTTTTCGTTTCCCCAATGTGGAACTTCTCGTTCCCTCCAGTTCTGAAAGCGTACATTGATGCGGTTTCCGTTGCTGGCAAAACGTTCAAATACACTGCTGAAGGTCCTGTAGGCCTGCTCACCGATAAAAAAGGCTTGCACATCCAAGCTAGCGGCGGCGTTTATTCCGAAGGTCCTGGAGCTGCAATGGAAAGCGGCTTTAGCTACCTGAAAAAAATCTCGCTGTTCTACGGAATTCCTTCCTTTGAGCCGCTGTTTGTTGAAGGCATGGCTGTATCGCAAGATCAAGGCCAAGCCATTAAAGCACAAGCAATCGTTAAAGCGAAAGAAATCGCAGCAAGCTTCTAATTTTTCACTGCTATCTTTTCACTGCTTTAATAACAAAAACGGCCGAGATCGGATCTCGGCCGTTTTTTTGTCGTTGGTTGTGCTAAGGTCAATGCTTTACTGCATACCGATTACTCGGCACTTCAAGTCCTAAATTGCCGCGCAGCGTATCGCCTTCGTATTCGGTACGGAATAGCCCGCGCTGCTGCAAAATCGGAACGACCAGCTCTACGAAATCTGCCAAGCCGCCTGGGACGACCGTTCGAACGTTAAAGCCGTCTGCCGCCTCCCCTTCAAACCATTGCTGAATTTGGTCTGCAATTTTCTCCGGCGTACCGATAAACGAGGTGCGTGGCGTCGATGCCCGAAGCGCAACCTGGCGCAGCGTAAGTCCCTGCTCCTTTGCCTCCTGCTTGATTTTGTCCGTTGTGCTGCGGAAGCTGTTGCTGCCGATATTGCCAATGTCGGGGAACGGCTCATCCAGCGGAAACTGGGAAAAATCAAAATGATCAAAGTAACGCCCCAAATAAAGCAGCGCTTGTTCAATTTCCACAAGCTCAGCTATTTCCTGATACTTCTGCTCCGCCTCCGCTTCGGTTCTTCCGACAATTGGCCCGATCCCCGGGAAAATCAGCAGCTCGCCAGACTCCCGGCCCAATGCTGCCGATCTTCCTTTCACATCCTGATAAAAAGCCCGCGCTTCCTCAAACGTTTCATGTGCCGAATAAATCGCATCAGCCGACCTCGCTGCTAAATCCTTGCCCGCTTCCGAGGAGCCAGCCTGGAACACAACCGGATAGCCCTGCCGAGAGCGCGCCACATTAAGCGGCCCCTGCACTGAGAAAAAAGCTCCTTTATGATGCAGCGTATGCAGCTTCTCCTTGTCAAAAAACACACCAGCCGCTTTGTCGCCGACAAAAGCATCATCTTCCCATGAATCCCATAAGCCTTTCACTACTTCCAAATGCTCTTCGGCTATTTCGTAGCGGAGCGCATGATTCGGATGCTCGCCCTTGCCAAAATTGAGTGCCGAGCCTTCCAGCGGCGAAGTGACAACATTCCAGCCCGCTCTGCCTCCGCTCAATTGGTCAATGGAGGCGAACTGTCTAGCGACCGTAAATGGCTCGCTGTAGGAGGTCGATAACGTCGCAACAAGGCCGATATGCGAGGTTGCTCCCGCGAGCGCAGACAACAGCGTCAATGGCTCAAATCGGTTTAAAAAATGCGGATTGGACTTCTCGTTAATAAACAAGCCGTCCGCGATAAACAGCAGATCAAATTTGCCCTGCTCGGCTATTTGCGCCTGCTTTTTATAAAAATCCAAGCTTACGCTCGCATTAATCGGCACATCTGGATGACGCCAAAAAGAAATGCTATTCCCTACCCCGTTTAAATTAGCCCCTAGCTTTAATTGTCGTTTTGTCATGACTTGCCTCCCTTATTCCCCATGCTGCTCCCAGCAAAGTAATGCCCGTTAATAAAAATACAAATGGAATACCGGCCCACCCGCCGAGAAATCCGCCCAGCAGCGGGCCTACTACAATGCCAAATTGACTGGCAGTTTGGCTCAGACTAACCGCTCTCCCCCGAAAATCCTTATCCGCATATTGGATAACGAGCGCATTTAGCGCTGGATACACAGCGGCGAAAAACAAACCGTAGCCAAAGCGTAAAATGCCAAAGCCGATCAGATGCTGCATGGTCAGTTGAAGCAAATTGCCAATGCCGCCGCCAATCAGCCCAATAAGCAGCACCTTGCCATAACCGATTCGCCCGCCAAGCCTCCCCCAGTAAGGGCCCATAATGACGGTAGCAACCCCTATCGCCGAAAATACTATACCCGAGCTGAGCTTAGCGTTGCTTATGCTGCCGCCAATTTGCACAACATAGAGCGTCACCAATGGCTCCAAAATCATAACCGAGGTGGACACCAGCAAAATCAGCCCATAGACGCGAAATAATTTGGAATTAACCGCTGCCTGCTTCAAATCCTGAAGCACGCTCGGCCGTGCCTCGGTTCGGCGCTCATGCACTTCTTTTACACCTAGAACAACGGTTGCTGAAATCAGCGTAATGATGCCTGATGCAATGAAGCATTCACGCAGTCCAATCCACTGGCTCAGCACCCCTCCGACAAGCGGACCTACAATGCCGCCAGCAGCGGTTGATGTGGAGATGACGCCTAGCGCGTAGCCAACGTGTTTTTCCGGTGTGTTCGTCCCGACCAAAGCGAGCGAGGCAGGCGTAAAACCCGCCATCACCCCTTGAAAAATCCTCACAACGATAAACGTATAAGGATCATGGACAAAATAGTTCGCCACATGCGCGGCCCCAAGGCCAACGCCTGAACGGACAAGCATCAGCTTGCTGCCATATTTATCGGCAAGCGAGCCCCAGAAGGGGGCACATAAACCGCTGATCAGAAAGCTGATCGCAATGGAAACGCCGGACCAAGCCTCCAAACCTTTGTCGACACCCAAATCATGCTGCAAAAACAACGGGAAAAATGGCACCGAGAGCGTATATGCCATGTGATTGAAAAACAGCCCAAACCATAAAATATAAAGATTACGCTTCCAGTGAAGCACCGCGCCGCTCCTCCATTCGTTCCCGCCCTTCACCTCTCGTTCAATTCCCGATAATTCTCATTAACTTAATTGGTTTTAATATAAACAACACTCTATCACTTCCCATCTCTTACCGTCAATTTACTTGCTAATAGAAATTGTCTATGAGCCGATTCAGTTTATCGATTAGGCACGCACCTTACCTTCGTACTGCATAGCTGCCAGCATACAAAAACAGGACCATCCATCCCCTTCGGGCGAATGATCCTGCTCTCTTTTTTCGAAACGCTTTATAAGCTTGCTTCATGCTCGCTTACCTAGCCTGCCGCGCTTAGCCTATTCCGGCTCGTTATAACAATCGACGCCTTCAGCCAGCAGCTTTTCCAGCCATTTCTGTTCCAGCTCTTCAGCCGCTTTTTTATATTTGCGCATTTGCTCGGCTGACGTGCCTCCCTGCTCCGCTGGGAACACATCCTTATAATCGTACAGCACCTTCTCTTCAAGCTTCATTTTCTCCAAAATATCAAATTCGAACTGCGCCGCTCCCTGCTCATTCCAGTCCATTTGCAGCTCATCATTTTTGTGCGTGCCAAAGTCCAGCTCAAACCGCACCCGATTTAATGCCCCATCCATATTGGAGGTCGAGCCAATAAACTTGCGTCCGTTTTGCGTATTCGTAATTTGATAGACGCCCATCACCCGTTCCTGCTCCATATACTGTGCCGTCAGCTGCTTGCGCTCTTCTTTATTCATCGCTGCTCCTCCTCAAATTTGTCTCTTCGTCCTATTCGTCCCCATCCATAAAGCTGCCTTGCCTCAGTCAGTTCTTAACCCAATATTCGCTGCAATCATCCGTGCGGTCAAGAAAGCCATATTCGATCAAATAGCGGCGCAGCGTCACATAGTCCGCTTCCCAGTAGCGTTTGAGCTGCTCATTTATTTCCTTCTCCGTGTACTTGCGCGATGCTTCAAAATCAGCTGAAATATGGCGCAAAATCGCCACCTTGCGCTTCTCCTTCCGTGGAAAAGAAGCAAGCGGACCATCCGGCCCCTGTGGAAAATATTGCTTCATGATCAACTCGTACTCATCCTCGGTAATTGCATACCGTTCATCAACCTGCGTCGCTGTGCGGTGGATCGGCATAAAACGCGGCGTATCTGCGGACACTCCACTCTCCATCAGCTCAATAGCAGCAAGCAGCAGCTTCGCCTGCTTCGCTTTCTCCTTCAGCACAAACCGATGATTGCGAATCGTCGATGCGCTGCCGCCTCCCGAGCTTTTGACGATTTCCGCATCGGACATGCCCGAGGCAAACTGCCGGATGAGCTGCTTTTGCAAATCGGTCAGCCCGCTCGCCTTCTTATCCAGACCGAGCAAGTAGTCGAGCATCGAGCCATGGCTATGCTGAACATGATATGCTGCATATTTGCGGGCTTCATACCATTTATCACTATCCGGTACTCGAAACACTTCTCCGTCCTCAAAGGCTGCTCCACACACGAGACAGCTATATCGGCCTTCGTCTTGAACGAATACAAAGCCTTTCTTTAGGTCGGCAAGCTCTGCTGACCAGAACAAATCATTTTGCGACAAAACAAACACCACCCAAATGAAAACTATTATTTTATAGACATAATAACATTTTGTTTGGTTATTTTCAATATCCATTTCAAATGCTCAAAGAGCATAAATGATTTCGCTATATTTTCATTTTTATAATACCTTGCATTATATAGTATTATAATTTATATTCATTTCAGGGGGGATGAACGTTTTGGAAATTAACAAGGAAGTTTTGAAGGGGCATATCGATACGATCATATTGTCCTTGCTGCACAGCCGGGATCGCTACGGTTATGAATTAGCTAAAAATGTGCGCGACCAAAGCGCCAATCAATTTGATCTAAAGGAAGGCACCTTGTATTTATCGCTCAAGCGGCTGGAGAAAAATAAGTGGATTACATCCTATTGGGGCAATGAGCAAGGGCCCGGCGGCAGACGCAAATATTACAAGCTTACCGCGGAAGGCGTAGAGGGCTATTTGGTTAAACGCTCCGAATGGGAGTTTCTGAAGCATATGATGGAATCATTTTTGCAAGGGGGAGACCATGTTGAAGGAAATTGAAGTGTATGTGAACAGGTTGTATCAGCATGCGGCCGGGAATAAGAAGGAAATAAAAGAACTGAAGGATGAAATGCGCAGCCATCTAATGGAGGCCGTACATGAGTTAAAGCAGGAGGGCAAATCCGAGCAGGAGGCCGTTCATCTGGCTATTGAGCGATTTGGAGGAGAAGCCGAGCTGCAATTGGTCATTGGACAGCTGTTTCAGGCACAGCGGATTTTCGCAAAAAGAGTGCTGTACACGGCGATTTTTTTCCTAATCGCCAGCCTTCTCACCGTTTTCATCATCTGGGTAGATGAACTCGGAAATAACAACGAGAACCGCGCTATTGCCGATCGTATTTCTGACCTGCTAGGGACTCAGTCCAGTATTACCGCTGATCAGCAGGAGCACATTAAGCAGCTGGCGCAATCCGCTGGACAAATTGCCAGCATTAAAGTGTACAAGCTTGATAAGGTCGAGCGAAGCAACGGGGAATCCTCCGATTTTAATCCCGAAGGCGCTATTCCTGACTATCAATATGATACGTCCGTCCCTATTTTTGAATGGATGGATTACTACTACTCACTTGATCAGGAATGGTTCATTCATATTAAATCCCGCCATTTCGCTGGAGTGTTCGATGCCGTCCTTGTTGGCGGACTTACAGCCTATATTGTGCTTTTCACCATTTGGGCCATTATCAACGCCTACCATCATAGAAGGCTTAATACCGGTTGGATAATCGTCTTTACTTTATTTAACGCAGTCGGCTATATCGCTTACCACCTCATTAGGCGAAAAGCGCGCTTGAACGCTGCGAGTTAAATCAGCAGTCTTACAACCCACCCTTTTGTATTATTCAAAAAAAAGTCTCCAAAGCCGCTCTAATCCACGGTTTTGGAGACTTTTTCATTCGCAACTTAGTTCCGCCGATCCTTCGGCAGCAAAATGCCGAACAGGCCGAGCAGCGGCAGCACGCTGGAGGCGTACATCACCTGCGCAATGCTGTAATGGTCGGCTGCTGTGCCAAGCACGATTGCTCCCAAGCCGCCCATGCCGAAGGCGAGCCCGGTAATCAGCCCGGATGCCATGCCGACTTTGCCTGGCATTAGCTCCTGCGCATAAACGACGCTGACCGAGAAGCTCGATTGGAGAATGAGGCCAAGCAGCGTAATAACCGGATACACCCAAAAAATCGGCAAATGCGGCAAAATGACGGTCAGCGGTGCTGCCCCAGCAATTGAGAACAGCAGCATCCGCTTGCGCCCGAAGCGGTCGGACAGCATGCCGCCGAGGAACGTTCCAGCGACGCCCGCCGCCATAAACAGAAAGAGCGGCACCTGCGCGGCGCCAATCGACAATCCATAATCCCGCTGCAAATAAAATTGGTAAAAGCTTGTGAGCCCAGCTGCATACCAAGAGCGGGCAAACACCATCACGAGCAGCAGCACTAGCGCAATGGCTACTGCTTTCGTGCTGAGTGTATCCGCATTTGCTGCTGCGCCGCTCTGTTTCGCCTTGCGATCGGCGAGTCCTTTCGCTGCGAGCTCCGCCGCGTACCAAGGCACGATGCGCAGCAGCAGGATAATGCCTGCCAGCGCCAGCAGCGTCCCCCATACGGCGCCTCGCTGCCCAAGCGGGACGAATATAAAAATCGTCATGAGCGGCGCTAGCGCTTGTCCAAAATTACCGCCGACCTGATAGATCGACTGCGCCAGACCTCGTCTGCCGCCCGCAGCAAAATAAACAACCCTCGAGCCCTCGGGGTGGAATACCGCTGAACCAAAGCCAACGAACACGACAGCGAGCAATAGCGTCCAGAAATTTGGCGCATAGGCGAGTCCCGCCATCCCTGCCATACTGCAGCACATGCCGGCGATAAGCATCCACGGTGCAGGCTTTTTATCCGATAAAATGCCAATAACCGGCTGCAGCACGGAAGAGGTCATATACAGCGTAAACGTAATCCAGCCGATTTGTCCGAACGTTAGACCGAGCGATTGTTCAAAAATCGGGAATAGGGCTGCGACGACCGACTGCATTGAATCATTCAGCAGGTGGACGCCGCTAATGGCGAATAATATGCCAAATAACGCTTTATTTTTCGTATCCATCGTTTTAATCGGTTTGCTTAATGTATCTACATTGGACATGCCGCCCGCCTTCTCTCACTGATTGTGCTGTAATTATCCGATCCAGACGAACACAGGGCTCGAAACTTGTAAAAGCTCGCCCTCAGGCGTCAGCATACCGCTGCCTGCATCAACCTGATAGCTCAAAAGGTGATTGGTCTTCTGGTTCGCCACGAGCAGCCTGCTGCCATCAGGGGCAAGTGCAAAATTGCGCGGGCCTTCCCCGCCGCAGGAAATATGCTGCACCAGCGTTAGCGTCCCATCAGCCGCATTCACTGCAAATACCGCAATGCTGTCATGGCCGCGATTGGAGCTGTACAAAAACTTGCCCGACGGTGCCAGCGCAATATGCGCCGCATCGTTGTAAGCATTAAACCCTTCAGGCAGCGCGCTAATAGTCTGCACCAGCTCCAAAGAGCCTGCATCCTCTCCATTCTTTCGCAGCACCGACACCGTCGAATCCAGCTCATTCATCACATAGACGATTGGCAGCTGCTCATGCAGCGCCAAATGCCGCGGCCCTGCTCCCGCATGCAGCTGGTAGGAGGACGCAAGCTGAAGCGGCTCTGCTGCCTGTGGATTGTGGCGGTAAATAAGGATGGAATCCGTGCCGAGATCCGTTATGTAAACATAAGGCGATGGCCCGCCGAGCGGCAAAATCGCATGGGCATGCGGCGCATCCTGACGGCCCGCATTTGGCCCAAGCTCTCCCTTGCTGCCGACAACTGCTGCCGCCGGCTGCAAAGAACCATCCTCTGCAAGCGGCAGCACCGCTGCATTTCCCCCTGTATAATTAGCTACGAATACCGACTGGCCATCCGAGCTGACATAACAAGGATGCTCGCCATGCGTAGACTGGCGGTTCAACTCGCTCAGCTTGCCGGTTTCCGGGTCAATCGCATAAGCAGCAACCTCTCCGCCCGGCACGCCGTTCGCCTCCGCCGTTTCACTGACCGCATACAACCGGTCCCGTGCTTCATTCACGCTCAAAAATGACGCATTTTCAATGCCTGTTACCTGCTGAATCACATTCAGCAAGCCGGATTCGCTATCCTGTTTCGCTACGTAAATACACGGCTCCGAAGCACTGCCATAGCAGCCGATATAGACGATTCCTGCGAGCTTATTTGCTTTCAATCGTATTCATCCTCTCGTACTCTCATTATGTAAGCGTAATTTTTATATTTATAGTGACCATAGCACAATGAAAATAAGCAGACAACCGTTTTCGAAAAAACGCTTTCCAATGTCTTCTGCCCATGATATAATGTAAGCGCTAACAATTTTCCGTTTTCATTCTCATTTCTTGAAGGGGGCTTATGGAATGATGAATACTGGATTGAACGGTGAACGCAACATTTACGAGGATTTTGAAATTGAGTCGGACGTCCTTTTTTTCAAGGTCGGCATGCCCGAGCTCGTCAGCTTCCACGGCAGAAACTACAATATAAAGAAAAGAATGACCGGGGACCAGATTCGCAAGCTCATTGATGACAGCCACTTTTATCAAGTGAGCTCCAATTGCTACATTAACATTCGCAAGGTGAAGGCGATCACGGACGGCATTGCTTATTTCGGAACCGATGCATCCGACTCCAAGAACGTCCCTATCCCTAGACGCAAGCAAACCGTCATCAAGCAGCTCTTAGGGCAAGCGCAGTAATCGGTTAACAGGCACATACCGCACAGCACACTAATAAACGACGTCCATATGCGCACGCAGTCGCCGTTCATTCACACACAACCGCCGTATACCGTGTCTAACGGAATACGGCGGTTGTGTGTTTACATTGATCCTGTTATTCTAATCTGGAGCATGAATCGCCAAATATTCGCCAAATTTAAGGAGGCTATTATGAGCAAGCAAGGACAAGCGCTTGAGCAAGCATTTCATGGAGAACCAGCCGTTTGGCTAAAATGGGGCGCCTATGAGGCTGCGGTTTTGCCCGCAGTAGGGGCTAACCTGATTGCGTTCCGCGATGTAGAGAAGGGCTATCATTTTTTGCATGAGCCAGCTGAGAGTGAAATGGCCGCATTTAAAGCAAGTCCCGGCACTCACGGCATTCCCGTGCTGTTCCCTCCGAACCGTTATCAAGATGGCACGTTCACAATGAACGGCAAGACGTATACGTTCCCAATCAATGAGGCAAGAACAGGAAACCATTTGCATGGCTTCGTACATACGGCTGCATGGGAAGTGCTGGACTACGGCACACTGAAAACCGAAAGCTTCGTGCTGCTTCAAATCGCAGTGGATGAGCAGCATCCGATTTATACGTATTTGCCGCATCGTTTTGCGATTACGCTGCGTTATTCATTGAGTGATCAAGGACTATTTCAGCATATTTCCGTACATAACCGCGGGAACGACGCTATGCCTTGCCTAATCGGCTTCCATACAGCGATCAACGCGCCTTTTGCCCCACAAAGCTCTTCCGAAGACTACAGCTTCACGCTGACAGCCGGAAAACGCTGGGAGCTGAACGAGCGCATGCTGCCAACCGGACAGTTTTTGCCGCTTAGCAGCGACGAGGAGAAGCTGAAGACGACGGGCTCTTCCCCTTACTTTGAGCCACTGGACAATCACTATACGGTGGAGACGCGCAATGGCCGCAATCAGATGGAGCTCACAGATGCCCGCGAGCAAGTGACTTTGGTCTATGATGCAGGAACAGCCTATAAACAGTGGATGGTGTGGAACAGCAACGCCTCCGGTCAGTTCTTCTGCCCTGAGCCGCAGCTTAACCTCGTCAATGCACCGAATGTCGATTTGCCAGCAGACGAAATCGGCCTGGTCAGCCTGGAGCCAAACGGCATCTGGGAAGAGACGAGCCGCCTGTATGTGAAGCCAGCTGCCAAGTAATAGGCAGCAATAATATAGGAAAAAGCCGAAGCCCCGCGTACGAGCGGGTGCTCCGGCTTTTTTCATGAAAGGAACAGCGGGAGCTTCAGTACAGGGGCTTTAGCGCGCACCCTACTCCTCTACTTCAAAAATCGAATCCACAATAATCGGGAGATTATTTCTTACTGAAACGGCTCCGAGGACGGAGCGGGCATGGCTTCCTTTTTCCCCGAACACATCCATCATTAAGTCCGAGCAGCCATTCAGCACCTTGTGATGCTCTTCAAATTCAGCTGTCGCATTGACGAAGCCTTGAATTTTCACGACCCGTTTTACTTTATCGAGAGAGCCCACTGCTTGCTGCAGCACAGCGAGCACCTCCAGCCCCGCCTGCCGGGCAAATTCATAGCCTTCCTCCGTAGAGAAGTCTTTGCCCAGCTTGCCTTTCGGGTTTCCAGAAGGCCCCTTGCCGGAAACAAACAGCAGTCCATTCACATTTACAAAGTTTGCGTATTTAGCCGCCGGCTCGCTCGCCGCTGGCAGCACAATATCAAGCTCAACAAGTCGTTTGCTAATCGTAGACTCGGACAAGAGAACTCCCCCTATCGATTTATGTAGCTTAATTAAATGGCTGGCATAACATTTCCGCCATTGACCGGCACATACGCCCCCGTAATGAAGCTGGACAGCTCGGAGGCCAGAAATGCGACTGTGTTGGCAATTTCCTGATCGCTTCCCCGCCGCTTCAGCGGCACATTTTTCTCATAGCCTTCATTGCGCTCGCTGCCTGTCGCACGGTCCCGATCGCTGATCGTCCAGCCCGGTGCCACTTGATTGACCGTAATGCCGCTCTCGCCAACCTCTTTGGCAAGCACGCGGTATACGCCGTCCATGCCTCTTTTGCCTGCTACGTAGGCCGATTGGCCGGGCGCATTTTGCATGGCGCATTCCGTATTAATGCCGATAAAACGGCCGCCGCCGCGCTCCACCATTGCCGGAACGAATGCTTTGGCCAAATAGACGCTTTGCATGACGCAGGATTCGAACTGGCTTTCATAGTCCTCCACCGGCTGCTTCAGCACGCTTTCCCATTGGTACTGAATGACGGCATTTGCCACGACAATGTCCACATGTCCAAGGCTTGCCGCTGCTTCCGCTTGAAGTTTTTCCACATCGCCTTGCTTCGTAATATCTGCCTGAACCGTAATCGCACGTCTGCCCAAGGCCTCAACCTCCTGCTTCAGCTCCAGCGCCTTGTCCTCATTGCTCCGATAATGAATGACGATATCCGCCCCGCAATCTGCGAGCGTTCTAACCATTACGCGTCCCAAATCTCCAGTTGCTCCGGTTACGAGCGCGGTCTTTCCAGTCAAGTCGAGTTGCAGCATAAACGTTCAGCTCCTTTGTTCATTCATCATTCGTCGTTCATCATTGGTAACGCTTCCCTCCTAGGCTACCATATCCTTGTACCATGCGTATATTTAAAATTTCAATATTGTGCTTATTTTGACGAATGATGCCTAATGCTGTTCATAGGTCCGCTGGCAATGGGCTTTATGCCGAAACGTCAGCCGTTCGCATTCGGTAAATGGCACCGGCGCTGAATGCAGCTGTATAAAGCAAATTCACAATCACAACCGTTAGCTGCTGCAGAGGCGGCAAACTCTCCGGGCTAAGCACGCCCATTCCAATCGTCAGCAGCGAATGCGGAAAAAACAGCCCGGCCTTCGCTACATACATGCCCAGTCCCAGAAAAGTTGCCCCTAGCCCGATTCCTACGGGGACGGCAAAGCTGCGTATCTGCATGGACAGCAGCAATTGGAAGCTGCTGATCGTAACAGCAGCCAGCCAGCCCCGCACCAGCCAGCCGAATAATTCTCCCGGCAATTCGGAGAGGCTTAATCCAACCATCGTGCCCCCTATTATATACAGCAGGACAAACACTACTTGTACAAAAGCCGTCAGCATGCTTGCTGTAAAAAGCTTGGCCCAAAAAATGCTGGCAACCGGAATCGGCGCTGTCATCATCATGTTCCAGTTTTTACCTGAATGCTCCAGTCTGCACAGATAGGCACAACAAATAGCGATCAGCACCGGAAAGAAAAACTCGCCATAAAACAGCCCGACTTGCGACCATAAGCTATACCAGCCATTTTGCAGGACACCCTGATTCATATAAAAATTACCGCAGCCCATCAGAATACTGACGATCGGCAGCGCTATCAATACGATCCATAGATGCGAATGGCGCAGCTTCAGCCATTCAGCGGGAACTACCCTTTTTAGCATAAACATTCTCTACACCTCCTGCCTGGATATATGCCATCGGCCTGCTCCATAGATCAACAACCCCATGAATAGCAGCAGCCCCAGCAACGGAAGCCCCGCCCCTAAATCACGTGCTATAAATTCAAGCTGATTATCCGTATAGCTCTGGGCAACCGGACTAAGTCCCGAATAATACGACCAAATGAACAATGGCCTTATCGCACTCGGAAACAGATCAGCAGCCATGCCAATGAACCCGCCAAGCATACCGAGACATAGCGCGAAGGCCTGATTTTTAAGCGCCATGGATAACCACTGCTGCAGGGCAATGACAGCCAAGTGGGCAGCCATCGTTCCAGCAAGCAAGCGTCCGAGCAGTATAATAGGCACCACTTCTTCAAAAGCATTTATTTTGCCGAAGCCGATTAGCGCCAATACTTGCACAAAACAGGCAAGCAGCAAAATAAGCGCCACACAGCCATATTTGGCAGCATATAACCTCTCCCGCTTGACAGACATGGAAAGCAGCAGCTTCCACGTATTGCCTTTATGCTCTATATCACAAATACGCGATACGCAGATCGCTGCGAGAATAGGGGCAAACAGACCGTTCAAGGATGCCGTCATCGCAATAAGCGGCTCCCAGCTAGCCTGATCAGGATTGCGGGCGATGGACATGCTTGTTGCCATAAACGCCCACCCCATTTCCACCCCAATCATCAGCAGTACCGTCAACCCGACGTATCTTCGGCGCAGCTTGTAGCCTTCCAGCCAAATCGAGCGAATCATAGGCTGCGCTCCTTCCCCGTCAATTCGAGAAACAGGCTCTCCAAGCTTTTTTTATGCTCTTCAATGCGCAGCACGTCAATATCTGCTGCAAGCAGCTCCCTATTAATTCGCGCTATCTGGGCATCTGTCAGATGACGCAGCCGCAGGAAGCCATCCTGTAAAATCGGCGCAAACCCTTGGGCAGCGAGCAGCGAATGCGCCATTGGATTTTGGCTCGTCTTAAAGGCAATCGTCGGCAGGCTTTCATTTCGCAGCTCATCCAGCTTGCCTTGGAACAGCATTTTACCTTGATGGATAATGCCTACCGAGGTGGCGATCTGTTCGATTTCCGACAATAGATGGCTGGATATTAACACCGTCATTCCCAAGCGCTGCGGCAAAGATTTAATCAGCTCGCGGATTTCACCGATACCTGCCGGATCAAGCCCATTCGTCGGCTCATCCAGCACCAGCAGCTTAGGCGAAGCCAGCAACGCCATCGCAATGCCTAAACGCTGCTTCATGCCCAGCGAATACTGCGATACTTTTTTATGCTGCTGCTGCTCCAGCCGGACAATTTTTAGCGCCTCCCGCACATGACTGCCAGGCATATTCCGCAGCCGCTGCACGACGCGCATGTTTTCTAGGCCCGTCAGATGTCCGTAGTAGGAAGGGGATTCAATTAGAGAGCCCGTTTGGCTTAAAATAAGACGGCGGTGCTTGGCCAGCTCCTTGCCGAATACGGTCACGCTGCCCTCCGTCGGCTGGGCGAGCCCAAGAATCATTTTTAATGTCGTCGATTTCCCGGCTCCGTTCGGCCCAAGAAAGCCATAAATCTCTCCCTCTTCCACCGATAAATCGAGCTTTTCGACGGAATAGCTGCTGCCGTATCGTTTGGACAGGCCGCGGGTAGATACAATCGCTTGCATCGTCATTCACTCCAATCTTGATTTTGTCAATCAAGCATAACGATGCCGCCTTGCTGTAAACTGAAGCTAACCTTACGCCAGCCTTAAATCGGGCCAATGGCGGCCCGTCACGCTCCAAAACCAGCAAAAGCAAGGTATACTAAAAATGGGTGATGAACAATATGGAAGACTTAAAACATAAAAAGCTGCTCATCGTCGATGATGAGAGCGATTTGAGGGAAATGGTCGAAGGTTTTTTACGTAAAGAAGGCTTTACCCGCATTTTCCAGGCAGCTACCTGCGCGGAGGCACTGCGTACCATTAGGTCGGCCAAGCCGGACCTCGTCCTTTTGGATATTATGCTGCCTGACGGGGACGGGTTCTCTCTGCTCAAGTCGCTGCGGCACTTCTCAAGCGTTCCTGTGCTGTTTCTCTCTGCCAGAGGAGAGGATGAGGATCGTTTGCTCGGCCTTGGGCTGGGCGCCGACGATTATATGGTGAAGCCTTTTTTGCCGCGCGAGCTGCTGCTGCGTTTGAGCGCGATTTTACGGCGAGTATATGCACCGTTCCGCCAGGAGCAGCGCCCTATTTTTCAACTGGGGCCCCGTGTCATTGATTTGGAAAGCGGCGTTGTGCGGACGTCCAGCGATGACGTTTCTTTAACCGCCAAGGAGCTTGTCCTGCTAACCAAGTTTTACGAAAACCGGAACCGCATTGTGACCAATGATGCCCTTTGCCAAGCAGCGTGGAGCGATGATTATTATGGGTATGAAAATACCTTAATGGTTCATATTCGCCGCATTCGTGAAAAAATAGAAGAGCTGCCCTCCAATCCTGAGCATCTGCTGACCGTTCGCGGCTTGGGGTATAAGCTGCTAGTCAAGGGGGAGGAGTAATGGGAGGCACCGTTCGTATTTTAAAGCGTTTTATTGGGGCGACGATGCTCATCTCGCTCTCTTTGCTCGTGCTTAACTTTTTGCTGCTGCTCATCTGGGTTAGTACAGGGACGGTCGAGGGGAGTTCGCCAGCCGCGGTTGTGCGGCATACGGCTGAAGGGCTGAAGGCTGCGAATAATGGGTATGTTCTTGAGGCTGAAACGGCGGCACGGCTGGATGACCAGCAGGTGTGGGCGATGTTAATTAGCTCGGCGGGGCAGGTCACGTGGGGGCACAGCTTGCCCGAAGAGCTCCCTGCCCACTATAGCTTGACGGACGTCGCCAAGCTTTCCATGAGCTACTTGATGGATTATCCCGTATTTGTGTGGGAGCATGCAGACGGACTTATTGTGATTGGCTATCCGAAGGACAGCCTTGTCAAATACCAGCATATACTGCCGACCGACTGGGTCAAAAATTTGCCGCTGCGCGCCCTGCTCCTACTCATAGGGAACCTTGTGCTGGTGCTGATTGTCGCCCTGCTGATCGGTTCCCGGCTCCTGCTTTCCATCCGCCCGCTGACGCAGGGCATACAGGCGCTTGCCGCGGATCAGGAGGTGCAGCTTGAGCCCAAGGGAATGCTCGCTGACCTTGCCCAGTCTGTCAACCATGCCTCATCGCTGCTGCATCAGAAAAATGCTTCGCTCAAAAGCAGGGATGAAGCGCGATCCAACTGGATCGCTGGCATTTCCCATGACATTCGCACCCCGCTTTCCATGGTGCTCGGCTATGCCAGCGAGCTGGAGGAGCATCAAGAAATTCCACCGTTGCAGCGAAAGCATGCGGGTATTATTCGTTATCAAGCAGAGAAGCTGCGCACCTTAGTAAGCGACTTGAATCTCGTTTCCATGTTGGAATATGAAATGCAGCCGCTCACTCCGAAGGCTTTGCGGCTGGCCGCACTGACTCGCCAGGTGGCATCCGATATGATTAATGCGGGGCTTGAGCCCAGCTATACGCTCGAAATGGACGACATAAACGAAACCGCCCAAATATACGGGGATGAGCGTCTGCTGCTGCGCGCCATGACCAATCTCGTCCACAATGCGATCCGCCATAATCCACAGGGATGCGACATCAGGCTGCGAGCAGAGCTTGCGGCCGACAAGCATACGTGCCGCTTCATCGTATTAGACAATGGACGAGGCATCCCGCCGGAAGAGCTGGCCGATGTGCTGGAGCTGCCTTTTTCCGCAAATCGAAAATATGCCAGACCTTCCGGACATGGTCTCGGGCTGCCGATGGCTTTCCGAATAGCCAAAGCCCACCACGGGCGCCTGACGTTAACTAACGGGCCTAGAGCCGGACTCGCCGCCGAGCTTGAGCTGCCTTGCTTGGAAACGCGATAAGCTGTTGTGTGCTAGGAATACTCTAGAGGCTAAAAAGCTGCTCCCTGCACCTGGATCGACTTGGCGGACACAGCAGCAGCTATTTTAGAAAAATCATGGGTTATGGCACCTTATACGGACTCAGGAGCCGCTAATACGCTGATTTTCGCCATTTTGATGGGATAATGAGGGCAATAGCGGATTTCCTGTCCGCTTAGGCAGACTCAAAAAATTAGTAGAACCATACAATCACACGAGGGCAGTTCTTCCTTCGTATAGCCGTTCTCGCGAATCTGCAATTCGTGAATGACTTTGACCGTCAGCCGGGTATAGAGTCTTCCAGTTTGCGCAACCCTTTGCGAATGGTATTCCGGCTGACCTGGGAGATGGCTGACGCTGCTCTGCCTATTTTTCTTCATCCATTCATCCACTCATTCATTCACGGAGTTGTTTGGGTCTGTTTTTTCTTTCATGTGCCTTATACCGTGCGATTTCTGGAGGCGCCGAGGCCGGACAGGAGCAGCAGAGCGCTAACGACAAGCAGCAGCAACAGCGGGGGCTTCCAGCTTGCCGTAATATCATGAAGCAGACCGAACAAGATCGGTCCGGTTGCCGCCAGCAAATAGCCAACCGATTGCGACATGCCGGAAAGAGCAGCGGAATCGAAGGCATCTTTCGTGCGCAAGCTTAAAAAGATCATGGCCAAGCTGAACGCACATCCTCCGCCAATTCCGAGTAAAACGGTCCACAACGAAATGAACGCATTTCCTCCGAAATAAAGACCTCCCAATGAAACAAACAACAGAACCGTCATGATGATGACCAGCAAACGTTGGTTCTTCATGCGTCCCGCCACGATCGGCACAATGAACGCTACGGGCAGCGCGGCCATCTGAAACAGCGACAGCAGCAAGCCGCCGCTGTCTTCATTCAAGCCCCGGCTTGACATGATTTCAGGCATCCAAGCGATCAGCACATAGAACAAGAGAGACTGCATCCCCATAAAAATCGTAACCATCCATGCCAGTGGCGAACGCCACAGACTTCCGCGCTTCGATGCACCGCTCGTCGCTGCCCCAACAGCCGCCCGACTCGCCCGGGCTTGAGGCAACCAGAACAGCGCGGCCAACAGAACGAGTATGCCCCAAATGCCGAGCGCGCCATTCCAGCCGAAACCGAGATCGCGGGCGACCGGAACACTGACACCGGATGCGATTGCCCCGCATAAATTCATTGACACGGAGTACACGCCGGTCATGAGGCCGACTTGCTGAGCAAAATTCCGTTTGACGAGACTTGGAATGAGCACGTTGCACACCGCAATCGCCAGCCCAATCAAAGCAGTGCCTACAAACAACGAAGCGGTTGCGGTCAACGAACGGATCGCGATACCCGCCATGAGTAAAACCAGCGCATAAAGCAGGGTCCGCTCCGCCCCCAAGCGGCGTGCCAGAAAGGGTGCGAACGGTGAAAGCAGCGCGAAAGCAAGCAACGGCAGTGTAGTGAGCAGACCTGCCGCAGCATTCGACAGTCCGAGGGATTCGCGAATCGAGCCGACCAATGGGCCTACCGACGTTAGCGGCGACCGCATGGTCAGTGCGATCAGGACGATGCCGAGGATGATCGGCCAACCCAGCGACAAAGACTTCTTCGCCATCATTGACTTCGTATCGCTTGTTACGCTCATAGCCGCTCGCCTCCTTTGACCTCAAGAACTGCTTTCGATTCCGCAATATAACGGTGAACCGTTGCCACGGCACGATCGGCGTCTTGATCGACAATCGCTTGAACCAATTGCCGGTGCATCTCCAAGAAATCCCCATCGGCTTCATAACGAGTCAAGCTTGTAATCGAATCTTGTGACGCGTCCGCGATATGGCTGTACAATTCAATCAAGATTTCATTATGAGACGCCGCGATGATGCCTTGGTGAAGACGGATATCCTCCGTAACAATGGCATCCATGTCACCGCGTGCTGCCGCCCCCTCCCAGCGTTCCAGTTGGAGAAGAAGCTCTCGCGCCTCTTCGTCCGTTCTGCGCTGTGCAGCCAGATGGGCTCCCTCGCGTTCGAGTGCATGCCGGACTTCCAACGTCTGCAGCGTATCGGAGCGCATAATTCGTTTTTGCAGCACCACTCCCAGCGCGCTCGAAGAGCTGACGTACGTTCCGTCCCCTTGCTTCGTCTTTAAGAGTCCCGCGTGGATCAAAGCCCGAACGGCTTCCCTCAATGTATTGCGGCTAACATTCAACTCGACCATCAACTCCGGCTCGGCCGGAATACGCATCCCCACAGCCCACTTGCCGGACTCGATCTGTCTTTCCATTTGCAATGCGACTTGCTCGACCAGCGTCAATCGATTTGTTTTCTGAAGCATACGTCAGTCCTCATTTCATCTATTTATCAAACATAGGATGTTTGGTTAATTGGTATTTTAACATACTTATATCGTGGAGACAACTCCTTCCCTAAAAAACCAAGCTTCGATATATTGAAGTTTGCATAAACATCCTAGTAAAATTGTAATTCTATTATTTTCTATCGTTACCAATCCTCATTTAATGTCGTATAACTCTTTAGATTGCTTTGCTGCCCGCATGGATGCTGTCGAAAAAAATCGTTCTTTCGATAAACTTGTCCAGCCAATCTAGCAAATGGGCAAAAAAGAAGCTACACTAAAGCTATCGCAATATCTGAGGAGGGATCAACGTTGCCAAAAGCGCCATTCCTTGTTTCTACTCTATTATTCATGTCCTTGCTATTTCTGTTATTTCCGCATCAGGTTGCCGAAGCAGGCATGTGGAGCAACATAAAGGGCATTTTCTCCGCCCCCGAAAAAATCGACGCGCTGGAGCAGCAATATATGGATGCCAAGCAGCAGCTTGATGCACAGAAGGAGCAGCTCACCGAATCGCTGCAAAGTGCAGAGCAATACGCAGCCAGGCAAGAGGAGCTCATGCAGCAGAACGAGCAGTTCCGCAAAACCAACGAGCAGCTAATGGAACAGAACAACGCGCTTATACAAGAAATGGAGCAAATCAAGCAGAAGCAAGCCAGCTTTACGCAAAAGCTCATCAATACAGCAATCATCATTATGATTATTATTTTCGCCTATATTCTTTCCCTTCGCGTTTGGCGCTATCTCGTTTGGCGCAAACAGAAGCATGTCGGCAGAGGAGTGTAGCGGATGAAAGCAACCTCCCCCGCGCCGATTGGACATGTGAAGGTGACGCTTCAGGAAGCGGACAAGCTCCATGTGCTCCATCCGGGAGCGATTATTGCTTACCAAGGCGCACCGCAGCAGCGCGAGGATCGTTTTATGAATTTGGCAGGCGTCTATCGCAAAAAGAAATGGGTGCGCGCCCTGCTGAGCGGCCCCTCCGAATTTATTATCGGCTTGCCGCCGGGCTGCTCGCTGGAGACGATCCCCATCGGACCGGAAAGCGATTTGCTGTTCGACTACCGCCACGTGCTCTATTTCACAGACGGCATGCAGCTCAAAAGCGTCATTCAAAAAATGAAAAATGTGTGGATCACCCGCGAGCTGGTGCGGATGCGCTTCTCCGGCCCCGGCGAGCTTGGCGTCATCACAAGCGGCGACATTGCGGTGCTCCAGTTGGACAAGGAGCGCCCGCTTTTTGTAAATACGAGCTCGCTCGTCGCTTATCCCGCCAATGCGAGCATCCAGCTTGCCGTTTACGGCAATCAGCTGGCGAGCCAGAACATGAACGTCCAGTGGAAAATAACCGGCAGCGGCCCTGTTCTTATTCAGACGGGCTCGCATGGAAAAGATTTGGAGCATCCGCTGCAAAACGACGGATTTTTCAAGCGATTGCTGCGTGAAGTGCTGCCGTTCGGCAGCGTGTATATTAAATAGTAAAAGGGCATTGCAAAAAACACCCGAAATCGCTGTACTAGCGGTTTCGGGTGTTTTTTGTATTTGGGGCGTTCTTTTCCAAGAAAGATAAGAACGTTAGTTTTAGTGCGATATATGTAGAAGCAGATTGAGAGTAAAAATAGTCTTACTTTTTGCAACTTTAATCTGCGCACTCCGTACGGAGTGCGACAGTTGCATCAACCTATCTCCCATGGGCTGCACAGTTTCAATCCACGTACTCCGTACGGAGTGCGACGGATGCAGTCGCTTAAGGGGATTAATGCTATTAAGTTTCAATCCACGCACTCCGTACGGAGTGCGACCGCCACTTGTCCTGGCGCATATGGCTATTTTTCCGTTTCAATCCACGCACTCCGTACGGAGTGCGACAGACTCATTGGTGCTTGTGTCGACAGCAGTAACCTGTTTCAATCCACGCACTCCGTACGGAGTGCGACCTCACAAATTTCCTTTTTCAATACCGTGGGACATTGTTTCAATCCACGCACTCCGTACGGAGTGCGACGATGTAATATGCCGATACTGAGCCAGACACTGGCTGTTTCAATCCACGCACTCCGTACGGAGTGCGACGATATGACAGAAGAGCAATTCGACAAATTGTCTGTTTCAATCCACGCACTCCGTACGGAGTGCGACGACAGTAGATAGCCCTTTCACCAGATCAGTAAGGTTTCAATCCACGCACTCCGTACGGAGTGCGACTCCAGGCGGAATTTGCAGCTAAACAAGCAGCATTTGTTTCAATCCACGCACTCCGTACGGAGTGCGACCGGATGGCACCGCGCGCCGGGAGGCGCGCGCGGGGCGGTTTCAATCCACGCACTCCGTACGGAGTGCGACCAGGGCTGGGAAGTAGTCATCGTGTATATCGAAGTTTCAATCCACGCACTCCGTACGGAGTGCGACCCGAATGTTTCTTTTATAGTCAGGTCGCTGAACGTGTTTCAATCCACGCACTCCGTACGGAGTGCGACATGAACGGCATGTCTGAGGGTAAAACCCTTAGCGGCGTTTCAATCCACGCACTCCGTACGGAGTGCGACAGCGAAAATACAAGTGATTGATCCCATCATGGCATCAATCACCTCTTTTTTCAATAAATATAATACTAGAAAAATCTAGATCAAATCTTGACTTTTCTTGAAATAGCTCAAAATCGACATGCTTCTACAATTTCTGAGGTGCGAATCCCCTAGGGTTTTTATGTGAGCTTCACATTCGCACCTGGGCATGTAATCTCAGCTGCTAAAAAACTTTATGCAACTACGCCGTCTTAAAGCTCGACACCGTATGCTGGAGATCATCCGCCAGTTGGGCCAGCGATTGCGCGGTCGCTGCGGATTCTTCGCTGCTCGCTGCGGACTCCTCGGCAGCAGCGGAAACATTTTCAACGGTAGTCAACACGTTTGTCGCTTGGGCCGCCTGCTCTTCGCTCGCTGCGGCAATTTCGGATACGCGATGGCCTGTATCGTTGACCATCTTCGTAATACGCTCGAATGCTTCTCCCGTTTTCTCCGACAGCGTTGCGCTTTCCTCAACTGCATTCACGCTGCGCTTCGTATTTTGCTGCATACCTTGAATAATGACCGTAATTTTCTTCGTCGCTTCGCCACTTCGCTCCGCCAGCTTGCGTACCTCATCGGCTACAACAGCAAAGCCTCGTCCTTGTTCGCCTGCCCGTGCTGCTTCAATGGCTGCATTCAGCGCAAGGAGGTTCGTTTGATCGGCGATATCCTCAATGACCTCGATAATATCGCCAACCTGATGGGAATCCTGCTCCAGCTGGGACATTTGCTCGCGCACGCCATTCATGCTTTTCACCGAGTTGTCGATAATGGTGCGGCCTTCTCTAGCAATTTTCATCGCGGAATCCGATAGCTCTGATGCTTGCTCTGTACTTTGAGCGACCGATTGAATGGCCATCGTCAGCTCGCTGAACAGCTCATGAATCGTCTGTGCCGCCGATGCTTGAGCTGTGCTCCCGCCGGCAATTTCCTCTGTAGCAGCCGAAATTTGCTCTGCAGCCGCAGCTACGCTGTGCGATGATTCAATAATACCGCTAACCGTTCCGTTCAAACGGTCAATCATATGGTTGAAGGAGCTTGCAAGATTGCCGACCTCGTCCTTCGTATGGATGTCTACCTTTTCACGCAGATCGCCGTCGGCCACATTTCTCGCCAGAACAACGATACGGCTGAGCGGCTTCGAAATCATCCGGGACAACACGATTCCGAAAATAATGCTCAGCAGGAATGCCAGCACCACAATGACAATTGTAATCAACAAAGCGCTATTATATGCTTCCGCCCCCTTCTGGTTCGCTGCGTCCGCTTCACGAATCGAAAGCTCGATGCTATCCTCAAGAATCTTGAAAACAATATCACCCTGCGTTTTTAATTCGTTACTGATCAAATTTTTAAACGCGGCATCATCGCCGGAATTATTGAGTTCAATACCCCGGTTGTAAATGACCAAATAAGCTTTCCAATCCGTATCAAAGCTATCAATGATCCTTTTAGCATCATCGCTCATATTCGTTGCTTTATATTTTTCAACAGCCTGCTCGACATGTGTTGTCGTTTCCCTAATTGTAGCAAGCTCTGCCTGCATTTTCTGCTCCGTATCATGCATATACAGGCTTCGGATTTGAACCCGCATACTGGTATAGTTGACCTGCGCCTCATAAGCTTCTTTAACAGGAATCAAATTATTGGAATACATATCATCCTGCGACGCATGCATTTTATTCAAATTATAAATACCGAATAAACCTACGACACCTAAAATAATCGCAACAATCAGAAATGCGGATATTAATTTGACACTGATTTTCAAGTTGTAGAACCAATTCATATCAAATACCCTCCCTATTCTATCTAATATTTGCTGTTAGTTTGTTTTCTTGCAGATCTGGCAAACGACGTTCTAGCTGATGCCGCTTGCTTTTTTCATAATGCCGCCAATTTCCAAAATCAACGCAATTCGCCCGTTGCCCAAAATCGTTGCTCCTGAAATACCGTCCACCTTGCCCACATAGGAACCAAGCGTTTTAATAACGACCTCTTGATTCCCAAGCAGCTGATCGACCGCAATAGCCAGCCGCTGCTCCGCTCTGCCGATCATTACGACCGGAATTTTGTCGGGTCTGCCCTCCGTGCGTGTATAGCCGAACATTTCATGCAGCCATACGAACGGTACGATCTGATTGCGGATTTTAATAACCGGCGAGCCTTTTATCATTTTGAGCGTGCTTGTATCGACTCGAATAATTTCCACAACGGCGCTCATTGGCAAAATAAACGTTTGGTCGCTCGCCTTGACGAGCAAGCCCGTTGTAATGGCAAGCGTCAGCGGCAGCCTTATCGTGAACTTCGTTCCAACGCCGACGGACGTATCAATATCAATAATTCCGCCAAGCCGCTCGATATCCGTCCGCACGATATCCATGCCCACGCCTCTGCCCGATACATCGCTAAGCTGGGAGGCCGTTGAGAAGCCTGGTTGAAAAATAAGGCGCAGCGCCTTATGCTCATCAAGCAGTGCCGCCTCCTCTGCGGTGATGACACCTTTGGCAACAGCGGATTTACGCAGCTTGTTCGTATCAATGCCGCCGCCATCATCCTCGACGACAACAACAACCTGATTATCCTCATGCGCCGCGCTTATTCTAACTGTTCCCTGCTCAGGCTTGCCGCATTTAACCCGCTCTTCCGGCATTTCAATACCGTGGTCCACCGCGTTGCGGATCAAATGAATCATCGGATCGCCGACCTCTTCAATAAGCGTGCGGTCAAGCTCTGTATCGCCGCCGACCATTTGCAGATCAACGCTTTTATTCAGCGTTTGCGCCAAATCACGGACCATGCGCGGGAAACGGCTGAACAGCTGCTCGATCGGCAGCATCCGTACTTTTAGTACGTTTTCCTGCAGGCTGCCAATCAATCTGGACAGATGATCGCTGATTTCGCCGAGGTCATCCATCGTCTCGGAATACCCATATGCTTGATGCAGTGTTTGAATGGCCTGCTTCAAGCGGGTTTGGTCGATTACTAGCTCTCCGAGCAAATCGAGTACATTTTCCAGTCGTTCCACGTTGACGCGAATCGTCTGCTGTTTCACTGACGCTTTGGACTGCTGCGTCTTGTCTGCTTCATCCTGCGCTACGCTTACGGCAAAACCGGGCAGCATGTCCACGTTCTCCTGTTCCAGCTCCAAAACTGCGGCTGTCTCAGCCTCCGGTTGGGACGGCATCGATGCCTCCACCCTTACGCTCTGCACGTCCATCAGCCCAGCTACCGCCAGCTCAAGAGCATCTGGCTCCACCTCTTGAGTGGCAATCAGCCACCGTATCGCATGAATATCCTGATCATCCTTCACCAGCTTCATATTGGGCTCATTCCACAGCACCTCGCCAAACGCACGCAAGGAAATATCAATAATGCTGATGCGAGCGAGCTTCATCATGCAGTCCTCAGTCAGCTTGACGGTAATTGTATATACGGTTTGACCGCTATGTATATATTCTCGCAGCAACTGCTCCGCCTCTTCCGGCAAAGCTTCGCCTGCTGATTCCTTTGCAGCCGCGACTGATTCCGTATTTGCTTTCGAGAAGCGTCCCAATTCCTTGATGACCGCCGAAGGGTCCGGCAGCAGCTCCTCGTGGATAATGCTGTTTTGCAAATCTTTAATAAAGTCGAGACATTGAAAAAATAAATTCGTTAATTCCCGTGTCATCTCAAGCTCTTCATTGCGCAGCATATCAAGCAGATGCTCCCATTCATGGGTTAGCTGCTTGAGCTCCATATAGCCCATTGCCGCGGAAGAGCCTTTAATCGTATGTGCCGCCCGGAAAAGCCGCTGAATGCCCTCAGAATGAGAGCCTTGCTTTTCCAAAGATAAAATCTCTTCTTCCATCGTCATAATCTGTTCCTCAAGCTCTTCGAGAAACACTTGCCTGAATTCCGAGTTATCGAACATATGCACCACCTTGTAAGCGTTGACTTAAGAGCTACCTTGCTGCTTGAAGTATGCTGTGTGAAGCAAGAAGCATTAATCGCGCAGCAGCACCTCATCGATCTTTAATATGCCGACCAATTCTGACTCTGTAAGACCGATTCCTGTAAAATAGGCACCGTTAATGCCGCCTACCCGCTCCGGCGGTGGCTGAATATCGTGAAACGTCGTAACCTTGTACACCCGATCTACAATAATGCCGATCGACTCCTCCTGATGATGAACAACGACGATTCGCGTCGCTTTTGAATACACATCCTCATCCAGTGAAAATAACGCTCGCAGGCTAATAACCGGAATAATTTTGCCGCGTAAATTAATGACACCCATCACATAAAACTGGCAATTCGGTATTTCGGTAATTTCCTGCATACGTATAATTTCATGAACTTCAGCTATACGTATGCCATAGCTTTCTTCCCCTACGCCAAATTGTACATACTGCATTTGCTCTACCCCCTGCATGATTTCACCCCCTTTCATATTCTGCCTTTGGTAACGTCCAGCAGCTTTCTGCCAATCTGCTCAATGGGCAGCACATAATCGACGGTTCCCCGATCAACTATCGGCGCTCCGGTTGCGTTTTTTATTTTTTACACAATTCTGACTTTACTTTATAAATATCGGCTGACAGCTCTCCCGACGGCTTGGCGACAAAATCAACCGCCCCGCACTGAAGCGCCATAATGGTCTCTTCTCCACCAAATTTTACATCTTCAGTCCTCCCGTTTTGCTGATTGCTGCGCCTTATTTCCTACACAATAACAAACATCTCTGAATCATAACTGAATCTTTTGTCGATTTTTGTAGCATTTTAACGAATTTAATTAGCATTACGCGTTAACTTGATCAATTAGGAAACTTTTCATAATCTTCTCAAAAGCGCAAAAAAACTACCTTTGTCTCAGACAAAAGGCAGCTTCTTATTATCCCCTATCAGGTTGATTGCATTAGCGACTCATATCGGTCTACAAGCTCGGCATGTGGACAAGCTCCAAGCTCCCCTGCACTGCGCTTGCAAAACTGCTTAAATACGGTGTCGGCCTTCACCCGATTGCCTCCTCTCTTATAGCAGCGGACTACGAGCCATAAGGCCCCCTCATCGTAAGGCTCCTTGTTTAAGTATTCGAGCGCATAATCCGTTGCTACAAGAATATCTCCCTGATTCAGCAGCTCCTCGACAAGCCGCTCCACAACCAGGCCTCCGATAAGCCTATAATGCTCGCGCAGCCGATAAACCCAGACGCTCTGAATGTCAGTCAGCACTTCCTCCTTGTATAAGTTCACCGCCTGTCGGAGCAAAAATAGGCTGCCCATGTCGACCGCACGTTTCGCTAGCTGTTGAAATTCAAGCATATCTGAGGACATATGCTCGGCAGTCAAAATATACTTCTCCCGCAGCGATTTAATCCGAACCCTCCCGTCCAGCCCATTACGCTTCAACAGCTGACGGAGTTGATACACGCAGGTGTGAATGTATGCCCTTGCCTTCGTATCTTCCATTCCAGGAAAAACATCATCCATAATATTCTCCACGCGGCATTCCCGGTTCGTCCATAAATACGCGAACAGCTCCTTCGTTTTCAGCACCTTCCATTTGACGGGACCTGCTGTCCCATACAGGTTCAGCTTGCCGAAGCATTGAACGTCGACTCTGTCTTTCTGCTTTACCGCCTCGGCGGCCAATTTATTTCTCCCAATTCTGCGTTGACGTACACGCTCCACCGTTCGCTGAAGCCGCTGCGGGGCTACCGGTTTCAAAATATAATCCTCCACATTCAGCTCATAAGCCTGCAACGCATGATTGTCAAATGCCGTGACAAATACGGTAGCCGTCCCTGGGCAATAAGCGAGCATTTCCTCCGCGAACATAAGACCAGAAATTTGCGGCATGTAAATGTCTATGAATACGACATCTGGCGGCTCGCGCTTAATGGCCGCAAGCCCCTCCAGCGGATCATCATAAAGCTGAATGGAGCCGATTCCTTCACAGTTCGATAAATATTCCTTCATTTCCTCAAGCGCCCAGTGCTCATCATCCACCACCGCGACGTTCAACATTTAAAATCCCTCCCTGTGCCGGTATCAAAAAGGTAACGGTCGTGCCTCCGCTTTCGCGCCGTCTAATATGCAGTCCCGTTCCAAAATGGCGGAGCAGCCGCTCGTTTGTATTCGCAAGCCCAATTCCCTGCCTCAGCTGCTGCCCACTTGGCAATCGCCTGCTTGGCGGCTGTTTCCTTATGCGCATGAAGCTTTCAAGCTGCTCCTCCGGAATACCGACTCCATCGTCCTTAATAATGACGCGGATGCCCCCAGGAACGGAGAGCGTAATAATTTCAATCGTGCCGCCAATGAGCTTGGCTGTAATGCCATGGCGAATCGCATTTTCCACCAGCGTCTGAATGATAAAGGGTGGCAGGTGAAACTGCGTCGCTCCGAGCTCGTAATTCACCTGCAGACGGCTGCCAAATCTAGCCTTCTCCAAATCCAGATAGGCGCTGACGAGTGCAAGCTCGACCTTGAATGAAACAGCCTCCGCCTGATTCTCAAAATCAAAGCTGCTGCGCAAAAATTCACTCAGGCTGCGAAGCAGTCCCCTCGCTTCCTCGGCATTACGCTTGCTGATGAAAATGATTGTACCGATTGCATTAAACAAAAAATGCGGCTTAATCTTCGCACGCAGCATCGCCAGCTCCGTCTCTACAAGCCCGGCCTCTGATTTTCTCAGCTGCATGAGCATGCAGAGCTTATGCTTAAGCTCTACAGCGGCGAAGGGCCGCAATAAATAATCATTCATCCCAGCTGTGTAGAGCCGTTCCAGCTGACTCCTGGCCTTGATGTCAAGCAGTAGGAGTATGTATAGCTCCTTGCTGCCGCTTGCCTCACGAATAGCGCGGCACGCGGCTTCAGCATCCTCTGCCAGAGAAGCGTCAATAAGACATAAGTCAGCCTCGTCGCCCTGCTTGAACCAGAGCAAAGCGTCTTCCAGCCTGCTCTCAGCCGAGATTTGTATATTTTGTTCTGTGAACACATCCGTAATAATCGCTCTTTCGGTTACGCGGTCATGAACGAGAAGCGCATGAAGCAATGCAAATCCCCCATTCCAAATTATAGTAGATAAAAACGTCTAGTAACTATATCGGTTATAGAAGCTTTTCTTTATACTATGCTCTGTAGGGAGACGCAGAAAAGACCGGTTGCTTTCAACCGGCCTTGCACGAAGCGTATGTTTTTATACGTAGGTTATGTTGTGCGAAATTCTGCTGCCTACTCTTCCTTCGGAATCAGCTTATAGATTTCTCCTGACTCAAAAGCATCAATGAGCCGTCCCAGCCACTTGTAATACGCGAGTGCTTCCTGAAGCTTCTGTCTATCGCTTGCGAGCACATCAAGAAAGGCTTCGGAATGCTCCGGATTTTCCTCCAGCTGTTCAATTTCCTTAAGAGAACGGGTTAGGGCAAGTACATTTTGCTCAGCAGCCTTCCTCCATTTAATCGAGAAAAAATCCGTGAAGTTCTCATGCCAATCCGGCACCACCTCATACAAATCTTTGCGTGAGCCTTTGCCCCATACTTTATTGATCATTTTCAGATCGTATAATGTCCGCATTCCGGTGCTCATTGACGTTTTGCTCATTCCCATCGTAGCACTCATTTCGTCCAGCGTGACAGGCTCGCGGTTGAAATACATATTGCCATATAAATGCCCGATGGACAGCGTTATGCCATACAGATCCATGTTTTTGCCGATTGATTCAATGACGCGCCGGCGCGTCTTCAGCAGCAGCTGCTGCTGCTCTTCTGTTAATGCTGCAAGTTCATCCATGTCGTTCCTCCTGAGGAGTGGCGTGTCCCATTCATCCTACAACATGTATTGTAATCAAACGCCTAGGGTAATGTAAAGAAACATGTTGATATGAAAAAGGGAGTTATCAGGAGTATTCTGTACAAAAAGTTTGTAAAGTTATAACTGTACAAAGTATACAAGGGCTCACGCCTTTTGACCATTACATTGTTATCCAACTACACTTGTAAGCAGACGAACACTCGAAGCTTGGTGAAGGAGCGTTATGATAAAGCGTCCACCTCGCTTCCTGTGCCAAGGATCGTGGAGGGGGTACTACATGGCTATTATAGAAGCTAAAAAGCTGACCAAGATTTTCGGAGCGGACCCAAAAAAAGCAATACCGCTGCTGGATAAAGGATGGTCAAAGGAAAAGATTCTAAAAGAAACAAAGCTGACTGTCGGCGTGAATCAAGCCAATTTTTCGATAGAGGCCGGACAAATATTTGTCATTATGGGCTTATCGGGCAGCGGCAAATCGACGCTCGTTCGCTTATTGAATCGCTTAATTGAGCCGACGGGCGGACAAGTGCTGTTTAATGGCAAGGATGTGCTCAAGATGACGGCGGAGCAGCTCAGGCAGTTTCGGCGCAAGCATGTCGGGATGGTGTTTCAGAAATTTGCGCTGTTCCCACATCGCACGGTGCTGCAAAACATCGAATACGGCCTTGAAGTTCAGGGCATCAACAAGTCGAAGCGCCGGGAAATGGCGATTCAATCTTTAGAGCTTGTAGGCTTGAAAGGCTACGGCGACAGTTATCCCGAGCAGCTAAGCGGCGGGATGCAGCAGCGCGTAGGTCTTGCAAGAGGACTTGCCAGCGATCCCGAAGTGCTGCTGATGGATGAAGCGTTCAGTGCACTTGACCCGCTTATCCGCAAGGATATGCAGGATGAGCTGCTGGAGCTGCAATCGAAGATGAAAAAAACGATCGTCTTCATTACTCATGATTTGAATGAAGCGCTGCGCATTGGCGACCAAATTGCCCTAATGAAGGATGGCAGCATTGTGCAAATTGGCTCACCGGAAGAAATTTTGATGCAGCCTGCCAATAAATATGTCGAGCGTTTCGTCGAAGACGTCGATTTGTCCAAGGTGCTCACCGCCTCCCATGTCATGGCGAAGGCCGAGACGATTACGAATGAGAGAGGACCGCGCGTTGCGCTCCAGCTCATGCGTGCCAGAAGCATTTCCAGCTTATATATGGTGGACAGGGAAATGCGCCTGCTTGGTGTCATTACGGCTGACGACGCTGCGAAGGCTTTGAAGGAAGGGCTGTCGCTTGAATCGCTGACCCAGCGTGATGTTCCGACCGTCTCCCCCGATACGCTGCTCAATGAGCTGTTTGAGCTGATGGGCAATGCCCGATTGCCCGTTGCAGTCATCGGTGAAAATGGCCGATTAAAGGGCATCGTCATTAAAGGCGCAGTGCTCGCCGCACTCGCAGGCAATACCGAAATAGAGGCAGGTGTTAAAGCATGAATATACCCAAAATCCCTTTAGCGGACTGGATTGGGGCGCTGGAAACATGGCTTGAAACCCATCTCAGCCCCTTCTTCAAGCTAATTAAAGTGGTCGTTGGCGAAACGGTTGGCGGATTAAATACCGTTCTCGACTTTTTCCCGGCGATCGTGCTCATTATTCTTTTTACCGCAGCAGCTTGGTTTCTCGGCAAATGGCGCATGGCGCTGTTTACGTTTGTCGGCCTGCTCATCATTGATAATCTCGGCTACTGGAGCCAAACGATGCAGACGCTGTCGCTTGTGCTGACCTCTGCCCTCATTTCAGTCGTGGTAGGTGTTCCTGTTGGCATTTTGTGTGCACGTAAAAATAGCATTCAAAATATCGTTACTCCGATTCTTGACTTTATGCAGACGATGCCGGCCTTCGTTTATTTGCTGCCTGCCGTCTCCTTCTTCTCGCTTGGCGTCGTGCCAGGCGTCATCGCTTCGATTATTTTTGCGATTCCACCAACGATTCGCATGACCAATCTTGGCATACGCCAAGTTCCGGAAGAGCTGACTGAAGCGGCGGACGCGTTCGGCTCTACACCGTCGCAGAAGCTGATCAAGCTGCAATTGCCGATTGCGCTGCCAAGCATAATGGCGGGCATCAATCAGACGATTATGCTGTCGCTTTCGATGGTCGTTATCGCATCTATGATCGGCGCACAAGGTGTCGGCTCGTACGTTTACCGTGCGGTGACACAGGGCAACACTGGAGTTGGCTTTGAGGCGGGGATTGCCATCGTTATACTGGCGATTATCCTCGACCGCTTGACGCAAAATGCGATTCGCCGTACGAAAAAGGCGTAATTAATCGCAAGTCCCTTCCCGCCTATACAGCGGGATAGCTGCTCGATCAATCGAAAGATTTTCAGAAGGAGTGTTATTGTTGAAAAAAATGAAAATGCTAGTTGCTGCCGTTATGCTCGCTGTTCTAGCCGCCGGCTGTTCTTCCGCCAGCGGAAGCAAGAACATTACCCTTGCTTATGTCGCTTGGGATTCAGAAATTGCGAGCACCTATGTCGTTAAAGAAGTGTTGGAACAGAAGCTGGGCTACAAGGTTGAAATGCTTCAAGTGGATGCCGGGCCGATGTGGGCTGGCATTTCCGACGGAAGCGCAGACGGAATCGTTGCCGCTTGGCTCCCAAGCACGCATGCCTCTTATGCAGATAAATATAAAGGGCAATATGAGGATCTCGGCGCTAACCTAGAAGGCACCAAAACCGGACTTGTCGTTCCTAAATATATGGACATCAACAGCATCGAGGATTTGAATGATAAGACGGGTCCCGAGCTGGACTATAAAATTATTGGCATTGAGCCGGGTGCCGGACTTATGATGGCTTCGGAGAAAGCGCTCGATGCATACGGCCTGCGTGATAAATGGACGCTGCTTGAAAGCTCGTCCGCTGCAATGTCGCAGGAGCTTCAGAAGGCGTATGACAATAAGGAGCCGATCGTTGTAACGGGTTGGACACCACATTGGATGTTCGCCAAGATGGATCTGAAATATTTGGATGATCCGAAAAATGTATACGGCAGCGCGGAACAAATCCATACGATTGTACGCAAAGGACTGAAAGAGGACAAATCGGAAGCTTATGCTTTCCTCGACAAGTTCAACTGGACGCCGGAGGATATGGCGAAGGTCATGGTTGCTATTCAAGGCGGCGAAACGCCAGAAGCAGCAGCTAAAGCCTGGGTTGAAGGCAACGCGAAGCTAGTTGATGCTTGGTTGAAATAATTCGGCCTTGCTTTCATCAGCAGCGCGCGCTATAATACATCTAATTTCATTACAACGACTTGCTGATGACGAGAATCCAACTCCGAGGCGTTCTCGTCAAGAGAGATGCTTAGCGCTTCTCCTAAGTTAACCGGGCCCGCCCGTTATCGCGGAACCAAAGCGGATCGTTCGGCACTGCCGTCCGGTCAAGTTGGGTGGCACCGCGAGTTTAACGCTCCTCGTCCCAAAAGGATGAGGGGCGTTTTTTGCGTTTTTATTTAAAAGGCGAAGGAGCGCGGTAACATGCTGGACATGAAATGGATTCGCGAAAACAAAGAGCTGGTGCAGCAGGCGGCGGAGCATAAGGGGCTGGATTTTAACGTTCAGCAGCTGCTGGATGCCGATAGCCACAGACGCGAGCTGCAGCAGAAGGCGGACGAACTTAGGCAGGAGCGCAATGCGCATTCGCAGCGCATTGGGAAGCTGATGCAGAGCGCAAATGCGAGGCAGCAGAAGCAAGGAGCGGAGCAGCACGGGGCAAAGCAGCAACAGGCGGCGTTCGAACCGCCGCAATGGACGGAGCAAGAGCAGGCCGAGCAATTGAAGCAGGCAGTAGCGAAAATTAATGAGCTGCTAAAGCCTTGCGAGGAGCAGCTGCTTGAAGCCGAGCAGCAATTCCGCAAGCTTATGCTGGAGGTGCCGAATCCGGCTTCGACAGATACGCCTATCGGCAGGTCGGATGCTGACAATGTGGAATTGCGCCGAATCGGCAGCATTCCGGCCCCCGCTTTTGCGCTGCGGGATCATGTAGAGCTTGGCGAGCTCCACGGCATGATAGATATAAATCGCGGCGTTCGGACGGCGGGCTCGCGCAGCTACTATTTGAAAGGGACAGGTGCCCTGCTGCACCGTGCGGTCCAGCAGCTTGCGCTCGATTACTTGCTGGAGCGCGGATTTACGCTGCTTGATGTGCCTCTGATGGTAAGAGAGGAAGCGATGTACAATACGGGATATTTCCCCGGGGGAACGGATTCTGCATACCGGATCGACGGCGAAGATCGCTGGCTGATCGGGACTTCGGAAGTACCGCTAGTCGCCTATTACGATAATGAAATCGTCGATGTGGCCGAGCCGATTCGGCTTACTGCCGCAACCGCCTGCTTCCGCAGCGAGGTCGGCTCGGCTGGCCGGGATGTGCGCGGCCTCTACCGCGTGCATCAATTTGCCAAGGTTGAGCAGGTTGTGCTTTGCGAAGCCGATCCTGCCCGTTCGGAGGCGCTGCTCCACGAAATAACAGCGAATGCGGAACAACTGCTGCAATTGCTGGAGCTGCCCTATCGTGTTGTTGCGGTATGTACCGGCGATATGTCGCAAAAAAATGTGAAGCAATTCGACATTGAAACGTGGATGCCGAGCAGGCAAGCTTATGGCGAGACGCATTCGTCGTCGAATGTGCATGATTTTCAGGCGCGGCGCTCGAATATTCGCTATCGCGATGCCGAAGGCAAGCTGCGCTACTGCCACACGCTCAACAACACGGCCGTCGCAACGCCGCGCATTCTTATTCCGCTGCTGGAAAATCATCAGCTTGAAGACGGCTCGATTTATATTCCGCCAGCGCTTCGTCCCTATATGAACGGGCTGGAAATGCTGCAAGCTCCAGCTGCCCCCCTTGCGGAAGCAGCCCAGGTGCAGCCAGAAACAAAGTAAAACATGTCCAGATAATGGTCATACCAACAGGCTGGAAAATAAAAAGACAAGCGCTGCCGATTCAGCAGCGCTTGTCTTTTCTATAGTTGAGCAGCAGTCTGAACGGCAGCGGGCAGCTTGCTGGCTTTATTTTTCCAAGCTGTATTGGCGTTAGGATGATTTCAGCTCTTCCAAGTAGGCGACCAGACGATCCGATGTTTCGCTGATGCCCTGCTCCATTCCCATTTCGACTACCGTCTTGAGTGCTTCCTCCGTTGGGTAGCGGGTCACGCTCACGAATTTGGTTTTGCCATCCTGCGTCGCTTCGAACGTCATGGTGACGTTAGCTGACGGCATGTCCGCGGATTCATTGCCTTCGGCATCAGAGAAATAATCTACGTAGGCGATTTTCTCATTCGTTACAATTTATTTCCTTGTATACGGCCTTGCCCCATGATTCATAGCCGAAAAAATCCCCTTGGTTCTGGTCGATGCATTTCATGCAGTAATGCCATACGCCGCCTGGACGGAAATCGACTGTGCAAGCCGACAAAATCCAGCCATTCGGTCCCCACCAATGCTTCAAATGCTCAGCCGTGGAATGGGCTTCAAACACGAGTGCATGCGGTGCGTCAAAAACCCGCTCCATCGTAAGTACCTGTCCGTCTACCTTTAAGCTTAATTTGTTCGTCATTGTGATTGCCTCCTGAAAGTTAGTTTGGTTTGCTGCCTCGTTCCTTCAACTGCTGCAAGTAAAAATCCAATTTGTCGAACCGCTCGCTCCATAGGCTGCGATAGGTTTCCAGCCAGCTGTCCATCTCTTGGAGCGGCTCCACCCGAAGCTTGTAATAACGGCGATTGGCCGCTGCCTGCACCTCGACGAGCCCTGCTTCCAGCAATATACGCAAATGCTTGGAAGCCTGAGGCTGACGAATGGGCAGACGTTCCGCAATTTCTCCGACAGTCAAGGAACCATCCACCAGCAGCTCCATGATCCGCAGGCGCGTCGGGTCGGATAATGCGCTGAATGTCGTAGCTTTCATAAAAACCGCGTCCTTTAATGGCGCTGTTAGAATTAAAGGGAAGTCAGCGCTATGAAGGTGCTTTCGTTTCCCTGAATTGAATATACCATTACAGGAATATTCCCGTCAAGGAATAATCAAAAAACTTCCGCCGAGCATAATTGGCATACTGTCATTTTGCACAAAAAAAAGCCGCTAACAAGCATAAAACTTGTCACCAGCTTACGTATAAAGATCAAAAAAAAGAGCTGCACCCCAGCGGTGTGCGCTCCTTCTAGCCCTTCAATGATCCGGCGGCCATGCCGGAAATAAAATAACGCTGCAGCAATAAAAATAAAATAAGCATCGGCAGCGAGATCAGTACAACTCCGGTCAGCAGCCCCGGATAATTGGTTGAATATTCGCCCTGGAATTGCAAAAGCGCTAAGGGCAGCGTCATTTTTGCCTTATCTGTGAGCAGCAGCATCGGGAACAGCAGGTCATTCCAGACGCCCACGAGCAGGAAGATAGCTGTTGCCGCAAGTGAAGGTGCTGACAGCGGCAGCGCTATTTGGGTGTAAAGCCGCCATTCCCCCGCGCCATCCATGCTGCCTGCCTCGAACATTTCCTTTGGCAGCGCGCGCATGAAGCCCGTCAGCATAAAAACCGCTACTGGCAGCAGCATCGCGACCGTCACTAATATGAGCCCAAACCGGCTGTTCATCAGCCCAAGATCGCGCATAAAGGAGTAGATTGGAATCATATTCACCTGTGCCGGAACCATCAATCCTATGAGAAATATGCCGTAAAGGATTAGCCCGAGCCTATTGGCAATCCGGTAAATGCCGTAAGCAATCATGCTTGACACGATCAGCTCCAGGACAACCGTGCTGAAAGAAACCGTTATGCTATTGCTGAAATAAGACAGCATCGGTTGGCTGTCGAATAGATGGCTGTAGTTTTGCCCTGTGAATGAGCTTGGAATACCGAGCGGACTCGCATAAAACTGCTGCTGGTCTTTGATCGTCGTCACAATCAGGAAAATAAGCGGCAGCAAAATAATGATCGCGAAAGCGAGCAGAAACAAACGCCCTGCTATTCGTAACAGCATGAATTCTTGCCTCCTTTCTGATCTCATCATGACGCAAGTTAAGGTCCTATCATTAAGCCGCCTGCTTCATAGAGCATGGAGGCAGCTTGAAAATACGGCCTAATAGGAGACGCGATTCGCCCGCAGCGCTCTGAATTGCAGAAACGTAATGAAGGCAATAATAAATAGGAAATAAATCGACGCAGCAGACGCTTGGCCAAACTTATAGTTTTGGAACGCCGCCGAATAAATGTACGTGGACAAAATTTCCGTCGCATAATTCGGGCCGCCCCGCGTCGTAACGAAAATCAAATCAAACGCCTTGAAGGACTGAATCGTCGTATAAGCAACAACAATCGTAGCCGCAGGCGCAAGCAAGGGCCAAGTAATCCGGCGAAAAATAGCCCATCTGCCGCCCCCGTCCAGCTTCGCCGCCTCATACAGCTCCTCTGGAATCGCATGCAGGCCTGCGATAAACAAAATTGCCATTTGCCCAATATGCGCCCATGCTTGAACGGCAGCAATGGAATAGATCGCAAGCGACGGATTGCCAAGCCAATTATTCGCAAGCGCTGACAATCCGAGCATCCGGAGCAGCTCGTTAAGCAGCCCCAGATTCGGATCGTAAACATAAGCAGCGATAAAGCCGACGGCGGCAGACGATAATATCGTCGGGAAGAAATACAGCGCCCGCAGCGCCACCGTCGTTTTTTTATTTTTCGTCAGCAGCAGCGCTACAATTAGTGATACGAGCGTCTGCACGACCACGACCGACAGCATGAACCGCAAGTTGTTGCCGATCGCTTTTTTGAAAATAATGCTGTCTGCTACCGTCTTGTAATTATCAAGACCTACGAAGCCGGAGGTGTCCGACATGCCGTCCCAATCCGTGAAGGAATTGTAGAAGCCGGACAGCGTCGGATATAGAAAGAAGACAGCATAGAGCAGCAGCCCCGGGACAAAAAAGAAGTATATCGTCTTCCGCACAGCCATCAGACTATGGCTTCAGCTGCTGGATCACAATCGCTTGCGCGCTGCTGGCAGCCCCTTCCGCCGAATCGCCAGCAATGACCGCTTGAATGGAGCCGGTAACCGCCTTCTGAATTTCAATATTCGTAATGAGATAACGAGGCTGGAAGCGCGTTTTCTTATCGGCCCAGCCGCTGATGACTTGCAAAGCAGGGCTTGTGTATTCGATATCCTTGACCGGAATGTTCTGGTTCGCCGCATTTGCGACTTTGCCCGCTACTTCTTTTTTGCCCAGATAGGAAATGAAGGCTTTGGCTTCTTCCGGATGCTTGGACTTGCTGTTGACGCCAAGCATGAATGTCGTCGTATGAATGCCTTCATAGATTGCTTGATCAGCGGGCACGGTAATTGGAGCGAGCAAATCCAGCTTCAGCTCAGGACTCGCTTTCAATACGGCTGCAATGGAGTACGAGCCAGTTGCCAGCATCGCCGCTTTTCCTTGTGAGAAAAGGGCAATCGCCGCATCCGTATTCGTACCCAGCGAATCCGGCTGGAAATAACCTTTGTCGTTCAGTTCTTTGAACTGCGACAGCGTGGTGGTCCACCATTCATCCGTAAGCTTGGTTTCGCCCTTCTCAAGCTTTTGGAACACCTCTTCATCCGGCGCATTGTTCATCATCATCGGGTTCATGAATTGGCCTGGGCCAATATCGGCGCCGGGGAAGGCGATCGGGATAATGCCGTTGCTCTTAAGCGTTTCGCTTGCGGCAAGGAAGCTGTCCCAATCCTTCGGAGGTGAAAGGTTGTATTGCTCGAACAGCCCGACGTTGTAAACCGGAATGTTGTACACGAGAGAATACGGCAGCGCGTATTGCTTGCCATCCTTTGCTCCGGATTTAATCAGCTCCGGCACAAACAATTGGACGAATGCCTCATTCGTTAAATCGGTGTATAAGCCTGCTTTGGCAATGGATTCAAACTGTGCGCCCGGGAAGGAAGCAAATACGTCGCCTACAGAGCCGTCGAGCAGCTTAACCTGCGCCGTCGTCTGATATTGCTCAGACGGGAACGTCTGCATCGACACTTTGATGCCGGGATTTTCCTGCTCAAAATCTTTAATAATCTCGTTCCAGACTGGCACATCGCCCTGCCAATGGATAAAGCTGATCTCTACGGGCTTGCCAGCTCCGCTATTGCCGCTGGATGCGGTATTGCTGCTGGCATCGCCGCCAATGCCGCCGCAAGCTGCCAAGATGAGTGCAAGCAGCAGCAGTATGGCTGCGGGAAACGAATATTTTTTCAACATCATGGATTTAAAAACCCTCCTGTCATCTTCTGTGAAAATTTACGCCCGTACTTCGCGTCTGCTCGCCCACTTCTGATGGAACAGCGGCAATGCTTCTTTGCCGAAGCGCTCTGCCTCCTCCAGATGAGGGTAGCCCGACAATATAAAGGAGGATACGCCTAGCTCTGCGTATTCAATTAATCGTTCTGATACTTGGTCGGCTGTGCCTACAATCAGGATCGCTCCGCCCGAACGGACAAGCGACAGTCCTGCCCACAGGTTCGGCCCTACGACAAATCGCTCATCCTTGAACTGCTCGCGCAGCTCGTTCTGCCGGCGTTGGTTCGTTGCGTCTGTCTTGGCAAAAGCTTTCTGCGCCTGCTCAATCGCTTCAGGCGACACCTTGCTAATGAGCTCCCATGCCGCGGCCCAAGCCTCTTCCTCTGTGTCGCGTACCAATACTTGCGCCCGAAGCCCGAAGCGGACCGGACGGTCAATGCCCGTCTCCTCGCGATACTGCGAACGAACGACTTCAAAATCTTCGATCTGCTCGCGAATCCAGTCATGCGGCTCGCCCCACATTAAATACGTATCCGCGAATTCAACCGCTACGCGCTTCGCTGCTGGAGAGCTTCCGCCGAGGTAAAACGGCGGATGAGGCTTCTGCACCGTCAGCGGCGTCGTCACCGCACGCGTGAACTGATAATATTTTCCGCGGAAAGGCTGCTGCTGATCGTTCTGCTTCGTTTCGGCACCTTCGCTGCCGACGAATTCAGAAGCTTTAATGCCATTCGATTGCTTCCACGCCTGCTGCATCACCGCCAAATATTCACTGGCGCGCTCATAGCGCTCATCATGCGCATGGGCAAGCGGGTCGCCAAGCTCCTCCAGATCCTGCACCGAGCTTCCGGTCACGACGTTAATCATCGCGCGTCCGCCAGATAATTGATCGAGCGCCGCTCCCATTCGGGCCGACAGCACTGGGGTTGTGAGGCCTGGGCGCACCGCTACAAGCGGGCGAAGCGTCGTCGTGTGGCTCATAATGGCTGAGCCAACAACCCAAGCGTCCAAGCACGGGCCGCCCGTTGGGATCAGTACGAAGCCAAGGCCTGCTTTTTCAGCCGCTTTAGCCACATCAATCAAATACTCCAGCGTAGGTTCCCTCTCCGATGCTACGCCTACGTAGCTGCCATCTCCCGCCGTAGGCAGAAACCAGCCAAATTCTATCTCTTTATGTTCATTAAGATTATTCACCATTATGCTCTCCTTTACGGGTATGACTCTGGATCCGTGAGCAGCCCGTATCTCCAGTTCGTCTGGCAGATGCCTATGGTACATCCGGCTGTCCGGTCAATAACCAACAAGTTTAGTAGGAATAGTTGTATTTGCATCATAACAATCAACCGTTAGTGGGTCAATGTCATTTCGCGGCGTTTTAAACTTGTCATTTTGTGATGTCGAATCATTTGCTATACTGGGAAAGGTTATGTCTTTTCACAGCGCCATTGAGGTAAAGATAGAATAATAGATTGTAGGCCAGGCACGTTTAAACATGGAAAAAAGGGGGTATTAATGATGAGACCGAATATGCGTGAGGACCATCATGAATGGCTGGAAATCTATCATTTCACGCCTTCTGCTTTCGAGAAATCGGGAGCTGCATGGCCCATTCGGGTCGGAACGAATATCGCCAAGCCGAATTATCATATCGGCCCGCGCGTGGCGCCTTATTATTATTTGCTAGGCGTGCTGGAGGGGCAAGGAACATTCATTCAGGGCAACAAGACGTACACGCTGCGTCAAAATGATCTGTTCTGCCTGTTCCCGCAAGTTACCCATGAATATTTCACCTTGGCGGAGGAGCCGCTGCACAAAATCTTTTTTGCCTTTGATGGCAAGAAAGCGATTCAGCTGTTGGCCCGGCTCGGGCTTGGGCCGCAATCGCCCCATGCACCCGGCGCACTGACACCACAGGCTGCCGAATTTATGCAGCAGCTATTGCAGCTCGTCAGCCACTCGGGTCCACCGAATACCGACCTGGCGCGGCTAGGCCTTTTTCACCGGATATGGGATGAGCTTGTCTCATCTGCTTCTCCCGCTGTTGTTCCCCGCGACCATCGCAGCATCAGTTGGCTGCAAAAGGGGCTGGAGTATATGGAGATTCATTATGCGGAGGGCATTTCCGTGGAGAGCGTCTCCGACTACGTGGGAGTCAATCGCACACATTTTACTAAACAATTCAGCAAAGCATACGGCATAACACCGGTCCAATATATCCAGCAGCAAAAAATGGGCGAAGCCAAGCGTCTTCTCGCGCAAACCGGCTATACGTTATCGGAAATCGCCAGCTCCATCGGCTTCCCCGACCTCTTTTCTTTTTCCAAAGCGTTTAAGAAAAATGTAGGGATTGCGCCCAAGCAATACCGCTCCCAGCTCATTAGCGGGAAAACAGAGAGCAACGATTGACAGCTGTAACTGTATAAATTATAATTACAGTATTATCATTGTTAGATTGTAATGGGATTCAAGGTGAAACGGCCGTTGCCATCCTTTGACGGCGCAGCGCGTTTCATTCCGAGAAATATAGAGAAAGGATAGTGTTACGATATCCCTTCCTATATTTCAAGTGTAAACGGCTGTCGCCGTCCTCTGGCGGCAAAGTTACCGTTTCACGCTGAAATATAAGCCCATTTATAAGGATGTGACTTATAAATGCTTATATTTTTGAAAAAATCAGGCATAATTGCAGGTTCCATTAAACGACAGGTGGTGACTGGAATGAATAATGAGATGATAATTAAACCGGGCGACTGGATGAACGGAACGACTGGAAATGGCGAGCTGATGCTCGGCTTCGTAGAAAGCGTTGATGCTTCCCACGGCACGGTACGGCTATATGTAACGGCATGCGACAATGAGCTTGCCATCGGCAGAACGATTACGCTTGCAGCTTCACAGGTTAATTCGCTGCGCTCGTCACCGCTTTATACGGTGCAGCAACTGACGCAGCTAATCGACCTGGCGCTCGCAACAAACGATGAAGCTTGGTTTAATGAGCTTTCGGCCATGCTCGTCAATTTGAACAATGGCAAATTGCCGCAGGACAGCTCCCTGCCAAACGCCCATACCAAGATTTTCAACCGTCTGGGCATTTCGGTTAATGGAGAAGCAAACGGCTTGTAACACATAGCAGTAAAAATGTTCATCGTCGGCGCTAGTGTGCCGGATGGAGATGGAGATGAAGCGTTCCTTCTGGGACGCTTTATTTTTTTGAGGGTGGCATGGACTTGTGGGGAACGATTGGGGTGAGCTATAGCGTCGCTAGTATCAGCGGTATCGGCGGTGGATTTCATGCTGAATTAGGGGTTGTATTGTTTTCTGCCATCCCTTACGATGAGAGAAAATAATGTAAAAGAAGTATGTAAGGGAAATATGCAAAAGACTGGTGCGAATGTGAAGCTCCCATGAAATCCCTGGGGGATTCGCACCTCGAAACTTGTCGAAAACGACTTATTTTCATGAGAACGGGCAAAAGTCAATTTTTGTTTTAGACTTGTTTGGCATTACTTTTTTTGAAAATGTGCTGGATGAATGCCTGCTTGGCATCATTCATGGGCATTTTCGCTGTCGCACTCCGTATGGGGTGCGTGGATTGAAGCTGCTTGACCGCACCTATTTTTTTCTTCCGCAAACAGTCGCACTTAAATAGATTTGGTGGACACAGCAGCAGCTATTTCGACAGAATCACAGGTTATGGCACAAGCTGCGGACTCAGGAGATGCTAATGTGCTGCAAATGATCATTTTGACGGGATAATGAGGGCAATAGCGGCTTTCCAGTCCGCTTAAGGTCTAAATTCAGTTTAAAAGCCAAAATAGCGGAATCTCAGTCCTTGAAAAAAGAGTGAGTAGCCTGAGCCGCGTACTCTTAGCAAAATCGCAGGCCATTAGAGCTCTAAAGTTATACCATTCTACTTGCAACATCAACAAAAACCGTTCCTTTCGTTAATGGCAGACTCTGCTTGCCCTTAACGAAGAAACGGTTTTTGTCGTTTTACCTTTTATCTTTTACCTCTCACCTTTTACCGATCAACCTTCTAAAGCTTAAATTTATCGATTTGCGTACGCAGCTTCTCCGCCATGTTGGCGAGCTCTGCCGAGGAGGAAGCGACTTCCTCCATCGATGCCATTTGCTGCTGCGCTGCAGCCGAGACATTTTCAGATTCAGCAGCGGTTTCGCTGGCGGAATCGGCAATGTGACGAATAGCGTCCACTAGGCTTCCTGTGCCAGAGACAATTTCGTCCGCCGCTGCCGAAACGCTTCGGATGCTGCCAGCAACCTGCTCTACGGATGAGCGAATATGCGTAAACAGCTCGCTTGCCGATTCGCCTGCTTGTCTGCCCTGAGCAGCTTGCTCTACGGTCTGATCAGACGCGAGAAGCGTCCGCTTAATCTCAAGTTGAATGCTGCCAATAAAGCCGGAAATTTGCTCCGCCGATGCCATCGACTGTCCTGCAAGCTTCCGAATTTCATCGGCAACGACGGCAAAACCTCGCCCAGCTTCGCCAGAGCGCGATGCTTCAATTGCCGCATTCAAGGAGAGAATATTCGTCTGGCGAGCGATGTTGCTAATGCTTCCTACAACCTCGCCAATTTTGTCAGACAAGCCGCTAAGGTCTTGAATCGTACCGGACAACTCGCGAATGCCGAGCTCCATCTCGTCCATTTTTCCACCGAGCTTAATCATAGCGGCTGACCCGTCTGTTGCAAGAGTGGACGTCTCAGAAGCAATGACTGATACGTCTGAGCTATGTGCAGCAACACCATTAATTTGCACAGCAATATTTTCAGCTGCATCGCTGCCATCTTGTACGCTGGACGTTTGCCGCTCCGAGCTTTCGGCTACAACCATAATAGCCTCCGAAATGCTCTGCGCTGCATGTGCCCCTTGATCGGCGCCTGCCGCAAGCTGTTTCGCTGATTCCGTCAATTGCTCGGATAGGCCTGCAACACCTTTCATTAATTGGTGCATTTGATCGCCTGCTGCATTAAAGGAATGTAGAGCAACGCTAATATCGTTTTTGCCTTTGGCCGGAATGCGATGCGTGAGATCCCCTTGTGCCAGCAAATCAATTCCGTGAGTCAACTGGCGGATAGGATGTACAATTCGGAGCGCTATCAAAATGCTAAGCAGCAGCGCGCCCAAAATAATGAATTGCCCTACGATAATAATGAGCTTCAGCAAATCATTAACCGGTTTTAAAAACTCGCTTTCATGCACATAGGTGACAACGATCCAATTGAGATCTGTTTTGGTTAAATAGGAAAGCTGGTCGACCCCTGATTCATGGAAATGAATGGCCTTGTAATTGCCCTGAACCGCATCAGCGAATGCTTCATCCAGTACAGGGTTATTCAAATCGGCAATCTTATTGTTTAAAATAAAGGACTCATCCGGAAAATAAATAAAGGTTCCATCCGCAGTCGTCATAAGAGCTCTTCCCGTCTCGCCTTGCTCAAAGCGGGCGATGCTCTCAACCGCCTCACTGATTGGATATGCTGCTGAATAGAAGCCCACAGGCTTGCCATCCTTCATTAACGGAGCACCAATCGCAACGACAAGCTGGTTGTCTACTTTAGAAATAATCGGGTCAGAGACGAAAGCGCGTCCTGCCTGTACCTCCTTTATATAGGCGCGTTCAGATAAGTCATATTCCTTGCCGTTCAAGTCTATTGCAAGCTTGCCTGTCATATCAGCCGAATACATAATCGTTGAAAATTCAGGATGCAGCTTCTGTGACTCGATGATATAGTCAAGCTGCTTTTGCTTGTCGTCTCCAAGCTCCGCTCCATGCTCCGCAAGCATTTTAATAATGGTCTGCTTCTCTTTCATTCTGCTGTCAACTTCCTTTGCCAGCAGCCGCGTATTCAACTCCATTTGCTTCTCTGACTGGCTCCTGACCTCACTTGAGGTGGGGGCATAGAACGTATAGGACAGGACCGATACACAGACAACGACTATGAGCAGTGTAGACAGCACGATCCGCCCCGCTGTTTGACGAAGGGAACAGAACCTAAGTAAAGCACGAATAAAACGTGAATTTTTGAAAGCCATAAGCTATCCCCTTTTTTAAAAAATGATTATTGTGTAGTAGTTATATCGGAATAGGAATGAGACTTTTTAACCAATGTGACACTTTTTCGACAATTTTCTATTCACTTGTTTTATTGCAGCCTTAGCTAATCCCTTGATTATGATAATAAAATTTCATCCCTTGAGGTTGTAAGCCCTGAGCATCTTGCGCAGCAGTTGGCGACGTTGGTTTAAAAAAAGGCAAAATACAGAAGAGCCGCACCTTAATGGGGCGGCCCTTCTGTATTTCGTTTATTACAACGGCTTTATTGCTCGGATCTCCTCTTCCGTCAATCCAAATGAGCTTTCTTTTTTTCAGCATCATATTTATTAAATTGTTGCATCTCAACATTAAAACCAAGAGGAAGAGCTCTATAGAGCCCCTCCTCTTGGTCAAAAATAAAACGATAGATCTAGCGTAAAAAAAATTCGATGCTATGCTCTTTCCACTCTCTTCACTACCGGCTTGCTGATGCCTTCCGCCGCACTGCCCGTCGCCGCGAAGCTGTCCGCGTCGTAGTTATACGAGATTCGCTCAGGCAGCGGCATCCGATTGCCGTCTAGCAGTCCGCGAACGAGCTCGCGGCCAAGCTCTGGCGTCATGCCGTTATACCAGTTGCCGTCGGGATAGACGACCACATTGCAAGCATCCTCGCATCTGCCGTTGCACATCGTCTTCGTCGTATGGACGAAAGAATCCGCTTCGCGCCTCGCAAGCTCCTCACGGATGGCGAGCGTTACCTCTTCAGCGCCGCTGCGTTTACAGCTGCCTCCGTTGCATAGAAGCAGATGATGGCGCGTCTGCGTCAGGTTCCAAGTTGCCATCCTCTTGAAGCCTCCTTTCCTACCTCGTTTCCCGGTGCACAGTTACCCGCTTGAGGCGAGGACTGTATTTGCGCATCTCCAGCCGCTCCGGGGTCGTACGTTTATTTTTGGAGGTCGTGTAGTTGCGGTCACCCGTCTCCGTGCATGCCAACGTTACAGTAACTCTCATTAGGCTCACCTCCTTTTATAACATATTATTGAACGGCCTGTCTCCTTAATTTATTGCGCAAGCCTCCTGCTGCGACTGCGGAAACGGATCAATAAGGCTGTCCCAATCCTGCTTCATCTCTTCCTTCGTCAGCAAGCATTGGTCAAGCGTTGCTTCAATCTCGGCACGCTGCAAATCGATTCCGATAAACACAACCTTATTGATTCGGTCACCATACATCGGATGCCAGCTGTTTGCCAGTTCAGGCTCCTCCTCAAGCAGCAAGTGCTGCTCAGACTCGGGAAGCGCGGCCACCCACAGTCCAGCAGGGCCAAATTGAATCGACGGCCCCGCCTGGCTAATGCTCTGCGCCTGCAAGCTGCGGGTTGCCAGCCACATAATGCCTTTTGCCCGAACGATAGCTTCTGGCCACTCCTCCATCCAGCGCATTAACCGTTCCGGATGAAAAGGCTTCGCCCGCAAATAAACGAATGATCCGATTCCGTATTCCTCCGTTTCTGGCGTATGGACAGGCGCATTCAGCTCCCGCATCCAGCCAGCCGATACGCTGGCTTCTTCAAAGTTGAATCTGCCGGTATTCAAAATTTCCGCAGGATCTACCTTGCCCTGCTCGGTGCGAATCAGCTTGGCTCGCGGCTGAAGTGTACGAAGCACACCTTCCAGCTCGTCCAAATCCTCCTCGCTCACCAGATCGCATTTATTTAGCAGCAGCACATCGCAAAATTCAATTTGGTCGATCAGCAGATCAACGACCTCCCGGTGATCTTCCTCATGCGCCCCTTGGCTGCGTTCAAGCAGCGTCTCGCCAGAGGCATAATCATGCCAGAAGCGGTATGCATCAACGACCGTCACCATGCAGTCCAAGCGGCAAAATTGCGACAGGTCAATGCCCTGCTCCTCATCAATATAGGTGAACGTTTGGGCAACGGGAACCGGCTCGCCCACGCCCGTCGATTCGATCAAAATATAATCAAAGCGCTCCTGCTTCGCCAGCCGCTCTACCTCGCGCAGCAAATCCTCGCGCAGCGTGCAGCAGATGCAGCCATTCGACATTTCCACCAACTGCTCATCGGTGCGGGACAGCCCGCCTTCTTTTTGAACCAAAGCCGCATCGATATTGACCTCGCTTAGATCATTGACGATGACCGCCACCCGAAGGCCATCGCGATTGTTCAGCACATGATTGAGAATCGTCGTTTTTCCTGCTCCTAAATAACCGCTTAGCACCGTCACGGGAATTTTAAAGCCTGATTGCTTCTTCACTACTGCTTCCTTATCCATTCGTTTCACGCTTCCCTTCATATATATAGCTTGTAAATAGCTTGGCCTAAAAGCTAGATGACCTGTCGCTTGCTACGGCTTAAAACTGCCTTATTCGTTCAAAGCGAGCTTCAGTGCTTCCAGGTTATTTTTCATTACACCAATATAATCGAGCCCGTCTGCCGCTTCTTCCTCTGTCAGCCCTTCAAGCGGATTAAGTACAGCTGTCTTGGCGCCGATTTCGCTCGCAATCGTGCTGGCGATTTTTGGATCAACCAACGTTTCGAAAAAAATCGTCTTTATTTGCTGCTCCTTCGCCAGCTTCACAATTTCCGCCATTTGCTCCGGGGATGGCTCCTGGTCAGGAGAAAGGCCGGAAATCGGCACCTGCGTCAAGCCGTATTCACGCGCCAAATAGCCAAAAGCCGCATGCTGGGTAACGAACTCCGTACGCTTCACTCCTGCAAGCCCTGTTTTATAAGCCTCATCCAGCTCTTGGAGCTTGGTAATATAAGCATCAGCATTCGCTTTGTAGTTGTCGGCATGGGCGGGATCTGCTTTCGCGAACGCCTCTTGAATCGCCGCTACTTCTGCTTGTGCCAGCTTCGGACTCAGCCATACATGCGGATCGAGGCTATGCTCATGAGCGTGATCATGCCCCTCCTCCCCATGGGCAGCTTCCTCATGCTCGGCAGCATGGTCATGATCATCATGTTCCGCATCCGTATCTGCATCACTCGCAGCACCGTGCGCCTCTTCACCATGCGAATGCTCATCTTCCCCGCCCTCTGCTAGTTCAATGCTGCTGCTCGCCTCCACGACGATGCGCTTCTCATTGGCGGCGCTGTCCAGCGCCTGTTCCGCCCAGCCTTCTACGATGCCGTTATATACGAATACATCTGCCTCTTTCAGCACCGCCATGTCCTTGGCACTTGGCTCCCAGTCATGCGGCTCCGTGCCGGCCGGAATAAGCGCTGTTACATCGGCATATTCGCCGCCCACCTGCTTGCTGAATTCATACATGGGATAAAAGGTAGTTACGACTTGCAGCTTCTTCGCTTCCTTCTCCCCCGCAGTTGGCGAAACGCTTGGCTCTGATGAAGCAGCACCTCCGTTATCTGCCTGCGCCCCAACTGTATTCGCCCCATTCGTGCTTCCTGCCGCGCCGCATCCCGACAACAGCAGCACCGCTGCCATTAATAACAAAGAAATTTTACTAAACATAACTTTCATTTTATGTACCTCCATGTGTGTGAGTAGCTGGTGCATCCAGCTTGTTGCTCTTCATGCGGGGAAAAGCGTCCTGCTTCGCCACTTGCCCCGTTTGATGATGGTTGATGATGGTGCGATTTTGCCGATTGCCCAGCTTGCCGGCGATGACGGATACTTTCTTCAATACAATGCCAAGGATCAGCAGCGCCAGCAAAAATAGGGCGATCGTTCCGCCTGGCGGCGTTCCCAGCTCATAAGAGGCGGTCAGTCCGGTAAAAACGCCCGCCACGCTGGCCAGCATCGCAATCATGAGCGCTGCCGCAAAGCTGCGGGCAAGACGAACCGCCAGCGCCGCAGGCAGCACGATCAGTGCCGATACGAGCAGCACGCCTACAATCGGCATAGCCGCAGCGACAATCATGCCCGTCACCATGCTGAACAGCATGGAGATGAGCCGGACGGGAATGCCATTCGTTTGTGCCGTTTCCTCGTCGAAAGCCATCTGATACAACGGTCTGCGCAGCAAAATAAAAAAGATCGCGCCTACTGCCGCCGCACCGAGCATGAGCATAAGCTCGGCTTCGTTCACCGCGACAACGGAGCCGAATAAATACGAGGAGAAGCTTTTGTTCATTCCCTTATTCAGCCCCATCAGTACAACGGCGCTCGACAAGCCGCCAATCATAATAATGGCAATCGACATTTCGCTGTAGGCGCGGTAGGAGCGCCGAATATATTCAACCGCTATCGCTCCTGCTACAGCAGCAGCAAACCCGGCATAGGAAGGGTTCCAGCCCAAGTAGGCGCCCGCGGCAACGCCGGCTAATGATACATGCGAAAGCATATCCGCCATCAGCGCCTGTCGTCTCAGCATTAAATGTACGCCCAGCACAGAGGCGACTAAAGCGATGATGCCTCCGGCGCAAAATGCCCGCTGCATGAAGTCGTAGTGCAGCATTTCCATCCTCCCTCCCCCTTTCGTTCCAGCTCAATTATTCGGTCCAAATAAGGCCGGACCTCTTCGAGTCCATGGGTCACCATCACAACCGTCCGTCCATGAGTCTGCACATGATGATGCATTAACTCGTAAAAACCTCTACGGCTCGCTTCATCCATGCCGGTTGTCGGCTCATCCATAACGAGCAGATCAGGCTGCTGGGCCAGCGCTCTGGCAATACACACCCGCTGCTTCTGTCCGCCTGAGAGCTCGCCGATTTTGCAGCCGCGCTGCTCCCACATGCCGACCTGGCGCAGCGCCTCCTCGGCACGAGCCCGCTCCTGCGGCCGCAGCCGCCGCAGCCAAGCTCCGCTCTCATATGCGCCTGACCTGACGAACTCCAGCACCGTGCTGGGAAAGCCGCTGTTAAACGCCGCAATCTGCTGCGGCACATAGCCGATCACGAGCTTCTTGCCGCTCGCACTCTGCTTCGCCAAGTAAACCTCCCCGCTCCATGGCTTCAGCAGGCCCAGCGCCAGCTTAAGCAGCGTCGTCTTCGAGGCGCCGTTAGGCCCGGTTACCGCTATAAATTCGCCGGCATGAATCGCCATATCGGCTTCATTCAGACTCGGTACGCTGCCGTAGCCGAATACGACCTTTTTTAAAGTAGCAATCTGCACGCGGTCTCTCTCCTTCTGCTCCAACGTTACTTTTTAAAAATATAAGAATTTATAAGTTTCACCCGCGAAACGGCAGCTTTGCCGCCTGGGGATGGAGACAGCCGTTTATGACTAATCGTAATGATTACGATATTATCTTAAAAAAGAAATCGCCAGCAGCGACTTGTTATCCGTTATCACCTTGTTTAATAGTAATCATTACGCTTAATGAGTATAGCAAGCAGATTTTCATTCGTCAACTGCCTATTTTGGGCTAGCCCCCATCGCCTTATACGGAGGAATATCCCAGGCATGCGCTGGCATACAGGCCAGATCCAGTATACAATAAAAGTCATTATTCAAATATTTTCCGGCATAGCTTGCCAAGAAAGGATGTTTACATTTCCGATGAGTACATCCGTTGAACAACATCGCGAGGAAGCACCTTCGACCGTCAATTGCATGGTCATTACCGTATCTGACACACGTACGCCTTCTACCGATAAAAGCGGCACGCTGCTTATAGAGCTGCTCAAGGCAGGCGGCTATCAAACGACGCGCTACGCCATCGTCAAGGATGAATACAGCGAAATCCAGTCCGCGCTGCGCAGCGGAGCTTCGGACCCGGCAGTTGAGGCGATTTTGCTCAATGGCGGGACGGGCATTGCCAAGCGCGATACGACCTATGAGGCTGTAAAAGATTTGCTGGACAAGGAGATGCATGGGTTTGGCGAGATTTTTCGCTATTTGAGCTTTGCTGAAGATATCGGCACGGCGGCGATTTTAAGCAGGGCGATTGCTGGCGTCTACGAGGATACAGCGATTTTCTCCATGCCAGGCTCCAGCGGCGCAGTCCGGCTCGCGGCCGAACGCATTATCGTTCCTGAACTCGGTCATGTGATGCGGGAAATTTATAAGGATATCCGCTAACGGCTTTAAATAAATTGCAGCAAGGTATTATTAAATAGGAGATTGCAAACGATGATAGAAGTATTTGAATTGCGAGATAAGATGGCGTTTTTTGATGATGCTGTTCAGATGTACTGGGATCAATGGGGTAGCGAGAGCAACTTTAAGTTTTATCAGGATTGCATGCTTCATTCATGTAAATCCGATTGTGACCTTCCACGATTTTATATTGCGCTGCAAAATGATTCCATTGTCGGTACATCTCTCTACTGATTTGGAAGGCTATTATGAAAAATATGATTGGACGTATCTCACCAAGGGCTACCTCTTTAATGGAGAAGCTGCAAAAATATATGAAGCCACTGTCCATCCATAAAAACAAGAGAAAGAGGAGGCGGCCTCTCTTTCTCTTGTTCCCCCTCTCTTTCTACTCTTTCTCGCGCCTCTTTTTTCAGGCTCTATTCAGCCTCTCACCTTTCCATCTTTCTATATTTTAAGAATAGTTCGTTCGTTTGAATGTCGCGTCGTTTTTGGCAATCGTTGTTGTGAGCGCGCTCAAGGCATCCAGCCGCAGCACGAAGTTATAATGGCGAACGTAATAGCCGCGAATAATCGCTGCCATTTTCGTAATGCATCCAAAGCACCTATTTGCCTGTTGCGGCGTTATAGATGACCTTCGGGCGCTCAATTTTGCTCGTATTCAGCTCCGTTGCCGAGGTTTTAGTCAGCACACTGCTGCGGAAGGTCCAATTTTTGAGATCGCTTGACGTATACACGTTAACGGCATCGAAGGTTCCGCTCGTTGCATGCTCGCCATACCAATAGTAGGTAGAACCGACTTTTAAAATGTTGCCGCTGTTCGCAAGGATCGGATTGCCTGCGGTGTCTTTCCAATCCGTCCCGTTCACAATGCTGACGCTTGCAGCGTTGGCACGGCCCGCCGGAATCGCTCCGGCAGCAATCAACATTTATGTAAGCGATTTCAATTGAACAATCCGGCGAAGGGTGAACGATTTGGACGACGGCCGAAAAGGGACAGAAAATGAGTACTTTATCAGAAATTTGCTATTCAAACTCGTTTATTGTAACATTTTATTAGTTTGAGAGATTGCTAGTTTTGCTGCCCATTATTTATATTTATACATTCAGGAGATGATCTAGATTAGTTACGCTGCTGCATTTGCAATGTCTTTCATTATTGTGCTGCTGCTTATTCCTCCGCTTCGCAAGCTCGCTTTCCGCATCGATTTTGTGGACAAGCCTCGCAAGGATGTCGAACGCAAAATACATAAAGAGCCGATTCCACTCACGGCGAGCTATGCTATTTTTGTCGGCTTCATGGCAACGTATTTGGTGTTTGTAGATGAAATTACAATGAAAACAGTAGCTATTATTATAAGCTCGATTTTGCTGCTCATTATTGGCACGATTGACGATTGGTACAAGACGCATGGCAAGGATTTTCCGTCTCTGCCGAAAATGCTCGTTCAAGTGTCAGCCGCAGCAATCGTATTTTTCGCAGGGGTATCGTTCGAGGGCTTCTATAATCCGCTTAGCGGGGAATTCGTCAACCTGCCTTATGCTTTGCAATTCGTGCTGACGATTTTATGGATCTTCGGCGTAACGACCGTTATTAACTTCTCGGATGGCATGGATGGCTTGGCGGGCGGCCTTTCAACAATTTCAGCTGTGACGCTGTTTATTGTGGCCCTCACCAAGGGACAAAGCGATTCCGCGATGCTGGCTATTATTTTGATTGGAGCTGCGATTGCGTACTTGCGTTACAACAAGCCTCCGGCGAAAATATTTATGGGCGACGCTGGCGCGACGTTTCTCGGCTTCATGCTCGGGGTTATTGCCCTCGATGGCGCCTTCAAGCAGGCGACCGTGCTGTCGATATTCATTCCGATTTTAGCGCTTGGCGTACCGATCTTCGATAACATCTTCGTCGTAATCAAGCGCATGATTCAGGGCAAGCCGATCTATCAGGCAGATGCGACACAGGTCCATTACCGTCTGCTGCATTCCGGCCTCAAACCTACGCAAGTATTGTCGTTTCTGTTCCTGATTAGCGTATGCTTCTCGCTATTTTCGATTATTTTGCTTATGATTCCGGTATAGCGCGTGTTATACAAAATCCCCCTGCCGTGTGGCAGGGGGATTTTTCATGGCTGCGTTGAGTAGTGGCTATTCATTCAAGCGCTGCATTACGCGATGCAGCAGCACGCTGACTTCTGCACGAATCGCATGATCTCCTGGAGCAAAAAGCTTGTCCGTTCTTCCTTGCAGCAGCTCCTGCTCGTACAAATACGCAATATCCTGCTCTGCCCAGTGGCCGCTAATATCGCTGAACGGATGCCAGGCGGACGAGGCTTCTCCCGGCGCACCTGCTGGCTTGGCCTCGTTTGACGGCGAGGCTTCCGCAGTAGCTGCTTCCCCCGTTGCAGGCTTTGCAGCTGCTGCGGAAGCAGCGGCCTCCGCCGCGCCGAGCGCCTTAAGCTGCCGCGACAGCACCGCAGCAATTTCCGCCCGCGTAATCGGCTGGTTCGGCAGAAAAGCGCTGCCTTGCGGCCGCTCTACCCCTTGCAGCAGGCCACCTGCCGCAACCGTCTCCACATAGTCGTATGACCAATCGCTTTTGCCCACATCGGTAAAAGCAGGGATGGACTGCTGCTTCATATCCAGCTCAAATGCCAGCACAGCAGCCTTAGCGAATTCTGCCCGCGTCATTAGGCGTCCCGGCTCAAAATCGCCAGCGGCCGTACCCTGCATCACCTGCTCCAGCGCCAGCTCCCCGACAGCTGCGGAAGCCCATTTCAGCTTCGCAACCGCTTCATAATCCTTGAATTGCTTAAGGCGCTGCTCCACGGTCAATTGGGCGCCAGCTTTCGAAGGCGCTTGTCCAACGATTTTCGCCGCACCTTCCTTTACGGGTCCGGCGCCAATGCTAACGACTGGCTCATTCACGCTATGCTGGATATTCAGCCCCGGATTATCCGGCAAAATAATAATCGACTTCGCCAAGCTGAAGCTTGCTGCTCCATCCTTCACCGCTTTGAAGGTCACACTGCCCAGCTTGCCATAGCCTGAAAATAATGCCGGGCCGCGCTGGGCCGTCGCCTCGGCAATCTGAATCAGACCTGCTGCTGCATCAAGCTTGTTCAGCAGCTGCATGGGGCTCGCCGAAGCTGCAAATACTGCAGGCCGCAGCAGAGCACCCGCCCCTTTTTCAACTACAGGCGCTATCCGCTCCGTATCGTATTTCATATGTACCTCATAGCCTTGGACACCGCCGTAGCTCCCCTTAAACCCTTGCAGCCATACGGCGACCTCGAACTCCTCTCCAGCCTTCACCTGGTCCGCGGATGGGACAATGCGAATTTGCGGCAGCTTGCCTGCCTCCACCTTCTCGGCTCCCGCGGCTGCAACCGTACCAAGCCCCAGCCATGCAGCGGCCAGCAGGCTAGCCCCCATCAATAACAACCATTTTGAATACAAACTCACTCTCAAATCCCATCTCTCCTGTCCTCAGCTTCTTACGCCATGTCCATCGCCTGCCCAATCTTTTTTATCAAGTTTATAATAGTTATATTTTTCGTTATCAATCTCGATCATACTCTGAAAGTTAAAACCACATTTATCTATTACTCTATTCGACGGAACGTTGTCTAATAGAGCAATAGCACTAAGCACCTCAACGTTCGTATTCTCGAATAAATAATTAGTCATTCCTTGTGAGGCTTGGGTTGTATAACCTTTACCTCTATGATCTTTTGAAATTGCATACATGATTTCTCGGTTTGGCGGTGGTAATTCGTCTTTCATTCCTGAACAACACCAACCGATAAATTCTCCTGTCTCTTTCAAAATAATTCCTAATCGAAGACGGAGATCACCAATATCTTCACCTTTCGATACCGTATTGAAAAACTGTTTGTTCTCTGGAATTTCATAGTTAATCAACCAATCTTTCCGTTGCTCTTTAGATACGTTCCAGCCTGGCAAATACTCATGTATTTCAGGTTGCCAGGTGAGCGAATGAAAATGATCTAAATCAGTAGCCAAGAATTCTCTTAGAATCACATCCTTGCAGTCAATCGTAAAAGCGTTTTCCTCTGGAACGAAACGAATATTAGTGTCCATGATAATTCTCCCTCTATAAACTGTACTAATGTCTATAATAACTCTCTAAGAGAATCTATTGCGAGGGTAAAATCACTATAATTGTTTTTTATTTAGCTACCATATTTCAGAAAACAGCCTATTAAAAAAGAGAATGCTCAGATTCAACCATACCTATGTGGCATCCTGAAAATAAGGAGGGGAGCTGCTCGCGCTCCCCTTCCATTTTTTCACGACTGTTTCATGATCAGCCACTTGTTTCGTGTCTCTTGTCTCTTGTATCTTGTCTTTTTCCTTTTACCTCTTGCCGCTTACAGCTTGAAGTTGCCTAAAACGAAGGAAATATCGAGCAGATCAACTGCATTATCCCGGTTAATGTCCGCTGCGCTTGCTTGCGCATTTGCCCAGCTTGTGCTCCGCGACTTGCCGAACTGCTTGGCAACAAGCTGGAGATCGGCCAGATCGATTTTGCCGTCGCTATTCACATCGCCCGCCAGAAGCGGTCCGACATTAAGCGTCGTATCCTCGCCTGCCACCATCACCGAAGCAGCCGAAGCCACATGGCCTGGCGCTACTACGCGCACCGTATAAGTCCCCGCTGGGACAAGCAGCGTATAGCTTCCATCCGCCTTCACTTCACCGACAGCTGCAACCTTTTTGCTTGCTGTAATGGCCTCTACCACAACTTTGTGAACGCCATCAGCACCTTGGTACCAAGTCTCGCTGTAATTCACACCGCTGCCGAAAGCTTCCGCTGTTATTCTGCCTGTAATCCGATGCTCCGGCTCTGTAGGACCCGCCGTCACCGTAACAGACGCGTCACTCACGCTGCTGTAGGAAATTTCTTGCGTATCGCTGTTCAATGCCCGTACATTGGACAATTTAAAATCCCGTTTTCCGGTGCTGCCACTGGAGAAATGGAACGTTGCCAGCGTCCCGGAGCCACTGTAGCCGCTATGATCTCCGGTCAAGGATACGACATAATCGCTCCTTGCAGTGCCGTTGCCGAGATCGACAATCGTCTCATCTACGATAAGCGATCCGCCAGGATTCGCCTGCTGCTGGTAGGTCGACAATGCAACGCTCGGCTCCACTGAGCCTTTCACCAGCGAGCTGTCATACGTCAAGCTGAATTGCGCCGCATATAAGCCCTTAACATGAGCAAAATTCACATCAAGGTCAAAGGTTTCTCCTGTCCGTACGCTGGACTTTGAAGCAACAGCCGCTAATGTGGCAGGCTGCTGAGCCGTGCTCTCATAACGGACAACAAAGGCTGGCTCAATGACGCCATTATCGGCGGCATCATACACATACACATCAAACGTATTGCTTCCTTGGACAATTGGCACCGGAATCTCAAAACGCCCGTCTGCTGCAATCGTCGCATCATACTGCTGCAAATCGCCTTTTGCATCCTCAGCCATCGCAGCAGCGCCAACTGCCGAATAATCGCCGAACAAAGTAATGAGGCGGTCGCTAATAATTCGCCCGCTAATCACGCCTTCACTGCCCGTAACGGCAATCGGCGGATCAGAGAGCTCCGCAACCGGAGCCTGCACATCCACGATAAATTCGGCAAGCTGGTCCAGCAAATAATCTTCGTTCCCAAGACCAACCCAAGGCACGACGACATATTGTCCTTCCCCAAGCTGCTGAGTGCCAAGTGCCGTCAATATTTCCCCGTCCCAGCCTTCAACGATGTAGCTGCCCGGGCTAATGCCTTGCGCGCTTTCCACAATGACGCCCTTCCAGGACAAATTGCTTCCCGAAACCGCATAAACATCTAGTGAAAAATACGGCAGTGTGGCATTTACGCGGAACTTAAGGTCGGTCGTATCCGCTGCGCCATCACCATTTGGCGAAAAGAGGAACGGTTCAAGCGTGATTTCCGATACTTTTGCCGGAAGCTCCACGTCGCCCACATAGACAGCGAGTGGAAGCTGTATCGTCTGTCCTGCACCTTGAATGACGACCTCGCCCTCGTAACGGCCAGCTGCTGCTGCTTCAGCTACATGCAGCGCTACATCGAAGGAAGCAGTACCTCCTGCCGCCACCGCAAACTGTTCTTCGCTAACACTCAGCTCACCCGCTGCCTCGCCATACCATATCGTCGATACCGCATACGAGCTACCTGCTCCGGAAATATCCTTCACTTGAATGGTTTTTTCCGACTCATTCCCGGCGGCCAGCGCCCCGAAAGACAAGCTGCCCGTCAAATAGGATGTAGCGGCTGATCCTGCTACCGCAACCGTCGTTTCTTCCACGAGCGCTATCGCTTTGGCATTGGAAATTTGCTCCAAGTCAATCCGTCCTGCCCCTTGATCCATATGCGAATAACGCTCGCCGCTGCGATCTGCCAGCTTCTTCGCATTGTTCATCAGCAGTCCTTTTACCTCAAACGGAGTAAGCCCCCGCTTCTTTTGAAGCAGCAGCGCCGCAGCGCCTGCAATATGCGGACTTGCCATGCTCGTGCCTTGCTTATTTTCATAAGCATCCGAATAATCGCCGCCATACGCAGGTATGGATGAACGAATGGCTACACCTGGCGCCGTTATATCCGGCTTAATGGCCAGACCCGGCAGCGATGGGCCGCGCGAGCTGAAATCTCCCATCATATCCTGCTCTACTACTGTGCTGAAGTCGATCATGTAAGCGCTGGCTCCAGTCGCCGCCGCGTCAGCCTTCGCTTTGAGCGCAAGTCCATCCTCCTGCGAGATGCTAAGCGTTGGGACATAATCGACTCCAGCATTGAGCGTTCCGCTAAATTCGCCTGTCGCATTGTTATAAATAATGACAGCCGCAGCTCCGGCATTTAAGGCATTCAGCGCCTTTTCGCCAAAAGTAATGGAGCCCCGTGAAATGAGGGCAGCTTTCCCCGTCACATCTTTGCCAATGAAATCTGCCGCTGTTCCAAAGCCGGCATATACAAGCTCCAGTGCACTATTTTCCAAATTTCCAAGCTCGGGAGAATAGGCCATGTACGCACCATAAACACGGCCTGCACCAGCTCCTGTCAGCACTGGCACCGATAATGGCGGTGAAGATGCACCGACGGAAATCGCCAGCTCTGCAGTAGCTGGAACACCAACCGTATACGGCTCTGGTCCATCATTGCCGTTCGCCGCAACTGCCACGACGCCTGCCAGCATCACATTATTCAGCGCAACGGCGCTAGCCTCGAACTGGTCATTAAAGTCATCGCCCAGCGAAAGGTTAATGACATCCATACCGTCAGTAACCGATCGTTCCATGGCGGCAATGACGTTTTCGGTTGAACCTCTGCCTTTCGGCCCCAGTACGCGGTAAGCATAAATATCTGCACCGTATGCGACGCCTTTTACCCAGCCGCTTTCGCCCTCAGGGTTTCCCGGATCTCCGCGCCCTGCCACGGTACCAGCCACATGTGTGCCGTGGGAGGTTGCCACTTCGGCATCATTCGGATCGGGAAGCGTCTCGTACGGATCATTGTCATTGTCGACAAAATCATAGCCGCCCTTATAAGCATCCTTCAAGCTTGGATGGAGGTAGTCAATGCCGCTGTCGATCACACCAACCTTAATGCCTTCCCCCGTTAGGCCGCTGTCCCAATAAGTAGGGGCACCTATAAATGGAGCACTTTCGTCCATTTTCGCCTCCACGCTTGGCAGCGGGTCTATAATGATTTCCGTATTCGGGTAGATCGCCTTCACGCCAGGCAGTACCAGCAGCTTGTCCACCTGATTGGCCGGAACCTGTACCGAGTAACCATTGAAAATTTGCTGGTACTGGCGCCCGAGCTTCACATTCAGCTTCCTCGCAGCAGCCGCAAAGCTGGATTGCTCCTGCTTCACAATCGTCTGATAGTTGGCAATGGACTTAGCCTGCCCTTGCTGTGCCTTGACGCTCTGTACGGCAATGGGATCAGAAACCAGCTCAACGATGACGCTGATCGTCTGGCCACTGTCCGAATGCGGCACATAATTTTTGAGCAATGGCGTTGTTCCCTCTGCTGCAGATCCCGTGGTTTCGGAGCCACTCGCCGCTTCCAGCTTGAAGCGCTGCTCGCCCTGAGCGCCAAGCAAGCCTGCCGACTCCTTCTTGCCAGCTGAATCTACTTGCTGATAGGCCGATTTGGGCAGCTTCAGCTGCTGTGACAAAATGGAAGATTTAATGCTTTGCGGCGCTGCTTCCGCCCCCATAGCTCCCGCGGGGAACAATAAGGTGAGCAAAAGCGCCATAACGATTAAAATAGATAATGGCTTATTCCGACTTGTTTTGCGTTTAAACCATTGCTGCATGAAATCCCTCCTATTTTTCTTTGCCCTCTACTAAACTGCTAGCCGATCCTCCTTTCTATCTCATATCACAAATTTCCTTTTAATCCATAAATATGTATTTCTAAGTTCGCTAAAATCTATTGTAAAGGATCGTTTACGAGAAAATTGTAGAATCGTCTGATTATTGAAAATATTTTGGAGCATACAAGGTGAAACGGCTGTCGCCGTCCTTTGGCGGCGCGGCGCGTTACATTCCGAGAAATATAAGCCGATTATAAGTGTGAAACTTATAATCGGCTTATATTTAAAAAAAATCTGGCAAACGCTGTAAAGCAGCGTCTGCCAGATTGTCTATGAATCTATGAATGGCATACCGTTAAGCGCCAGCTTTCGGCAAAATCAGCACGGATGCGGTTCAAACTATGATTTCGTTTTTGTCGCTGCACGCACCATAGGTGCGACCTTCCCGGCTAAAAGCTCGATGCTTTCGGCAACTTTGGCATAAGGAATGCCGCCAATATCGAGCTGGGCAATAAAACGCTGATGCCCGAACAGCTCATGCTGGCAAATAATCTTCTCAGCTATTTCCTCAGGGCTGCCGACGAACAAGGCCTGATCCGGCGCCGTCATATCGGCGAATTCCTCCTGCGTAATGCGGAAGTCGCTGCCGCGCTGGCGGTTCATATGCGACCAATAATTCGTGTAATAGGGGAAATATTCCGCACGCGCCTGCTGGCTATCCTTCGCGATATAACTGTGGCCAGTGACGCCAACCTTCAAGCTCGCTGCATCAAAGCCCGACGCGATTCCCGTTTCGCGATAAAGATCGACGAGCGGCTTGAACCTGTCCGGCGAACCGCCAAGAATCGCCATGATCATGCCGAGGCCAAACTCCCCTGCGCGCACGGCGCTCTGCGGCGATCCGCCAACGCCAACCCATACCGGAATTTGCGGCTGAATTGGACGCGGGGCAATCGCGGCGGCCCGAAGGGCAGGGCGATGCTTGCCCTGCCAGGTTACCGTATCCTGGCGGCCTAGCTCGCCGAACAGCTCCAGGTTTTCGCTAAACAGCTCATCATAATCGCTCAATTCATAGCCAAACAGCGGGAACGATTCGACGAAAGCACCGCGTCCTGCAATAATTTCCGCGCGTCCATCAGATAATAAATCAAGCGTCGCATAATCCTCAAATAAGCGCACCGGATCAACCGTACTTAGCACGGTAGTCGCACTCGTCAGCCTAATGCGCTCCGTTTCCCGGGCAATAGCTGCCAGCATAACCGGCGTTGCCGAAACGACAAAATCATGGCGATGATGCTCGCCCAAGCCGAATATGTCAAGGCCTCCCTCATCCGCCAGCTTTGCCGCTGCAATAATGTCCTGAATCCGCTGCTTCGCACTTATCGTGTCCGATGTATGAGGATCAGGCAATATATCGCCCAGTGTATAAATGCCAATTTCAATAGAGGCCTGTTCCTGTTGACCTTCCGTTTGCTTCTCCATCTCCACTTACCCACCAATCGTCAGCAAACTGGATATGCCAGAAGGATCTGTGACCATCCAGCCATCTGCCTGCTTGCGGAATTGTATTTGCTTTTGCCCCAGTCTGGCCAGCACTTCGTCCATCGCTGCTTGATCAGGAAGCACAATCGTGTAGTAATCCAGACCTGCCGCATTCGCTGGAGCCGCTGGAACACCGACGCCTGCCCAAGTATTCAGGCCTAGGTGATGATGATAGCCGCCCGCCGAAATGAACAATGCGGAGCCGCCCATATTGAAAATAATATCAAAGCCTAATGTGTCGCAATAAAACTGCTGAGCTTGCGGCAGATGGCTTACATGCAAATGCACATGCCCGATGACCGTGTCCTCCGGCAGTCCGTTCCATACTTTGCCTTCGGAAGCATCCAGAAGCCCTTTAATGTCAACGGGATCAGTCGCCATCTTATAGCCGCCGCCCTCCAGCTTCTCCCATTGCTCACGCGGGCGATCGCGGTAAATCTCAATGCCATTGTTGTCTGGATCATTGAAATACAAAGCTTCGCTAACCAAATGGTCGCCCTGTCCGACGGCTACATTATGGTTTGCCAAATTCCGCAAAGCAAGCCCTAGCGCTTCGCGGCTCGGCAATAAAATTGCAAAATGATACAGTCCCGCAGCTGCACGCTCCGGCAAAACAACCGCACCCTGCTGCTCCTGCAGTATGAGCAGCGGACGCTTGCCATCAGCCGTTAGCTGCACTTCGTTTCCGCTGCGAGAAAGCTCCTTAAAGCCAACAACCGCTTTATAAAAAAGGAGCGAGCGCTCCATATTACTTACTTTAAGCTTCACATATCCAATATGTGCAGCCGGATGAATGGAAATAGTCATTGTCCATCGCCTCTTTATTTGATATATTTGTTATAAGAATATATGTTTTATATGAGAAATATTATCATGCTCATGGTGGCAAGTCAATAAAACATTTGCTACTATGGATGAAGCTTAATGCCACATTCACAAATCAGCCAGCAAAGCCCTCACAGCTTAACGACATCGTTTAAGAGGCAACCAAGGTTTCAGGAGGTACTCATGGATATTGGCAATACAATTCGTACAATTCGCAAGAAGAAGCAGCTCTCCATCCAGCAGATTGCGGAGGCTACTGGACTATCGCAAGGCTTCCTGAGCCAAGTCGAAAATAACAAAACATCGCCATCTATTTCTACGCTGGATCACATTGCGGGTGCGCTGAACGTTCCGCTCGCCTTCCTGCTGCTCAAGAAGGACGAGCGAATGCAGATTTTGCGTAAGGATGAGCGTCGGCACACCTTGTATGGCGGCGGAAAGATGAAGGTCGAGCAGCTCAGCGAGCGCGGTTCTGTCAAAATGATGCTCGTCGAGCTTGAGCCCGGCGCATCAACGGCAGAGGCGCACGCCCATGCGGGCGAGGAAATCCACTTCCTCCTCTCCGGCACGATCTATGTAGAGCAGGGGGACGAATCGGCGACCATCTATGCAGGCGATTCCTTTAGCTGGAAAGCCTGCATGCCCCACTACGCCAAAAATATTGGCGAGGATACAGCCATTGTGCTCATTTCCATCAATAACGATACGCAATTGGTTTAGCCCATCCTATTCAAATTGCTCTGCTGAAAAAGCAAAAACCCGCAGCTGGAGCATCTGTTGCCAGATGTCCTGCCTGCGGGCAGCTTATTGCATGAGCTGCTATTATTTTTTGGCTGCTAGAAAAGCATCGATTTGGCTTTGCACTTCTGCAATAATTTTATCAATGCCGGCCGCTTTCACCTGCTTGTTCAAATCCTCGAGGCCTTTATCTACATCCTTGATCGCGCCGTATTCCAGCGGAATCGCAAAGCGGAGCATCACATTGCCGACGTTAGCGACTTCCGTCTTCACCTTGCTGTTGTCAAAGACGAACGTTTCGAGCGGATAGTGGTAAACCTTTCCTTCCCAATCGTTCGTAAGCGCAGTTGCTTCCTCTGGGAAGGATGCGTTGTCACGGTTAAGCGGCGAATTGAAGCCCCAGCTGGAGAAGCCTGTGAAGTTCACGCTTTTATCGGTCGTATCGTATTTATCGTCGCCAACGGCTGTGAAATGTACGCCTGGGATACCGTATTGCACCAAGTCATGAAGCTCTCTGTCATTTTGCATCAAGTCGACGAACATCAGCGAACGCTCCGGATTTTTGGACGTTGCATGGATAGAAACGCCGTTTTGCGTCGATACGGCATTCGATTTCTTCGTATTCGGCGTAATGTCGGCAAGCGCAAGCTCATAAGGAGATTTTTCCATGCGCATCAATGCCATGAGTGAGCCGAGCGTTCCCATATTATGCGTAATGGACGCTGTTTTGCCTTCCTTGAAATCCTGCTGATGATCATTTTTATTATTCAATACGTTTTTCGACCATGCATTATTGTCAGCAAGATCTTTGTAATAATACAGCAAATCCTTGAATTCCTGTGTTTCATAGACGTTAAACACTTTGCCCGCTTCATCCGTCAGCTTAAAGCCGATCGGCAGGTCGAAATCGAGCATGTTCCAGTCATTTTGCTGCTTGAGCAGGATACGGTCTAAATTATGCAGCTTCCAGTCGCCGGTTTCCGGTGTGAATGGCGTAATGCCTTTCTCATTTTGAGCGATCGCTTTCAAATAGTTAGCATAAGCTTCCGGGCTGTCGATAGCGGGAAGATTGTATTTTTTACGCAGGTCCTCCCGGTACAAAATCAGCTTCTCTACCGATTCGCCTCTGTTTTGCGGAACCATGTACAGCTTGCCGTTTACTTTCGCTTGATCCCAGCCTACCTTGTCCATCGCCTTCCATGTTTCCGGCATATATTTGGACAGCATATCATCGGTCAGCTCCAAGAAGCCGCCTTTGAGCGCCTGATCGTTATAGCCCGCCCAGTTCGCGGAATAGATGAGGTCGAAATCTTCATTCGCCGCCAGCTTCAGCGGATATTTTTGCGCCCAATCGGACCAATCCAAAAACTCGGCATCGACAGTCGCATTGATTTTTTCCTTGAGCTTTTTATTAATTTCTGCGAATACGGCATCATAATCAACCGGCTTCGGGCCGACAAACACCATTTTCAGCTTGACCTCTTTGGAAATATCTAAGCCGTCCTTTGTAGGCGACTGCGTTGCGGAAGAATTAGTACCTGATGCTGGCGCTGTGCTCGCTTCTGTTCCTGTATTGCCACCGTTGCCGCATGCACCAAGAACCATGGCTAAAGTTAAGGCTACCGCCGGTATAACGACTTTTTTCTTCTTTTGCATATTGAATTTCCCCCTTTAATGTAACTGTCGATCTATTGATCTATCATGATAAACCAAGTTCCCTTGGGATTATCCTTTCACTGCGCCAATCGTCAAGCCTTTTACAAAGTACTTCTGGATGAAGGGATAGGCAAGCAGGATCGGACCGCTGGCTACAACCGTCATTGCCATCTTAAGACCCTCTGTCGGCAGGCTTGTCGTCACAACAGCGCCTGAGCCCATCATCGCCTTTCGCATACCATCCATGTTGCCCAACATTTTGTACAAGTAATATTGCAGCGGCATCAGCTTGTCGTCGGCAACGAACAGCAGGGCGTTATACCAATCATTCCAATAGCCGAGGGCAAGGAAGAGACCGATCGTTGCGAGAGCAGGCTTGGACAGCGGAAGAATAAGTTTCATGAAAATGAGGAAATCGCCTGCGCCATCGATTTTGGCCGATTCAACAATCGCTTCTGGAATGTTGCTCATAAACGATTTCATAACGATAATATAAAACACGTTCAGCAGCAGCGGCACAATCAGCGCCAGCGCCGTATCCTTCATATGGAGATAGTTGACGATGAGCAGGTACCAAGGCACAAGCCCGCCGCTGAACAGCGTCGTAAAGAAAAAGAAGAAGGAGAAAAAATTGCGCCATTTGAAATCTTTGCGTGATAGGCAATAGGCGGTCATAGCGGTCAGGAATAGGCCGATCGCTGTACCGATAACGGTAACGGAGATGGTTACCCCATACGCCCGAATCATTTGTTCGGGATATTTGAATAGGATTTTATAAGGCTCCACAGAGAAGGCCGTTGGGAAAAATTGATAACCCTCACGCACAATGGTGCTTTCCTCGGTAAACGAAGAGGATACGATCAAAATAAAGGGCAATATGCACAGAACCGACAGTACGGTTAAGGAAGTATAGCCGATAATGGCAAGAAGCTGGCGGTCGAGCTGACCGCTTTTCACAGACTTGTTGCTGACGATATTAGCATCAGATACACTCATTTTCATGACCTCCCACTAGAATAAGGCGCGATCTTTGTCATACTTGCGAACGGCATAGTTAAACAGCATAATGGTGGTAAATCCAAGAACTGATTGATAAACCCCAGCTGCGGCCGACATGCCAATATCATTCGAAGTGATGAGCGATCTGAATACGAACGTATCAATAACATCAGTAGACGAGAACAGCACACCATTATTGCCGACCATATTGTAAAACATCCCAAAATCGCCTTTGAAAATATTGCCGACTGCCAGCAGCACCAATATAATGACGGTTGGATATAAATTAGGAATCGTTACCTTGAAGATACGCTGAAAAATATTCGCGCCATCGATTTCCGCGGCCTCATACATTTCGGTATCAATGCTCGTGATCGCCGCCAAATACATGATCGTACCGTAACCGAGCGTTTTCCACGCCGCGACCAGTACGAGAATAATCGGCCAATAGGCAGGCGTATTATAAATATCAATCGGCTCCATCCCAATATTCCTCAGCAGGGAATTAACCGTTCCGATGTCAAAGCTGAGCAGGTTGTAGGCAATCGCTCCCACGACTACCCAGGAAATAAAGTAAGGCAGGAACAAAATCGACTGGGCGATTTTGCGGAACCATTTGCCCCCAACCTCGAACAGCAAAATCGCTGTGAAAATTTGCAGCACATTGTTGACTACAATAAAAGCGATATTATAGAGCGCCGTATTTCTTGTTATGCGCCAGGCATCGCCCGATTCAAAGAAAAACCGAAAGTTGTCCAGCCCATTCCACGCGCTGCCAAAGATTCCGCCGGCATAATCATAATGCTTGAAAGCAATAATAATGCCCGCCATTGGTATATAAGCAAACAGTAGAAAAAACAAAACGGCTGGCAGCAGCATGAGCAAAATAGCCCGATATTTGATGACATCCTGTATAAATCCGTGTCGCTTCATCTGTGCTCCCCTCTCTTCTCTTGTCTGCTTTCATTATAAGAAAAGCAGGGCGTCCGCATAATTAAGGGGAACAACTAAAACTAATACTAATTCAACGATTGGATAAAATAACGGCTAAAAATAACCCGGAATCCACCGGACCCGGGCCGTTACCATGCAATAAAAAGAGAAATACGATTAAATATTATGCTTTTTCCGATATTCTCCCGGCGACATGCCAACCTGCTGCTTGAATTGACGATTAAAATAAATAATATTTTTATAGCCAGCCAGCTCGGCAATTTCATATATCTTCTTGGTCGGGTCCTCCAGCAGCTTGCACACATGCTTCATACGCAGCTCGCTTAAAAAATCACTGAACAGCGTATTCGTCTCGGCTTTGAACAGCTGGCCCAAGTAGTTTGGCGTAAAGTCAAAGTGGGCCGCTACCTCATTGAGCGTAATTTTCTGATCGAGCCGCTGCTCAACATATAGCGCAATTTCTTCAATCAGCTTCCGCTTCTGCCGCTGCTTCTTCAAATACAGCAGCTCGGACAGCTCGAAAAACCGCCTTCTCAGCCAGGAGAGAATGTCATGCACCGTCTCAAATTGGAACAAAACCAACGGCTGATGGGAGTCCCATTTTAAAATTTCATATAAATGCTCGTTCATTTGCTGGAGATCCGCATGCAGCTTGGACGTAATGCGAATGATGAGGTCGTAGATGTCGTTTTTCCCGGTTAACGGCTGGTCGCCGCTGAACAGCTCCCGCAAGCAATCATCAACCGTCGTCAGATCATATTCCAGCATCGCGCGCAGCATACGGTCTACCGTCTCTTCGAGGCTGTAGGCCATCGCTTCTTTCGGCGACCAAGCCGCTGCATCGTGAATAAGCCTGTTTTTCCCGACAATCCATTTGATGCTGAGCGCTGCCTGTGCCTGCTGATAGGCATCATGCAGCTTGGCGATAACCGTTGTATGCATGCCAGCGCCAATCGTAATCGAATACGGAAAAGCTTCATTAAATGCTTGCACCAGCTTTTCAAGCAGAGCTTTGCATTCCGCCTCCTGCACCGTCGCCAGCAGCACAAAATGATAGTCATAGCTGGTCAGCACCGTTCCAACTTGATGGCGATCTACAAAGGAACGAATAAACAACGCCATTTCCGCTGTTAAGGAACGGCGCTCGTCAGCTGCCATTTTACCCAGCTTCCACTCCATATCGTCGATTTCAATAATGGCAACGGCTGCTCCGCCCTGCAGCAGCGGCATGAGGAAACTGTGAAGATGCTGCTCCACTCGCCCCGATGTCGGCTCGTTAAACCAGCGCAGCAGCAGCTCCTGATGCACAAGCGTCAGCGTCTCGGTCAGCGACTGGTTTTGCATCCGCTCCTGCTCGATTTTGTTGCACAGCTCCAGCAGCATATCATGAAGCTCATTGTCGTCAACTGGCTTAAGCAAATATCCAGAGGCATTCAGCTGGATCGCTTCCTTCGCATAGCTGAAATCCTGATGGCCGCTTATAAAAACAAGATGAGCCTGCGGATTAATCGCCTTCGCCCTGCGTGCAAACTCCATCCCCGACATAATCGGCATGCGAATATCCGAGAGAATCAGGTCGATGCGCTTCTGCTCCATCATTTCCAGCGCCTCAAACCCGCTAGTGGCCACGGACACATCCTGCAAATGCAGGCGCTCATTGCCGACTACCCTTCGGCGGAGCCATTCCAAATCGATCGCCTCATCATCCACCAATAATATACTAATGTCCATCCTGCACTCTCCCCTCTAAGCTGCCTATGGCCGAAGCCCTTCTGCATCCTCCCGCATCTCGGCATTTTCGACCGGAAGAATAATTTGCACCGTTGTGCCTGCGCCATAATGGCTGCCAATTCGAATGCCAAAATCTGTGCCATAGCGCAGCTTGATCCGCTCTTCGACGTTTTTCAGCCCATATTTATCCGATTGGCCTTCTTCCACGCTTTCCGTTGGGCCCGCATGAGCTTGCATAGGCAAGGACGTATTCGAGAGCATTTTCCTCAGTGTATCCGGGCGCATTCCTATGCCGGTATCAATTATTTTCAGCTCAATGCGGTCGCCCAGCCGCCTGCCCGTTATGCGAATCGCTATCGTTTTGCCGAACCAGGCATGCTTAAATATATTTTCGACAAATGGCTGTAAAATAAGCTTAATAATCGGCGTTTGCAAAATATCCGGCTCAACATCGTAATAAACCTCGAACGTGTCCGCATATTTGACCCGCTGAATGTCCAAATACGTCTTTACCTGCTCAAGCTCCTTCTCCAGCGTAATGTACACATTGCCGCCATTCAGCGTTAAACGGTAAAACTTCGAAAGCCCCTGAACCATCGCGGTCACCTTGTCCGTCTCGCCCAAATTAGCCAAGCTGCCAATCGTCGAGAGCGTATTATACAAAAAATGAGGGCTGATCTGCGCTTGCAGCACGTCCAGCTCCGCCTGTTTTTTCTGAATGCCCTGCACGTAAACGTTTTTAATCAGCTCTTGAATGCTGGTCGCCATCTGATTAAAGGAATTGGCGATGTGGACAAACTCGTCATTGCCGGTAAAACCGATCCGCTTATGAAAGTTCCCCTCTTGGAAAGAGCGGACCAAGGTGACGATTCGCTTCATCTTCTTGCCGGAAAGCCGGGCGACGATGTAGCCAATAAACACCATGACCAGAAAGCTGATCAAGCACACGGCGAAAATAACCTTTTGCATGCGGCTGGCGTCCTTGTTTAAATAAGCATGCGGCACTATCGTTTCAATGACGAATGGCGTTCCGGGTATGTCCTCTTTCACACTCAGGTAGGAGGCCGAATCAGAATGATCGCTTGTTATGCCGCGCGTATACATGACCTCGCCTGATTGAGTGTTTAGCAGCCGCAAGCTGATGCCTTGATCGATCGGGAACGTATCGAAGTTGCCAAGCAGCTCATCGAAGCGGGCCGTCACGCGCACATAGCCGATAATGGGAGCCATCCCGCTGGAGGACACCAGCTTGCGAAAATGCGAAACGTTTTCCAGCTTGCGGTCGGAACCCAGCTGTATCCAAAGATTATCCTGATTGGATGCTTGAAGTGACTTGAACCAGTCTGTATGCTCGATCTGACGCACCGAGAGCACATAATAGTCTCTGCGCTGAATCGGCTTGTCCATATCATCGCCCGGCACCTCGTACAATTTCTCGTCTACCGTGTAGACGGCAAGCCTGATATTGTTGCCATACAGTTGGAGCGGCGCTCTCATCTGCGGTATGATGTCATCCTTCATTTTCAGCATCATTTCCAACGGCTCTCCCGTGTTTTGCAGCGCATTCTGAAAAGTTAAGCTGCTGAAAAGCGTGCTCGATATGCGCTCAATTTCATCCATTTGGTATTCAATATTATTGCGCGTCTGCTCCAGCGCGGTGCGAATATTCGTCTCCGCCATCTCTGTTCTTGACTGAACGAGCATCGTATACGATATATAGCCGACCAGCACATCCGTCAGCAGCACAAGCGCCATATAGGGAATCATCATTTTATACGTAAATGGTATATACAGCTTGCTCAGCTGGAAGCTCTTCATCTGTCGTCTCCTTTCGTATCATGCACCGCTTATGTGCATCATTCTACAATACGGGCGGGGAATTTGATATGGCAATAAAATCACTATTTTCTGCACTTATTTAAGCATTACAAGAAAACAACCCGTAAAGTGGAGGTTGTTAGAGCATCCACTTTACGGGTTATAATGATTTATTTATTTCACAATACTCTCAAGCACATCATCAATCATCTGCGAGTTCGCAATCGTTCCCGTATACAGCCAGCTGGCATTGTTGTCATACGCGTAGACGTTGTTATTTTTAACCGCAGGAATGCCCTGCCAGATTGGATCGCTCAAAATTTCCTCTTTCGTCGCTTCCCTGCTATTCACAATGAACAGGTAATCGGCGTCCAGCTCGGCCAGCTTCTCCTTGGAAATCGCACTCCAATTCGCCTTCGCTGTCGACGATATTTCCGTAACAACATTCGGAACGGTCAACTCCAGATCCCGATAAAGCAAATCGCCGCTGGATAAGTTTTGGTTGACGACGTACACATTTTTAGCCGTAACCCAGAGAACAGCAGCTGACTTATCTCCGATCGCCTGATGCAGCTTTTCCTTGGCATCTGCTGCTTTCGCTTCATAATCAGCCAGCACCTGCTTCGCTTCCTCGCTCTTATTCAGCACTTCGCCTACCTTCAGCAGCTCCTGCCGCCAATCATTGTTGACATCGCTGCCTACCGTATAGGTTGGGGCAATTTTAGCATATTGTGCGTACTTGTCCCCCATCACCATTTCCGCATTGTCGATAATAATGAGATCCGGCTGGTAGCTCATCACGACTTCATAGGGAAGCTCGGATGGAATAGCAGGGATATTAGCCAGCTCCTTCTGCAAATAATTTTGCACCTTCCCATCACTGACCGACCACTGAGCAACCGGAATGACGCCTAGCGCCACCAAATGATCTTCCAAATAAGAGGCTATAACCCGTTTAGGATTAGCTGGAACCTTAACTTCATTGCCCAAACCGTCCTTCAGTATTCGCTCACTCGCTGTCTGTTCCGCTGCATTGCTGCTTGCGGCTGGTGCAGTGCCATTTGTCGCTGGAGAATTTGCCGAACTTGCGCATGCGCTGACCAATAAAGTCATCGCAAGCAGCATCATAATGGCAATGGATTGTTTCGAACCTCTGTTCATTTTTAATGCCCCTTCACTACTGTTTTGATAATGATTATCACCAATAACAGTATGCCCGCTGCGTCTTCTCGACACAATAGGGTATCGGGACATCAATAATGGATTATAAGGGCGTTTTCGCGGAGCGCTCGCTTCCGTTTTATAATGGATCGGCGAAATGCCCGTATGCTTTTTAAAAATACGACTGAAAAAATAGACGTCCGGATAGCCGACACCGGCAGCGATTTCCTGTAAAGTCCCCTCCGTGCTCGTCAGCAGCTCCTTCGCCTTCTCGATACGAAGCTGGATGAGATAATCAATCGGACTATGCTGGATTTGATTTTTGAACAGGCGTGTTAAATGCCTTGGCGTGCACTCCAGCACCTTCGCCAGCCGCTCCAGTGTAATGGCTTCGGCATAATGCTCATGGATGAACCTGACCGCCTGGGCGACCAGATCTGCTTTTATAACGGGAACCTCCTGCTCACTGAGCTGCCGCATCCATTCATATATAAAATCATAAAACAATGTTTTCACATGCAGCTCGGCAAGCTTGCCGCCCTTGTGAAATTCCTCGTCCAGCTGCTTCAGCTTCTCATAAAGAGATATTGGAAAAGCAGGCGTAACGCCATATTGCATGCGAAAAGGATTTTTCTCCAGCAGCCGCTGTTTCTCCGGCATATTCAGAAGCGGCTGAACCGCTTTGTAGAGGATGAGATAATATTCAAAAAGCTCCTCTGTCGAGCGAATATCCAAATAAAAACCTTTTCCGCCATGCAGCATTTGAAATTTTTTGAATGCATACTCCCGGTTGTCCAATGCGACCGCTGCACTGCCTCGCAATGCAAACAAAAACGCATTGGCCGGAAGCCGATAGGCGCTAAGCGCTTCCCCTAGCTTCATTTTTATATGCCGAACGTCCATCACTTTAATGGCGCTATGCGTGAACCAAAAAAGCTGCTCGTCGATGTTTATCGTGTCGTTCATGACTTCCACTCTATCTTCACTCCTTGCTCTAACGCTCCACTCGTCTATATTTGAAAAAACGGATAAAAAAGCAAAAAACAGGCCAATCATGGTAATATCTAACCATAATCGAACTGTTTCATGCAACTAACTTTGATACCTTTAAATGTTGAAGGACTGAGGTTCCGCTATTTGGGCTTTTGATTCGATTTCAGGCCATAAGCGGACAGGAAATCCGTTATTGCCCTCAATATCCCGTCAAAATGGCTTATGGCCGTGCATTAGCTGCCCCTGAGTCCGCAGCCTGTGCCATATCCGTGTTTTTGCCGAAATAGCGGCTGCTGTGTCCGTCAAACCTCCTGAAAGCTCCTGAAACTTTCTAAAATTTCCTAACCAGCGAGCGATACATGAGGAACAGGAAATACGGACTGCCAATCAGCATAATAATTAGGCCTGACGGAATTTCTTTCGGCGCCATGATCGTTCTTCCGAGCGTATCAGCAATGACGAGCAGCAAGCCGCCGAGCAGGCCTGACAAAATAATGGAGCGTCTCGTGTGATGCCCAATCATCATGCGCACGACATGCGGCGCCATAAGTCCGAGAAAACCTATCGTACCTACGCTCGCAACAGCTCCCGCTGCCAGCAAAACGCCGATAATCATCGCCCAGAGCCGCGTTCCTCGAACCGGCAGGCCAAGGCCTACCGAACTTTCGTCGCCAAACGCCAGCAAATCAAATTTCCGTCCCAAATAGTAGGCAACCGGTAAAAGGATAACCAGAAACAGCATAATGCTATAAAATTGGTTCCAGCCTCGCCCATAGGTCGTGCCCGTTAACCATATTAGCGCTGTACTGTTCCACAGGCTCGCCTTGACGATCATCGCCTGTATGCCCGCAGCGCCGATTGCCGATACTGCGATGCCAAGCAAAATAAGAACAGACGGATTTAAGGATTTGCGCCATGCTAACAAAAATACAAAGGCCGCGGCAAGAATCCCACCTGCAATTGCAGCAAACGGAAGGGCGAAGATTGTTAAATTCGGCAGTGCAACCAATACGATTAGCGCGCCAAACCCCGCTCCCGACGTTACGCCAATAATTGAGGCGTCGGCCAACGGATTTCGGACGGCGCTTTGAATTAAGACGCCGCTAATTGCAAGCGCAATACCGCCTCCAGCCGCAACAAGTGTACGCGGGAGCCTTAAATTCAGCAGCACAGAATACGATGAGTCTCCTCCACCGACAAGGCTGCCCAGCAAATCGGCAATCGGTATTCTCGTTCCCCCAAGCGACAAGCTTACAAGGATGATAACGATGAGCAGCGCTGTCATGGATATCACAGTCGGAGCGAAGCGCATACGCAGCGCTACCCCGCCGATGTTCATAGATGACTGCCCAGAGCCTGCTCCGGATATATTTTTCATCTTGGTGAGTACGAGCCAAATGAGCCAAGGCGCTCCAATAATCGCCATGACCGCGCCAACCGGCATTTCCCCTAAATTGCTCCGTACCATACGAGCAAGCAAATCCGCCGCCGTAATGAGCAGCGCTCCCCACAATGCGCTGGCGGGAATGAGCAGGCGATGCTTGCGAATACCGCTAAGCCGGACAAGATGGGGAGCGACCAAACCAACGAAGCCAATCGGACCAACTACACTGACTACAATGGCAGCCAGCAGTACCGAGAGGCCAAGCCCCATTGCCCGTGTTAATCCTACACGCTGCCCAAGCGAGCGAGCAGTAGATTCGTCGAGCTCCAAGGCATCAAATTGCCTTCCTGCGAGCATCGCGATCCCAAGCAGGGCAATGACGAAAGGCCATGCATACAAGACGCCGCTCCAGTTCAGCTGAATCAAGGAGCCTGAGCCCCATAAAAATAAATTTTGCGTTTCCGTTTGCTTAAAAATTTGAATGGCCGTTGTAAACGCCCCAAGCACCATAGATACGATCATGCCTGATAAGGCAAGTCTGATAGGTGTGGCCTTCCGGCCGCCGCTCAGGAAATAGGCAATTAACGCCGCCAGCAATCCCCCCGCCGCCGCCAGCAAAAATGGGAACTGCTGCTGCAGAGCAGGAAAAGCTACCACGCCAAGGACAACCATAAAATAAGCCCCGGCATTGATACCTAATGTATCGGAGGCAGCGAGCGGATTTTTCGTTATCGTTTGCAGTAAAGCACCAGCCGCAGCGAGCGCAGCACCAGCCAAAATACCAATAACCGTGCGCGGCATACGGATATCCCAGAGCAGATTATGCTCCATTATATCTTGGCGGCCGAGCAACCCATCTAATACGGTAGCTGCCGGGATTTTGGCCTCCCCGAAGCAAAGACTTAAAATCGATAATACGAAAAGGGCGGCAATGCCGCCCCCAAATATTCCAATTACCCGCCAGGCCATTCCGATTGAGGCTTCGTTGTTAACATTTTCGTTCATCGTGCCACTCATTTCGTTAATGTATTTACAACTTCATCAACGATCACTTTAGAGGAGATTGGACCGCCGAACACCCAGGTCGCGCTATCTAATCCGAAGAAACGTTTTTCCTTAACGAAGGTAAGACCGTTCCAAACAGAGTTATCCTTTAGTTCTTTCGAAAAAATATCATCATCCTTTTGGACGATGTAGATTAGATTGGTGTCTTGAACCGCAGGCAGCGCTTCAACCGTCGAAGTGCTAAATCCATAAACCTCAAAATTTTCCGATTTCCAATCGTTTTTCAGGCCAATCCGATTCAACGTTTGTACGGCAAGAGAGTTATCAGTAAAAAGACGCAACGTTGCTGCATTTTGGTAGCTGTACGCTTGTGTCAGTACATAGTTGAAGCCGCCCTTGCCTGCCGCCTCCAGCTTCGCCTTTGCATCCGCATAATGCGCATCCAGGTCAGCTAGAACCTTCGTGCCTTCCTCTGTTTTGCCAACAGCAGCTGCAATCGTTTTGAACACTTCTTCCATCTGATCATATTGATTGGTTTCCCCTTCAAGCGGGTACAGACTAAAAATCAACGTTGGCGCAATGCCTTTCAATTGATCATAGATCGCTTCGTGGCTATCCGTATTCGCAATAATCAAATCCGGCTTCAAAGCCGCAATCGTCTCCAGATTCGGCTCTTCACGCAAACCAACATCCGTCACGTTTGCATCCAGTGGCGCCTCTGATGTCACATACTGCTTATATTGTGCGTTATCGGTATTCCCCACTGGCTGCATGCCAAGCGCAATCACGTCTTCCGTAAACGTCCACTCTAGTACGACAACCTTTTGCGCGGGCTTATCCAGCTTAACCTCGCCTTTAGCATCCTTAAGTACAATAGGACCAGCCGCAGCGGACTCCCCATTTGTATTTGCAGCAGCTGAATTGTCAGTTGCCGTTCCTTCTGCTGCTGAATTATTCGTTGTGTTAGATCCACAGCCTGCCGCGACCAGCATAACCATGATGACCATAATTAAACCCATTAGCCTTTTGTTCATTTTATATATCCCCCTATTTTTTCAAAAATCAAAGCTGTTCCAATGTGATAATATTTATCATTATATTGATAATGATTATCATAATTAGACACAATAGCTATATTAGCTACCATTTTACCGAAAGTCAATGTTTAAATTTTCAAATTCCACTTTATCCGACCCGAATACAAAAAAAGAACAGGATACGTTCTCCTGTCCTTCGCTACCTTGTATTTCTGCCGCAAGCTGTATCTATGCCATCCGTTGCATCAATCCCGCAGTCTTAGACACTCACATCTTTCAGCTCCGCAGCCAGACGCTCATTTCGCCAGGCTGGCGATTGCCCCATAAATAATAAGGGATGGACTTGAAGCGCACAGCTGTCTTCTGCTTCGTAAAAGGACGGTAGGGCTTGCCATCTGACCACGAAGCAGAGTCTGTCACTACTCCGTCTCCTTCTACAATAACGCAGCCGCCAAGAAGATTTGGAGCGGTATACTCCGTCAAATTTGGCTCCTCCGCCAATGAGAGCGAGGCAATCGGAGCTCCATTGTCCGCTTCCTCCAAGCAATAAACGAGCGGCCCGCGCTGAATAGCCACTTTGCCAGCATCAGCCCGAATAGACGGGTGGGCTGCAATGAACTTCGCCTCCATCGGAAGCAGCCACTCCAATGTATCGCCATCTGACCAATTTCGCGCTACTTTCGCATAGCCATTTTCAACACGATAAAGCTGCGTTTCGCCATTCACCTTCAACGCTGGCTGCTCGTGCTGGAACCAATCAGGTATGCGTAAGGCCATTTCAAAAGCAGCACTTGCAGTGCCCTCCGGAAGGGAAACCGACCATTCAACATGTCCGCTCCAAGGAAGCTCAGAGCGTTGATGCAGCGTTACGTTGACGCCGCCAAGCTCAAAGGAAGCTTTGCTTCCAATAAACAAATGAGTGTACACCGTTCTGCCATCCTCAGACACGTCGTAAATATAATCGTTTAGTGAAGATAGCAGCCGTGCGACGTTAGGCGGACAGCAGGAGCAGCCGAACCATTTTTGCCGAACTGGCTTTACGTGCTGCCGGTCTGGACTTTTGCAGCTTGCTTCTGGCCATACCTCTAGCGGGTTGACATAGAAAAAATGCTTGCCGTCGTTGGACATGCTGCCCAGCACATTGTTGTACAGCGCTCTCTCCATCACATCCGCATATTCGCTCCTTGCTTCAAGCTGCAGCATGCGCCGTGCCCAGAAAATCAAACCGATAGAGGCACAGGTTTCTGCATAAACCGTATCGTTAGGAAGATCGTAGTCAAACGTGAAGGCTTCTCCGTGATGCGTTGAACCAATGCCTCCAGTAATGTACATTTGCTTGCCTGTCGTATTGGACCAAAGGCGCTCGCAAGCTTCGCGCAGCCCCGCGTCTTCCGTCAAACGGGCGAGGTCAGCCATCGCCGTGTACATGTAGACGGCTCGAACGGAGTGGCCGACAGCGACCGTTTGCTCACGTACAGGAAGATGGGATTGGTATACTTCCAAATTAGGCATGCCTTGTGACCAAATGTTCGTCCTGCCGCCGCGTTTCCATTCCTCTACAAAATAGTTTGGCTCGTTTCCACGCTCATCAATGAAGTAGCGGCTAAGGTTCAAATAACGCTCCTCCCCCGTAACTCCGTACAGCTTGACCAAGGCCAATTCAATTTCCTGATGCCCGCAGTAAGCCCGGATCTGGCCCGGTTCAGTTCCAAACAAGCTTGCAATCAGGTCAGCGAAACGGCAAGAGAGGTCGAGCAATTTACGCTTTCCTGTCGCTTCGTAATAAGCAACTGCTGCTTCAATCAAATGGCCTGCACAATAAAGCTCATGGGCCTCGTAAAGATTCGTCCACTGTTTTCCAGGCTCTTTAATCGTAAAATAGGTATTCAAATAGCCGTTGGTTTGCTGGGCTTGGCCGATCAGATCAATGGCTTCATCAGCCGTTTGCTCCAGCTCAGGATCGGGGTGGCGATGCAGCGAGTAGGCAACAGCCTCCAGCCATTTGTACAGATCGCTATCTTGAAAAACCCAGCCGCCAAATTCCCCTTTCGCAAGTCCTGCAGCTATTTTGAAATTTCGAATGGCGTAGCTCGGCTCAGCACCTTCTATCCTATCGTTCAGTGCTTCCCACTGATAAGGGATGACGGTTTGGCGAACAAGCTCGGAATATTGGTTCCAAAAATCGTCTTGGATAAAAATCTGATTTTTTCGCATAAATATCCACCTCGAAGCTATAAAATTTGACTCTCTATAGCATCGAGTATATGCTTTTTATAGCTGTCATAATAGAAACGGATTGACCTTTTTTCTATAAAATATAACACAGAAAAATGAGGGTAATCACTTGAAGGACGAGTTAATGGTTTCGCTGCAGACCCCGCCCCTTCCTTATTATTGGGAAGCTGGCCGCGCGGACTTTCGCGCAGGAGATCGCCACCCGAATCGAAAACATTTCGGTCTGTTCGACCTGCTGCTTGTAGTTAATGGAGCACTGCACATTGGTGAAGACGGGAAAGAATGGTCGCTTGGCGCAGGGGATACGTTATTGCTGCTGCCGGAAGGGGAGCATTATTCGGTCAAGCCATGCGAACAGGAAACGATTTTTTATTGGGTTCATTTCGAGCATAAGGTTTGGCGTCAAACTCCTGCGATTGCTAAAGCAGAAGCAACGGCCCCATCATCTCCCTTCGATAATCCAAAATTAATCCATATCCCTAAGCATGCCTCGCTGCCTAACCCCCAGATCGCGTTTGATCTGATGAGGCAGCTTCTGGAGCTGCCGATCGGCGAAGCCTTCTGGGAGAAGCAGCACTTGCTGTTCCAGCTGCTCGCTTTGCTGGAAAATGGAAGATCGGGGATGACTAGCACGCCAGCAACGCGTCTGGCTGAGAAAGCTGCTGCTTACCTGCAGCGCAACTACCAAGAGGAAATTACCAATGAAACGCTGGCATTAGCGCTGCACTTCCACCCTAACTACATTGTGCGTTGTATGAAAATGAAGTACGGGGTCACGCCCATTCATTATTTGCTGCAATTCCGGATGGAGCGGGCCAAGCAGCTTCTCGTCTCAACGGAATGGTCCATCGATCGCATAGCTGAGGAGGTCGGCTTCCGATATTCCCCTTACTTCTCGACCTGTTTCAAGCGCAGCGTTGGAATGACTCCACTCCACTTTCGCAAGAAATATTTGAATTGAAGAAATACGATTACTATTTATCCGAGGTTTGAAAATTAGAATAGACACCGTATATTTATAGCTAACAAAAAAACAACGACCGATCATCATCGATGACCTGTCGTTATTTTTTAAGTTAGAGCATTTGCTGCTTGCTCCATTATTTTTTTCAGCTTATACCCAAATAAGCACTTAAACAACTTGTGATACGCTCATGTTCATCAACGTCCGAGGTGCCCGTAACTGCTATGGCCCCAATAAAGCCAACTCCCCTTACTACGATTGGGAATCCGCCTCCTGCTGCTACATAGTCAACAGGGCTTAAATGGAGAGCCTCCTCCAGTGTCACACCTTGCTCCTTCAGCTTCAATTGAATGCCTAATGTGCTTTGATTGAGCCTATAAACCGTATTTTTCTTCTTCCGAAGCCATTCATCGTTGTCTACGGTCGTCCCTTCCAATGCAGCATGGAAGATTTGTTGTCCGCATTTAGAAATATCCACTGCAATAGACTTTCCTTCACTTCTGGCTTTGTTTAGCAGCAATAAACCAATTTCTATTCCCATGTCATGACTAAATGTATCAAATTGCAATAACCTTTCTTGTTTGGCAATCCTCTCAATATTCATCGTCAATTCCTCCATCCTGTTGCGTTATATTAGCCTCTTCCCTTAATCTTCAAAAGGATATTTAAGCCCCCATTGACGCCGCAATTCATCGCACTGCTTCATAATGGACAGGCTTTGTTCCCATGTCATAATGGGCGACTGCTTCAGATTTCCCCTTATGCATGCATTCACATGCGCAATCTCATATTGAAAGCCATCATCTTGAATGCCTTCGACACTTTGAGGCGCTTTTTCTTCATAGGTTGTAATATTGCCATCCTTCATCACATGGATTAAAGTAGGCTTCCAAAAGGACGGCACTTCAATATAGCCCCCAGTACCATAGATCATGGCAGTATCGACCATATTCGTTCTCACGCCACTGCTCATGACGACAAGCTCGCCTTTATCATACTTGGCAATATAGCTTGCTTGCTCGTCAACCTGTATATGGTATTCATCAGAATCAATAGTAGCGAATCCTGTAAGGGCAACGGGATTTTTCCCTAATACGGCTTCGGCAAAATGAAGATTATAAATACCTGTATCCAGCAAGCCGCCGCCAGCAAGCTCCGGATTCATCCATCGTTGATCACGGAATTCGCCAGGCATTCTAAAAGAAAAAGCAATATTCATCGCTCTAACTTCACCGATGCCCTCATCATTTAATAATGAGCTTATCTTGTTCATCATCGGAAAAAATCTTGTCCACATGCCCTCCATGAAAAATACATTATTTTTCTTGGCACATTCTAATACTTCAGTTAATTCACCTGCATTGACACATGCCGGCTTTTCTACCAATACTGATTTTCCGTGCTCCATCGCCATGATCGCCATTTTTTTATGTGCGGGATGTGGGACGGGAATATAGACAACATCAATATCCGGTCTTTCTAGCAAAGCATCATACTCTAGCGCTAAGGGAATATCGTGCTTTCGAGCCATCTTCTGCGCACTTTCTATTGTTCGCGACGATACAGCCACAATTTCCACATCATTCAGCTGTTTGGCACCACAAATCCATCTGTCAACAATACTTCCTGACCCTAATAAACCCCATCTTATTTTTCTATCCATGGTTATACTCCTCCTTATGGCTTCGCCCGACCTGATCGCTCAATCCTTGTATTCGCTTTCATTCTATCTTTTAGTTTACATGGTGGAACGACGAATTCCGATTGTCCAAACCAAGGCGTTTTTACCCAAAATCGGGCTACACCCCCGTTCGATCGCGATATTCCTGGGGAGTCATGTTCGAAAACGTCCTGAACAGCTTAATAAAATGCGGCACGGCTTGATACCCAATGATTCGGGCGATTTCATAAATTTTCTTGTCGCTGCTGCGCAGCAAATACGCGGCCAATTCCATCCGGTATCGCAAAATATATTCGCTCAAATTGTTTCCTGTTTCTGCCCGGTACGCTCTCGACAAATAGGCGGGATGAAGACCGATTTGCGCCGCAAGCGTCTGCAGCGATAAATTGTCGTTCATGTTTTGCTCGATGAATTTATGGACTTTGTCCACTAATCCGGTCTGCTTGACGCATGAATCTTCCAATTGTTCTTTAAGGCAGCGGAATATGAAAAATGCCCACTTCTCCAACTGCTTAAGAGAAGGAGCAGTTGGCATGAGACCGAAGGAGGATGCCCCGAACTCGCTTAGCAGCTTTCCTTTCTTGTGCGCCATATACTGGTAGGCGTTAGCAATGGCGAAATACGCTTCATTGGCATACTCGGGGGGATAATCTACGCTTTTCAGTTCCTTGAATATTTCGATTAGCTTTTCCTCCGCATGCAGCCAGTTCCCCGTATCGAGCAAATGAATGAGGAGAGGAGGGCGATATAGCGATGTCAGCGTTCCAATTCGAACCTGATCGAGTAGGCCCGTGATCCGCAAAAATAGGCTTTGCCGCCCTTCTTCTATCCGCCTCATGCCATCAATTACGGAGCGGTACAGGCCGGGAAGGCCTTCGGGAAAAGATACCCCGTTCACGGCTAGCGCGATGGACACATGGCCATTCAAGAGGGACTCCGCCTTTTTCTTCAGCGCAGCCACCCGGACGTCCATCGTAATCCGATCGATTGTCATAGCTTGTTGAGCCTGCCCGTTCGCACTGGCTTCCCCTTTGGCCGAAACGACAAAGACGAGATATTCATTATGATCACGGCAGAACCACAAGTGAAAGACGTCCCTAAACAATTCTTCCGCCATATTCGTGACCGCATATTCAATAAGCCCTCTATCCATGCTTTCATATTCTTGCAGCCTGCCCTCCAGCCTTACGATGAACAAGCCTACTTCCTGACCCAAGGTGAAAGGCAAGTCCAATAGGAAAAGCTTTCGTTCCAGCTCCGCGAACGGGATGCCGTTATCGTGCAGCAAACGATTCAACAGCTCGTTGCGCAACGTAGGCAAATTTTCTCTGAAGGCGTATACGTCGCGCTGCTGCTGTTGTTGCTGCCTCATCTCGCAGGTAATTTCTTCGGATAATTTGCCCAGCATCTCCCGAAGCTGTTCGGGATTTACCGGCTTCATTAAGTAGCCAGACGTATTATACGGTACAACACCTTGCGCATATTCGAAATCGGCATACCCCGAAATAACGATAATTTTGACTTTGCGTCCCATTTCACGTATTTCTCGAATGAATTCAATTCCGTTCATCTCCGGCATCCGTATATCCGTAATGATGATATGTATGTTTTGTTCCCGATAAAGCTTTAAAGCCTCCTCACCCGTATGGGCTTTATGAATATGCCTGATTCTAAGTTCATCCTTTGGAATGGTAGCGGCTATGCTGTCAACCTGGGAGGGAATATCGTCTACGATCAGCACTTCAAATATCGGAATCGCCTCCGTTCTTAATCATCAATCCCACGCGAAGCCCACCTAAAGAGGAATGGTCGATCAAAAGCCCCGAGGATTGTCCGAAGTAATGCCTTAGACGTTGATGAACGTTCCTTAGCCCAAGGCTGTGATCCGCGCTTGATTTCAACTGCAAGGAATGCCTTAAAGCATTTAATTCAGCTTGCTGCATTCCGACGCCGTTGTCTTCTACGATGAGTTCCCAGCCTTCCTCGGTCTGTTTGCCGGTTATGACGATTTCAAATTTCCCCTTCTTGCCTTCCATTCCATGCACGATCGCATTTTCGACAAGCGGCTGAAACAGCAAGCGGGGCATAAGCAAAGAAAACATGCCTAATTCGATCTGTTCATGAAATTCCAGGCGCTCGGACTGCATCCGGTGGATTTCCAAGTAATTGCGAATCAATTCCATCTCTTCGGCCAAAGAAGTCAATTGCTGCTCCGTCCTGGTCGTATAACGGTAATACTGGCTCAAGTGCTGGGTGAAGGCGACAATCGCTTTCGTCCGTTCAAGCTGAGCCATGCTTTGGATATATGCGAAGTTGTTATACAAAAAATGCGGATTGATTTGCGCCTGTAAATGCTTAAGGGACGACTCTTTGGCCTGAAGCTGTTCCGTGTACACTTTATCGATTAGCGTCTGAATATCGTGGGACATCAGGTTAAACTGCTCGATCAAATAATAAAACTCATTGTTCGATATATGCTTGACCCGATGACCGTATTCGCCCCGCCGGAGCGACTTCACTGCCCGAATTAAATCATAGATCGGCTTCTGCACGTTGCGATACAAAAGCGCTGCGGCGGCAACACCAAGAACCAGCAAAAGCAAGCCTGCGGCATAAAACATTTTCTTGCTATGATCAATGGGCTCCAGCACTTTTTGCATCGGTTGGAAATCGATTAAATACCATCCCAACGAGGCGGATGCCACATAATTGACAAGATACGGTTCATTGCGAAAAGTCAATTTGACCGACCCTTCGGTCGGGTTCTGTGCTTTGATTTTATCAAATTGCTTGGCCATGGCATTGATCAGATCGGGCTCCGACTCCCGCGGCATAATCGGCTCGAAGCCCGGACAATAGAGAAACGGCTCTCCGACGCTGCCTTGCTTAAAACGATCCAGCATTTTGACTAGATTTTCCGACGAGAACGAGACTTCGACATACAAATTCGGATTTTCTGGCTTGGCGTTCGATTCGAAAGGAGTTATTAAATCCCGCACAAATGCGTTTTCCGGTCCACGCTCCGTAACAATCATGCGATAATCCCAGCGCTGCTGGCTCGAATTTCTGAAGTAATCCGCATCGTGCTGCTGCAAATAATTCGTAGAAACCATTACGTCCGAAACCGGGGAATATACGGTGAAATCATTTACCCATTGGAAAGTGGTAGACTGCATATCCAGCTTCTGCAGCAGAAGCGTCTTCGATGCCAGCATGGAATAGGAGGGTTCGGAAGAAGAACGCAGCTGCAACTGCAGCGCATCCGGGTCGGATGCAACGACGAAGGCCGCTCTCCATAAACGGTCTGCTTCAACGTCCATCTGCTCCACAAAAAAACGAATCCGATTCATGTTGACTTGAAGCAGCTCCTGCTCAACAACGCCGGTACTAATCTTATTCGACGAATTATACATCATAACGACAGGGATGAGCATGAGAACGATCACGATCATGACTTTCGTGAATATATTCATTCTGCCTCCCATAACGCTTCTGCTGTATAACATAGGTCTCCTCCAATTCAGTTGCATCTTCTCGGCCTGCTAGAATTACCCTAGGATTTCACCGAGCCAAGCACAATTCCTTTAACAAAATACTTTTGCAAAAATGGATACACGAGTAAAATCGGCAACGCGCCGATAAAAATTTGTGCTGTTTTAACCGTACGGTTGGAGAAATTGGCTATACTTTCCGATGTTACACCAATCCGTGACATATTGTCACTAACAATCATGGAATGCAAATAAGTGGCGAGCGGATACCCATCCGGATTGGTCATATAGATTACGCCGTCAAACCATGAATTCCAATGAGATACCATTGAAAATAAAGATAATGTCGCAATGGACGGCATCGATACGGGCAAATAAACGCTCCAAAGCACTCTCAAATGACCAGCTCCATCGATATGGGCAGCCTCTTCCAGCTCCTGAGGAATCGTCCGGAAGAAATTGAGCATCAAAATCATATTCCACACGCTGACAGCCGAAGGCAAGATCAACGCCCAAATGGTATCGATCAGATGCAGCTTGCTGACCAATATATACGAGGGAATCAGACCACCCGAGAACAGCATCGTGAACACGAAAATCCAGATGTAAATTTGACGCCCCGGGAATTTGTAGCTGGACTTCGATAAGCTGTAGGAAGCCATCGTGACCACAACCATTGAAAGGATCGTGCCTAACACGGTCCGCTCTACGCCAATCCACATGGCTTTAAGAAATTTCCCGTTGGCTAGCGTTTTGACATAGGCGTCAGTCGTAAAGCCGACCGGCCAAAAATTGACGATATTCGCTGTTGCCGCAGCCCGTGAGCTGAAGGATACCGCAAGCACATGGACAAGAGGAAGAATGCAAATGAGCGCCAGCAGGCAAAGAAAGACGGTGTTCAGTATCGTAAATACGGTGTAGCCTCTAGAGCGGTAGTGCATGGTCGACCTCCTCAAGCGTAAACGGCTGAAGCCGTCCTTTGGCGGCAAAGCAACCGTTTCGCGATGAAATATAAGTCTATTTATAAGTGTGAAGCTTATAAATTCTTATATTTTAAAAAATCCGGTAGTTAGCTAGTTTATATGCCAATCTGTAGCTGATGACGATTAAAATGAAGCCGATTAAAGACTTGAATAGTCCAACCGCCGTTCCGAAGCTGAATTGTCCGTTGTTCAGTCCTTCTCGGTAAACGAATGTATCAATGATATCTCCGTGCGAATACACGAGCGGATTGTACAAGTTCAAAATTTGATCGAAGCCGGCATCCAAAATCCGGCCGAGCGATAGCGTCGCTACCACGATTACGATTGGCAAAATGAGCGGAATGGATATGGATTTGACTTGCTGCCAACGGGTAGCCCCGTCGATTTCGGCCGCTTCGTATAAAGCCGGATTGATGCCTATTAGGGTAGCTAAGAAAATAATGGCAGAGAAACCAAATTCCTTCCACACGTCGCTAAGGATGACCGTAAACCGGAACCATGGGCCGTTGCCTAAGAAAAAGATGCTGTCTATGCCGAACGAATTAAGGATGCGATTGACGATTCCGCCCTCCGTCGATAAAATATCGAGCATAATGCCACCCAAGATGACCCATGACAAAAAGTGCGGCAAATACACAAGCGTCTGCACGACTCTCTTAAAAAAAATCTTCCTGACTTCATTGAGCAGCAGAGCGAATACAATGGGAATGAATAAATTCATAATTACCTTAAATGCGGCGATAATTAACGTATTCCATATGACCTGCTTGCCGTCCGGATACGTGAACAGATACCGGAAATGATCCAAGCCCACCCAAGTCGACCCCTTGATGCCAAGCCAAGGTTGATAATCTTGGAAGGCAATGACAACTCCAAACAACGGGATATATTGAAACACGATGCATAATATTAAGGCCGGCAACAATAGCATGTGGAACGGCCATGTTTTTCTCCAGTACATTGCCACTTCGTACCCATCCTTTCATCGGAAAAACGGAAAGGAGACCGGCAGCAAATGCTGCCCTCTCCTCCGTCCTCCATTCCTGTTGTCAGCGCGCGTTACTGGTTTTCCGCATACCACGCGTTAACTTCATCCGTAATTTTCTGGCCGCCATTATCCAGCCATTCTTTGACGAATTCATCGAAATATTCGATCGGTTGATCGCCATAAATAATTTTGAGGTAGCTTTCAGTAGCAAGCTTCTTCAGCAATTCGCCTTTGGATTTCATCGTTGGCGTCATAGGGCCGGTAAAATAGTTTTTCCCCTCCGTGATGCCTTGGTTAATACGGACGCCCTGACCATCGATTTGTTTCTTCTTCATTTGTTTAACGTCAAATTCTTTGGAGCTTACGGGCTCAGCGTTAGGGTCGGCCAAAAACTTCTTGACTGGAGCCTCGTTGGAGTAAGGAATCGTCACGCTTGAGCCGAGAATATTCGTCATCATGAATCTCATATCCATACTTCTTCCGTCTTTAAGCGGCCATTGGTCTGCCGGAACGCCCGCTGCTTCGTAATCGCCCTTGATGAGCTTACCGTTGTATTTCACATAATCGTATCCTTCATAGTAACCGTCTTTCCAACGTGGATCGAAGAACGGATCGCCTTCTTGCTCCAATTGCTTCGCGAACATTTTGTTGAAATAAGCGAACCATACTTCGATATCCTTGAAGTCTTTATTAAATACGGTGAAGCCCGAAACCAACATTTTCTCCGCACGACCTACCAAGCCATCCGGACCAGCTGGAAGCGGATATGGCTCAAAGTCGGCTTTTGGATCGTTCTTGGTCGCGTCGCTCAGCGGCCAGTCACCCATCCAGGCCGGACCGAACATAATGCCGGCTTTGCCGCTGGCAACCAATTCGGAGGATTTTGACGGATCCTTGATTCCAGCTTCTTTGTCCATATAACCTTTGCTCATCCAATCTTTCATCGTCTGCAAATACAATTTGGCGTCTGGATTAATCGCGCCATAGGTCAGCTTGCCATCTTCCCCCTTGTTCCAGAAACTGCGGATGTCAGAGGTATTGATCATTTGGGTGGTAAGGGCTGCAACAATGGCGTCCGTCTGCCCCATCCAAGTCCACGGTCCTTCTTTAAGCGGAACGGCCAGACCGATCGTATCGTTCTTTCCGTTTTTATCGGGGTCATTTTCCGTAAATTGCTTGAGCACGTTTTCGAACTCGGCCAGCGTCTTAGGCGGCTGAAGACCTAGATTATCAAGCCAGTCTTTGCGAATCCACATAACGGTGCCTTCATCACCCATGAAGAAGGATGGCAAACCATAAATTTTGCCGTCTTTTTTGACTTCACCTAGTGTGTATCCATAATTTTTCAATAATTCCTTATAGCCTGGATGCGCATATTTCTCTATAGCTTCGTCCAGAGACATTAGTTTATTAGCTGCAAGCAAGCTTTGAAGCGGCTCCCCCTGGGCTCTGAAAGCATCAGGAAGCTTGGCGCCACTGGAAAGCAGGAGGCGAAGCTTCGTATCGTAATCTTCCGGTTTCGTTACAATAAAATCGAATTTCACGTTGATGCCCATATTTTCTTTCATCCAGCGAAGATTCATGTTGTCTTCCATCGACTCGCCAGGCTTGAACGCATTGCCCCTCGAAGCGCCATCATCGACAATGGCAGTCGTAATCGTAACCGGTGGGTCAAACTTCTGTTCCCACGTACCCGCCCCAGCCGAAGCGCTTTCAGCTGTGCTTGCCGGGCTGCCAGACGGCTCTTGATTATTATTGCTCGAACATGCGGCTAAAGTCGGCAATACTCCGATCGCAATAGAAAGCGCTAACAACTTTGCAAACTTAACATAATGACCCATGTTTTACCCCATTTCTATATATTGATGGTACATAGGAGCTGCGAGGAGTTTAGCTGTCCTTTATTTCGTCGCAGTCTCATAGCTAATTATAGGGTCATAGTGCAGCTGTTTATATATTCCGTTTTTAACATCATATCAAAAATCGTACATTCGGCTTTCCGCTTAGACTTTCTTTGATGGAATCTAAACAGGCAACTACTATAGTTCAAACAAAAGCTCAACCTATTCTATATATAACTAATAGGTTGAGCCTTTTGATTGATTAGATTCTTTATACTTAAGCATGCATGGCTGGATGAAATCCCATTCTGTACTGTTTTATGGTCCATGATGATCGCCTGGAAGATGAGGCGTTTCGGATTATATTTGTCCCGCCAATGGGAATCCGGCTATTCATCTGCCCATATTAAGATTATTAGATAAAAATAGCATATGTACAAAAAACTAGACATATTGTAAAAATTTACTTATATTGTGATAGGGGGTATTCCAGGCTTCTGTTAGATGCATCTGTCGATTTAATCTATCTATGAATCTGGTGCGGTTATCAACAGAATACTCCTCACACCATTGAAGAGGGGGCGATCTTCATGAATCTATAATGGAAACAATTCTATCATTTCCAAAAAAATATGAAGGAGGAATATTTATGAAAAATAATCTCAAATTCCTGTTCACATCCGTTTTTTCTTTGATTTGTGTTTTGTGCATTCATACGAGCGTTTTCGCCGCACCAGCATACAATGGGGTTGTCGAAATGGAGCAACCGTCAGGCGAGTCGTTTCAAGCTACGATGCATGGAGATGAATGGTTCCATTGGGCAAGTACAAACGATGGCGACGTACTTATACAAGATCAGCAGGGGTATTGGAATTACGCTGAACTTACATCAAACGACCTGAAATCGACGGGAGAAAAATATAAAATTGACAAGAAGCCTGCAAAAGCGGTAGATGAGAACCATTTAACCACATGGGTAAACAAATACAATCCTCAAGCTCAGAAAAAACAGGAGCTGATAAATGAGCTGCAAAAGGAATCCTCATCTTCTCTTGAACGTTCAGAATCGAAAGAGTTTACGGGATCACTACAAAATATTGATGGAACTGTCACTTCAGTTTCAGGAACCAAAAAATTACTAGTTTTGTTAATTGAGTTTACAAATATTGATATCGCATATAGCGACAACGATTGGAGCAACAAATTCTTTTCAGCAAATCAAAAGTCAATTAAAGATTACTATAATGAAGTGAGTAATGGAAAAGTGCAGCTCACTCCAGCGTCCGAATTATATGGCACGCAAAATGATGGGGTAGTAAAGGTAAAACTAGACTACGATCATCCGGATACATCGGGAAAAAGCATGGGAACAGTTATAACAGATGCAATGACTAAAGCTGATCTTGCGGTGAATTATGCTAGTTTCGATACCAATAATGATCAGGTCATCGATTCTAAAGATGGTTTCTACATTGTAACTATTCTTGCTGGTAATGAAGAGGCTAGTGGTGGTCCAGCACCAAATGTTTGGGCACATCAGTCGTTTGCTCCCGACACCAATCACGATGGTGTTACAGTATCAGGTATGTATACGGCACAGGGCGAAAAACAATATGGTCATATGGCAACGATTGGTCTCCTTGCTCATGAATTAGGCCATTCCTTTGGTCTTCCAGATCTCTATGGTTCTAATAATCATGTGGGTGAGCTAAGTATAATGGCTAATGGATCCTGGAATAGTCTTCAAGGAGAAGATTATGGAGCTACACCCACTCATATGGATGCCTGGTCAAAAGTAAAATTAGGATTTGTAACACCTGTTGTAGTAAATACAACAAACAATGTTACTCTGCATAGCATCCTTAATAACTATAATGTTATAAAGATTCCTTTAGCGGATAATTCTTATTTTTTAGTTGAGAATCGCCAAAAAGTTGGATATGATGCAAGCTTGCCAACCGTTTCTGGCGGCATCGCGATTTGGCATATTGATGAATCCATGAATAATATCCAAAATGATCCTCACCCTTTCATCGATATTGAGCAATCCGTCAGCGAATACCAGGACTCGTTCTATTATACGAATAATAATCATGCTGCTTCCTTCGGTCCAGGCACCAATCCAAACAGTAATACCTACACTGGAAATAATTCAGGAGTTACAATTACGACGACAAGTACAAGTAATTCCGCTATGAATACGACAGTAACAGTAGGAGGAGCCAATCTGATTCCGCAAACGAATTGGACGCTAAAATATGTAGACAGCGATGAATTGTACAATGAAGCCCTGAAAGCCTTTGATGGAAGCAACAGCACGTTATGGCACACGAAATGGTCCCCAGTAGCTCCAATGCCGCACGAGATTCAAATTGATCTGGGTGCATCCTATACTCTCTCCAAATTCAGCTATCTGCCAAGACAAGATGGCCAAGTGAACGGAACGATCAAGGACTATGAGTTCTACGTCAGCAGTGATGGAGTAAACTGGGGAACATATGTAGCCTCAGGTGCCTTTACAAATGATACCACTTTGAAAGAAGTCAGCTTTGCAGCCAAGACGGGTCGATATATTAGACTGCGTGCCTTAAGCGAGGTAAACAATAACCCATGGACAAGTGCGGCTGAACTTAATGTATTTGGAGTGACGCAATAATGTATCAGCACTCAAAATTCGAAGTACCGGGCATCTTAATACGATTTTTGAATTTCTTCCGCCACCTTATGGCACACTAGAGACTTTCTCTCTTTAGCCAGTTGAGCTACCAAGCGCACAAGAGGCCAACCTATTATACAAAACTAATAGGTTGGCCTCTTTGATTTAATAGATTTTTCAGGCTCTCGTTTACCAACCGAACCGCTTCCATTTTTGGCTCCAGAGACTGCCGGAAGTTCCGCCCTTATCGGCAAAAAAATACCATGTGGCGGCCTTTATGTGATTTCTCCAGAACCTTCCCCCCTTATAGAAATTGTTCGGGCTGCACGCATTAAAATGGTTTAATCATTTGTTGGGCGTTGCTGAATCAAAGTGTGAAGTTCTTTTTGAAATTCGTCTGCCAGACAGGCCGTTTGAATGATTTCATTAAAAGTCAGCAAAGCTCTTTGGAGTTTAGACTCGCCAAGCTCTGTTAAACAAGTATAAACGCCTCTTCGATCATCTTCACAAACATGACGTTGTAAAGCGCCGCAATTTTTGGCTTCCATTCTAACTACCAATCTGGATATGGCACTTTGACTCAAACCGACCATGTCTTGCAATTGCTGCAATCTCAGCTGTTTATCGCTTGTTTGAGACAGAAAATACAGGACATAAAATTCCTTTAAGGACAAGCTGTATTTCTCCTCTAAAGCACTCTCCAGCTTATTATTAATCTTTGCCTGAATGTCACTAAAACTCAGCCAATTATCTAAAAGTTTGTTATCGGTGTTGGTATTCATCAAGTTTTCACCTGTTCTATTTCATAGTATTTAGTCCATAGGCCGATCAACTTGAACATTTGTTCAGCGGCATATCGTTATTATAACCTTAACCTTGTATCCGTACCAGAGCCTTCATTTTATAGCTTTATATGCTGGGGATATAAGTTGTCACTATGCATTTTACTATTTATAGAGGGTGGGAAATGACAAACCGATAACGCACATTGTACGTTCAAGCTAGAGCTGTCGTCATTTTTCTTCTATTCGTTCAGCTCTTAGAATCCAGAAGAATACTGTTTAGGGATATCGGTTTCTTTGCCCAGCTTTGATGCGGCTTCCAATGCCCAATAAGGGTTTCTCAGCATTCCTCTGCCAACGGCAACTAAATCAGCATCTTCATTGCCAATGACGGCGTTAGCCAACGTTGGATCATCGAGTCTTCCTACAGCGATCACTGGAATATCAAGAGCTTGTTTAATATCTCTAGCCAATGGCACTTGATAAGCAGCATGAGTTCCCGGTCTGCCCCATGCAGCAATTGGCCCCTCACCACCGGATGAAATATCAAACATGTCCACCCCTGCTTTTTGATATTCCTTGGCAAACGCAATGCTTTCCTGAATACCGTATCCGCCCTCCACGTATTCCTTGGCAGAAATACGCATTATGAGCGGCATATCTTCTGGCATCTCGGCCTTCGCCGCCTGAATAATTTCCCGACCAAAGCGGTTAAGGTCTTTTCCATATTCATCATCCCGTTTGTTCGTAAGTGGCGAGTGGAACTGATGAATCAAATAGCCATGTGCCCCATGAAGCTCAATCGTATCGAAACCCGCCTTCACCGCGCGAGCAACAGCAGCCCGGAATTTCTGTACCAATCCTTTAACCTCTTCGGTTGCAAGCGCGCGCGGCTGTTTTGAATTTTCATCAAACGCAATCGCAGATGGCGCCACAGGAACTTCGGCATCTTCTGCCTTGCGTCCAGCGTGGGCAATCTGAATCCCGACTTTGGCACCGTAACTATGGCATGCATCTACGATTCGTTTCAGCGCCGGAATCTGCTCGTCAGACCATAACCCTAGATCAAAATCGGAAATACGCCCATCCGGCTCTACATCCGTCATTTCAAGCATAATAAAACCAGCTCCGCCTACTGCACGGCTAACATAGTGCATGTAATGCCAATCTGTAGCGATACCATCTTTTTTACCAACCGAGTACTGACACATTGGCGGCATTACGATGCGATTTTTCAATTCCAAACCTTTAAATGTATACGGACTAAATAAATCTTTCATGAGAAAGACTCCTCTCTTTATTTAACTACATAGAGAAATTCAAATCCGCGCTTTCGCAAAATTCGCGCAGCTTTTTTTGATTTAAATGCCCTAGTAGACAATATGATGACATTATCCTCACGGATAAGATGCTTTTTCCATACGTAAGGAAGGCGGCCTAGCGAGATATTGATCGTCCCAGCTGTAGGATCAGCCAAATACTCGAGAGAATCTCGGATATCAATTACTTTATATTCACGAAATTCATCCCGCCGTTTCATAAAATCTTGATAATCGATATGTTTAAGGTTTGGCAAGGGCCATAACTGACGTATAACAACGAACATTGCGATTATAACGGCTAAAAAAATCAACCAGAACATTCCTAAGCCCTCTCTCATTTCATTCGGATTTATACTGCAGCTGCTTTTTAGACTTTTTTCAATGCATCGGCAATTAAATCGTCACCAGCAATTAAGTCAAACCCACGCTTGTAGGTATGCTTCTCATCCAATGCGGCCAAAATAGCATGAGCTACATCTTCACGAGGAATACTGCCAGAAGTGATATTCTCAGCAGCAAATACTTTTCCTGTACCCGGTTCATTCAAAAGAATGCCTGGCCGTATAATCGTGTATGTCAACTTGCTGCTTTCCAGCAGTCTGTCTGCATAATGCTTTGCTGCGTAATACGGAACAATCTCAGTGTGCCAGTTCTCACGGTTATTCGCCTGAATGGCACTGATCATAATAAATCTGCCAATGCCTGCTTTTTCAGCCGCTTCAATCGTTTTCACAGCACCATCTAAGTCAATCAACAGTGTTTTATCATGACCTGTTTTGCCTCCTGAGCCCGCGGTAAACACAATGGCGTCACAGCCCTCAGCGGCTGCGGCAATGGAATCGACCGTTCCTTCCAAATCTGCAAGCACCGTTTCGACGCCCTGCTTCTCATAGGCATCGGCTTGTTCTTTTTTTCGCACCATCGCCCGGACGGTGTGCTCTTGGCTTGCTCTCAACAGTTGAATAAGGCGCTGTCCAATTTGTCCATTCGATCCGACTACTAACACCTTCATATTCAAACCCTCCTCGTTATGAAATATTGCCAGTCTATTGCGATAGCCCTACGGATACCAGCAATGCTTGAGTATTGTGGGTAAAGAACGCTTTTGTGCGCAAACGATCTATGATCAGATAACAACATGATCCGTACGCCAAACCGAATAAAAGCATGCGCATGCATTTAATTTAGCGTAAAAAACAAATGATGTCAAGTCGTGTATACCATCAATATAATCAGTCATTAATTGAAAATAAGCTTCATCATTTCCTCTTTATTTCCTCGTTCCTTTGATATTTGCTTGGCCTTGGACTTTTTACCTCTCGGTTTTATTTGTCTTGTATCCAGTCTCACGAATTTCTAAATTCACACTAAGATCTCGTAGCGCCTGCTAACTAAAAATAACCAAATTTTAATCCTTTTCAGGTACATAAAAAAACAAGACGCTAAACAATCGCGTCTTGTTTTTTTATCTTAGAAGTCATTTAAAGCTACTAGCTTCACTAAATGATAAGTTGATTGCTTTATTAATTGGCGAGAGACTGCTCTCCGCCATCCGAGCTCCGGGTATAACGGTGATCCGTGGACGCCTCCTGAATGTGTCCGAACGCCCAATGACTTGCCGGAACATCCTTCCAGGCGGCTTTCTCGCCCGTGAGTGGACCGCGCTCCAGCACGCGGTTCAGAATGACGACCGCTTCTGCGCGCGTCAGCGAGTCGTTCGGTCGGAACAGACCGTTGCCAGAGCCGGACATGATGCCAGCTGCGCTTACTCGTCCGATCGCTTCAGCCGCCCAGTGGCTGTCAATATCCTTGAACGATGCTTTAGCATCGCCCGCTGCCATTCCGTTTTTCAGCAAGCGATCGACAATCACTGCCATTTCCGCACGGGTAATCAACTTGTCCGGCATGAAGCGACCGTCGGAGCCCTGCATATAGCCCTGCGCCGTCGCTTGCGCAATCGCTTGCTTCGCCCAAACGGCGGACGGCAGATCGGAGTAAGCAGCATCCGCTGCTCCTGCAGTAGTACCCGGCATCGCTCTGGATAGCAGCGCCGCCATCTCCACACGCCGAACTGCTTGATTTGGACGGAATGTACCGTCGCTGTACCCTTGAATGTAAGCTGCATGAGACGCACTATCCACGTTCAACTTCACGATGGAAAAGGTGCTGAACTTCGTGATGGTAAATCGGATGCCCGGCTTGTCCGTTCCGTTGTAGCCGACCTGTTCACCCTTCACCCATTCCTTCGTACCGTCGCTATGCTCGATGAAAACGCCCAGCTTCTCCAGCTCCGCCTTTGGCAAATCCTCCCCTACCGGCAGCTCAAGGGTTACCTCGCGGCTGCTCATGTTCGTCTCAATCGTCATCGGCCGACCAATCAGCTGCAAGCCGTCCGCCGTCGCTAGTCGGAGAAGCGTTGGCTCCTCTTTGAGGCGCTCTTCCACCTTCTTGCGTTCGACAGCTGCCTTGATCGGTACGATATGGAAATACACTTCCTCCTGCAAGCCTTGCAAGGAGCGGCTCGGTATGAGGATACCGCCGTTGTTGGTCCAGATTTGCAAATCAACGCCTTGTGCGGCAAACTGCTTCGCAGCCTCTGCCGGCAGCTTAATAATAAAATCGGATACTTCGTCCTTCTTGTCAGGAATGACGATTCTGGCCGTAGACGAGCCGGCTTCCTTCAATTGCTTAAGCGCCTGCTCCGCCTGTGCCCACGTCAATGTCACTTCGTCTTTCTTGCTGCCATCTGCAAGGGTCGTTCTTGCAATAGTCGTGCTGGCAACTACACCGCCCTTGCCGCTGCCATCGCTGACTTCGACTTTAATTTGCTCCGTCGAAGTCGAAGCTCCGCCGCCACCTCCACTTACCGGTGCCGTCGGTATCGCAGCTTGTGATGCTGCGGACGGATCGGACATCCCCGCAGCATTCTGGGCGACAGCGTTGAAGGTATAGGACGTGCCGTTCGTCAGCCCGGAGATGACGACCGACAATTGCTCTCCGCCAACTGTGACAGAGATGTCGCCAGGATTAGACGTCACAATATAACGATCTACCGGAGCCTCGTTCACATTGGCTGGCGCGCCCAGGGTAACTTGTACTTGCCCATTGCCTGGCACAACCGACAGGATAGCTGGAGTCAGCGGCTTCGCCACCGGACGAACCGTGCCGATGAGCGGCGCCGAATCTCCAGCAACATTCACTGCGTAGATGCGAATCGTGTACGTCTTTCCATTAAACAAGCCATCGAAGCTCGCGCTGTACAAACCCTCGCCGCTTTCCGGCACTTCCTTCGCTGAAACGATGCCGTTATCTAGCAGCGCTTCGATGCGGTACTTCAAAATTGGCTCGCCGACCGCTCTGACCGGCTTCACAAAGGAGATGACCGCCGTCCCGCTGCCTGGCGTGGCGTTAAAATTCGTCGGTGCTCCAGGAACCGAAACAGGAGCGACTGCCTCCGAAGCCGGGCTCAGACCGGATGCGCCGGAAGGATTGACCGACTTAACCGCAAATACGTAGGATGTACCGTTAGCCAGTCCCTCTGCAGTATACGCATTGGTGCTAACCCCACTAGCGATCTCTACCCAATCGGTGACGTCGTGAGGCCCAGCTTCTCCCTCATAAAGGTATACTTTATACGTCTCCGCCATCGGCACGGCCGGCCAAGTCAGCCTGATCTTGCCATCACCCGGAGTCGCAGTGACCAATGCCGGAGCTGCGGGCGGAACGACGACGGAAACTTTGCCGTTTGAGACAGTCTTGTTCATCTCCACGGCATGCACGTCGGTAAACGTCAGCTCCCGCACGTCATTTGGCGTCTCGATAGTCAGCGCGTGATCGCCGATCGGCGCGTCATCTTCAACTGCGAACTTGATCGTGAAGAGGGTCTGAGCATCCTGAGAAGCCGGAATCGGGCTATCTCCGCCCGTCAGATCCAGCCAAGAAACAATCAACCAGCCGTCAGTATTGTTATAGTTCGACATGAAGCCTTGTTCCACGATCCCATCGTAGCTTATCGCGTCCGGATCGAACTTGATCCGTATGCCATAGGAGGCAACCTCCTTATCAAGCTTCGCCTTCACCGGCACGGAGACGATGCCGTCCTCCCCTGCCTTGATGGACGCCGAGCCGATTTCAATGGCCGCATTTCCTGATGGAGACACGGTCACCCTCCCGCTCACGAGATCGGCAGATACTGGATTGACGTCCTCGTAAAGCTGGCCCTGAACGACCGTAAGGGCGGAGTCGCCTGCCGGCACGCCTTCCTTGATCTTGAACCGCAGCGTGAACAGCTCGCTGGAGTCCTCTATAAAACCGGTAAGCGTCAACTTAAGCTTCAGACTTCCGGTTGTTGCTTTGTCTACAAGCAAAAGCGCGTTGGAATCGATTGCTTTGACCAGCCCGCTAATGGCTGCTTCCTCTCCTGCCACCGGCTCAAGCACGTTCGGATCGTAATTAATCGTAGTGTCCGACCGGTAGACATACAGATCGGAGCTATTCGAGTCGAAGAAAACCGGCACATCAATATAAGCACCCGGCGCTCCGGCCACCGTGCCGACACGCACGGATGGCGTGTTCGACGGGGCAGCAGACGCTTTCGGGAGTGCCGGCAGCAGCAGCGCCAACACCAGCAACAAAGCAAGGAAAGCGCTGAACCTGCCGCGCAATCCAGATCGGTTAGCATAAAAGTAGTTCAATATATTCACCTCAAGGTTTCTTAGGTTGCATTGCCCATATAGATATTCATAATCAAGGTAGCATCAGCTTCGGTCACTTCACCGTTATCATCCATGTCGAGCGCTTCAAGCTGATCTGCCGTCAGCGTGATTTTCCCTTTTAGATACTTGGTGATGAGCAGCGCGTCCGCAGGCGTTACGGCTCCGTCCCCGTTGGCGTCTCCCTTCAGCCCTATGATAAGCTCCACCTTGCCGGCCGTTTCGGAATACGCTCCGCCAGAATCCATGGCCAGCCATTCGAAGAAGGTCGTACCTCCCCAAGCTGCATCGGGCGTGAATATCAAGCCGTTCAACGAGGCCTCAGTAATCGCTTGTTCGGCCTGAACAGGAACTCCTGCGAGGCTGAGCGTGCCGTGAGCCGGCAGCGTAACGACGCGAATCCCCTTCATCACATGGCCGTTCGGATCGGAATAATGGTTCAGGAAATCCGAGCCGTTCAAGGCAATCGCATGGCCTTTCTTGCCTCGTTTCATGAAAGAGCCGGCGATCGGGGGATCGTTCAGCTCGGAGGTCAAGCTAAGCACCCGATTAAAGGTGCCGGTATCATCCAAATTAAGAACGACAATGCGATTTTGAGGCGCATCCGTCACATACAGTTTATTGTCCGGACCGACGGCAAGGGCATGCGGCTCGCTGATGCCGTAATCGTCGGTCAGGTTGAGCCAGGGCTGAAGTGTTGGGCGATTGTAGTAGGAAGCGCCGTTATAGGAAGTACGATAGATTTTCGTCTTGTTCATAACCACGTAAAACATCTCTCCGATGAAATCGACCGCGATTTCCCCCGTCGAGTAGCCATCCCCTGGAAACGTGTTAAAGACAGATTCCAAGTCGACGTAGTAGCCGCCAGAATCCCAGAGTTTACCGTCAAAGTGAAGCGCGAAGCCCAGCTCTCCTTGACCGGAGCTGCCGCGGCCCGAGCCGCTCAGATCCAGTCGAAGACTAGCTTTTGTATTAACCATGCCATATGTCGCAGGAAAATAACTGATTGTTCCGTAGCTTTCATAATAGAAGTTGGCTTCTGTGTACACTTGCTGGTTGATCGGGTTGATTTTCTGTCTAACGAAAAGACTTTTGATGTTCATAAGCTTCGGATAGTTTTGGACAGCGGTGACCATCGGGGTGATCAAATCAATGGGATTGTCCATCGCCTGCCCGTTATGCTTTACTAGCGAAAGCAGTCCTCCTTCCCGGTTAAACGCATGCAGTCCCGCGGTCAAGCCCGATTCGGCGACGTAAATATTGCCGCCTTGGTCGACAGCGACTGCCGTCGGATTATTGACGGGAAGAATTAAATTCGCCAGCCCGTCCTGATCCGCCCGAATGACCCGGTTATTGCCGGTGTCGGCGATGTACATCTCCGTTATGCCGTTGTAAGTGTAGAATTTGATATCTTGCGGTGAGTTGAGGTACAAGGGACCAACCGCTGCATTTGCCTCGCGGGACGGCAGCGCCAATGCGGCCAATAGAATAAAGACCATTACCGCAACAGACCTTCTTTTCCATTCCTTCACCCAGTTTGTTTTTCTCGTTAGCATCTGAAACTGTCCTCCTCCTTAAGTCATCAGTTATGATGGTATTTGTCGAATAGTGTAACAGCAAGCACTTAACAAACACTTAAACTCTAAAGTCCATATTGCACAGCTCATGCTAATGTTCATAATCAATTTGACCCTGCTTGCCGGCATAAAAAATGCACCCCCTAGAATTTCATTGGATAAACCAGGGGTTTATTCCAATGTCTATTCTAAGGGGTGCACTTCAAAGTTGGTCAAGTCATTCTTGTCGTTTTTATACGTGGCTGCCATTTTCAAATGGTCTCAGTGATGTTCGGGGGACATCTAATCAAATATAGCTAATAAATGTTCTTACTTAAGCTCATAGTAAACATCCGGTACGGGCGTTTGTTTGAAAATGGATTGTTTCCTCAAGTAGGCTTTCCCATTTACCTGAACTTCAAGCTCATTGAAGCTTTCAATGAGACCCCAACCAACCATTTTATCCTGATTAAAAACAATAACGAAATAACCCATAAAAATCGCATTATCAAACTCGAAATCAGAGTTAAGTGTTGTATTTACAATCATAATTTTGCACTCCTCTCTTTTTCAACATTTTCGCTTCTCCTACTAGAACCTTTTTGCTGTATACTCACAACGCTTGGGAACAATTCACTCGGCAATCCGAATGGATTAGCTGACTTTGGAGTGACTCAAGTGGTAATGTAAGATAAACTAACGCTTTACCACTAGCCTTAGCGACGGCCTCTGCTCTCTGTCCACCAGTCAGAATTTCTCAATGCCCGCCATAAGAAACATAAGGACTAAAGCACTTTGCAAAATAATCAAAATCATTGACAAATCATTCTCTCCTTGAAAAAATGAATAATAAAAGACGGGATTCAACAAGGTATTCCCGTCTTTTGGTAATATTTTGCTTAGCTTTGTAAAACCTTTGCATCAACAAAAATGTATTTTGATGTGCGCTCCTTAATGAGCCACTTTTCATTTTGACGTACATATACATCATGATATTGAACACTATAATCAGTGAGGACTTCTGTGCCCTCCTCACCGTCACGCAACATTTTTATATGAGAAAATACGACTCCCGTTGCAGTATCTCCATCCACGTTTACAACATGCTGCCCGTTCAGGGAGAAGTATCGTTTCACAAGTGAAACGTGACCGTTGAACTCCTCCTCCAGTTGTGCGGTGCCAGAAACATTAGACACCAATTGGTCACTCATATATATTTTAAATTGGGTATCTGGTGTAAATAATAGCATTTGATCTGAAATTCTTTTCTCATCGGTTAAAGTTGCATAAGCATCCACAAGTTCTCTTAATTCAAGTTTTGCTTGGAGCGTTTCTAGTGACATGATGTTATCCTCCTGGTAATTTAGATTAGAGTAAGTAATCCAACACTTGTTGAACAACTTATTCTTATTGCTTATTATATAAGGTATATCGATTCGTTCAATTGTTAATCATTCGGTTTTTGTTCGATATTCAACAGAAGATCGTGTTTTGTTGTATTTTTTCAGGGAGGTTATGCAATTGGAAGGTAAAGTTGACAGAAGAATTACAAGAACAAAAGAGGCAATTTTTCAATCCTTTATTACTTTGGTCTCTGAGAAGGACTTTGAAAGCATTACGATCAACGATATTGCAGATCGGGCTAATATCAATAGAGGCACCGTTTATTTTCATTTTGATGATAAATACGACCTTCTGAACAAATGCATAGACGAAAACCTAAATAAAATGATTTCGGTTACGACTGAAACAAATGCAAGCGGGGAGACTGTCGATTTGATAAAATCCTCCTTTTTGCCCGTTATGAATTATTTTGCAGAGAACCATCGATTTTATGCATCTATGCTTGCGAATAAAGGAATACCTATATTTCGTGAACGGATGCTAGAGCTCGTTACGAGTCACATCAAACTCCACATTGATATGGGTGGCAATAATCAAAATTACAGCAAGGAGCTAGTGACTCAATTTATGGGCTCGGCATTTGTAGGGGTAATCGAATGGTGGATTCTCAATAACATGCCACAATCTCCTATTGAGGTAGCTGATCAGTTATGGGGTTTGTTGAAACGGAATCAAGTCATCAATTAATCATCTTGAAGTCATGCTCCTCATGGCACGACTTCATTTCCCAAAGTTACAAGATAAGCAAGTAGCCCTTGTTACAGATGCGAATCGAGGAATCGGATTTAACAGACATATAGGCCTGTCAGCCATTGTCCAGTGCGCTAACTGTAAACCAGCCAAATTCAGCCCACCCAGGTGATGCCTGTTCCTTAATGGCGCTTGCCGTCTGATCTTTGACAACATCCGATTTAGCATACACCCCTATTTTAGCTCCTACCCATTTGCTGACTGTTGCTTGAAATAACGGTGCGTTCAGAGCTTCGAAGTGCTCCCCATCTAAACTATATCCAAAGGAGCAGCGGGCTTCAGGGTAGACGTCTGCCCGCAATACAACATGATTTGCTTCAATGGGAGCTTCCCAAATCACCGTTTCCTGATCCTCGTTACCGTGTACCAGTTGCAATTTTCTTGTATTCATAGATTTGCTGCAGCAAACACGAAAAGCAGCATACTGATATCCAAATACAATTAATCCTGTCTCCATTCCATCTGAAGCAGCTGAAATGTCCAGCAAAGCAGAGGCTCTGAATGAAGGTGCGGGAAACTTCTGTAACAACAGATGAGGAGCATGAAACAACGTATCCTCCGCATTCAGTCGTGGCTGGGCAACCAATCTTAGCCAACCTGGCCGCTCCGACAGGGAGTACCAGTTGTCAGACGGATTGGCCTGCCACTGCCATTGCACGCCAAGAGTAGAGGCTGCAAAATGATCAGATGTGGCCGGAACTTCACACGAATGCTGACTACCTACATCAGGTTTACGGTAGCGTTCGAGCGGTTCTCCCACACCATTACCATCCACAGCATTCCCCATAATCGGCCAGCCATCGACCCATGCAACAGGCTGCATATGCACAATTCTGCCGTAGGCACCTTTATCCTGAAAATGCAGAAACCATGATTCCCCGGATTCTAATTCTACCCATCCCCCCTGATGAGGGCCATTTACCTTTGATGCTCCCTGAATAAGCACAACACGCTCTTCATAAGGACCATAAGGGCTGGTAGCCCGAAATACGGCTTGCCAGCCGTTCTCCACACCACCTGCAGGAGCAAACACATAATAGTATCCTTGTCTTTTGTACATTTTTGGACCTTCCAGTGTGGGATGCCGCTCAGAATCATGGAAGATAATTCGGCCTTCGCCCAACAGTCTTGTTCCATCAGTGGACATAGGACGCAGACACAACCGATGCTTACGGCCGCTGCGGCTTTTGGCAAATGCATGAATTAAATAGGCTTGTCCATCTTCATCCCAGAAAGGGCAAGTATCAATGAGGCCTTTGCCGGCGTGTACAAGATGCAACTCCGACCATTCTCCTGCTGGGTCCTCGGCGGTCGTCATAAAAATACCTACATCAGGGTCACCATAAAAAATCCAATACCGGTTGTCATGATACCGGAGGCTCGGTGCCCATACACCATTCCCATGCTGAGGTCTGTCGTAACCTTCCAGTGGCATACGCTGCAGGGCATGATTGATAAGACGCCAATTTACCAGATCCTTTGAATGCAGAATCGGAAGTCCTGGAATATGTCCAAAGCTGGAAGCCGTCATGTAGAAATCTTCACCTACCCGAATGACATCAGGATCAGAATAGTCGGCGTGCAATACAGGGTTTTTGTAAGTCCCGTCCCCCAGGTCAGCAATCCAAGGTTCCAACCCATATTTCGGTTTGATAAGTTCCTTCATCATTTTCGTTTCCTCCCCTTGTTCAGCTATTTTTGTTTGAACTCGCTTGGGCTCATGCCCGTGTACTTTTTAAATACTTTAGAAAAATACGCACGGTCTGAGTATCCCAGCATATAAGCTACATTCTCTGCCGTTTCATTTTGCCCGCCAAGCAATCGTTTGGCTTCCTCCATTTTCAGAAGATGCACATGATCCGTAAAATTCAAACCGGCCAGTTTCTTGAAATATCGTGAGAAGTAGTTTGGGTTAAGATGCAGATATTGCGCAATATCAATAGAAGTAACATTTTTGTAGATATACTGATAAATAAAAGCGTTTATTACCTTAAGATCAGGATTTGTGTTCTGATTGTCTGTGTAAGCCGAGCGCTTCTTCTCCATAAAGTCGTCTGAAAAAACACTAATAATCACAAGTGCCTCTCCTAAATTCAACGCTTGCTTTATTTCCTGTTGAAGCCGCTCATCCATTGTCCCCTTTAATTGATATACCGCCTGTTGCAGCATGCGGATCAGCAAATCCTGAACTTGTTTAGCTTCCGGTTTTTTTTCACGAATAAGCTTTTCGATGGTGCTTGCATATATGAGGACAAGGGATCTGTTAAACTCGCTTAATGCGGCTGCCCATTTCTGACAATAGGGTTCAATAGCAGTTAAATCTATATCATTTCTTGTTGCAGATTGGCTTTCAGGCCCGTCAATTGTAATCAACCACGCAGATTCGTAATACGAGCTTTGCTGTTTCCTGATAATCTCTTCAACCTTCGACTTCAGTTGAGCCAGTCCAACGGGCTGAAGGGAGATTAAGAAACAGCAATTAATTTTTAGAAATTCCAAAATTTTCTCATGAATGTGGTTGAGATGCCCGCTGACAGCTAATTGTTCATCTGAGTTGCCGGAGAGGTTAGCAATAAACCATAACTGCAGCCCTTCGGCTTGAATCGGAGTAATCCCGGTTCCTTCCGTTAGTTCTTTGGCTATGTTGTACGCTGCATATTTGACCAGCTCCAGGTTGTTTCGATGATAAACGTTCAGCATAGAGCCTATATCAAGATGGCATAAAATAACCATATAATTAGGAAATACCCACTCGATCCCGAGTCTTTCTCCTTGCTTTAATAATGACTCGGGCTCAGAAGCCTTAAGAATTTCAAGAAAGAAACGCTGGATTAATAGATCCTTATTCCGCTCAACATCGCTTTTATAGGCTATCTTCTCCAGTTCGGTTTGGGCAGATTTCATTTTTGCAACCGCTTTTTCAACACTTTGAATAATTTTATCAGGGCTTAATTCGTCTTTGACGATATAATCATCCGCTTCAATACTCATTGCTTCTTTAAGATAATGAAAATCCTCATGGCAAGTTAAAAAAATAATCCGCAGCTCGGGATATACAGACCGGAAATATTGAGCGAGCTCTATGCCGTTTCCATCAGGTAATCCAATATCCGTAAGCAGGATGTCCGGATACTCTTTCATAAATAATTCCTTGGCTTCACTAACTGAAAAGGCTGCAGCACAGACCGACAGATCATGACTTTCCCAGGGAACAAGCCTTTGCAAATATTCAACAACCGGCACATCATCGTCAATTAGCATCACTTTGGCCATGTTACATTTCCTTTCCAACTATTCATTCCGGGTATCCGTAAAATACATACAAAACCCTTTGGGTAATTTGGCGAAACAGTAAACGATGTTCCCTCACCATAGCTGAGAAATAAACGCCTTTTCACATTGTGAAGACCTACGCCTTTTTCATCTGTCGACTGTTCTCCTGAAATCAGCTTTCCACTCAGCTGCTGTAATTCCTCTTTACTGATCCCGCTGCCGTTGTCCTCCACCCGGATTTCTATCGTTTGATTAGCCGCCGATTCGACGGCCACACGAATGCAGGGATTTGAATGATTTCGTTTTATTCCATGAATGATACTGTTCTCTACCAGGGGCTGAAGCAGCAGTCTCGGTACAATTAATTGACGGTATTGTTCAGGCAGCACGATATCGAGCTTAATGTTTATCCGGTTTCGCAGCCGCATGATGGACATATATTCTGTTAACAGATTACATTCCTCATATAAAAACAAAGGTTCATTTACCCGCAAATGGGCCCGCAATAAAATCATTAAGGAATCAATGTTCTCGCTATTAGAGAAATCTCCCTCCAAGGCCAGATTGCATTTAATCGAATTTAATGTGTTAAGCAAGAAATGCGGTTGAATCTGCGAAAAAAGAGCATACAATTCGATCGTTCGCTTCTCTTCTTGTTCCTCCTCAATTTTTCTCATTAAGGAATGAATATTATTGAGCATATGATTAACCGCGCTGCCGAGCTGAGCGATTTCATCTTGCCCCTTCACACTGTAGCGGACCGAAGTATTCCCTTCTCCATATTGCTTAACCACGCGCATCAGCTTTCCTATCGGACGATTAAGCCCCCTGGCAATCACAAAAGATATAAAGAGAAATATAAATAAAACAATTAATATGCCCATCAGTAAAAAGGAAAAGCGCTGTGTAATCTCGCCTGTAACCTCTTTTATATCCACTTCAAAGGTCAGCTTCCATGGAGTTCCTGCTACCTCTGTCTTCTCCAGCATCCAGCCTTTTTGCGCAGCTGCCGGCAGAAGCGGGGCACTCCCATCCATCCCGGCTATGAGCAAATTCTCCTCGCTATACAGCGAAAATTTTCCATTTGTTGTATTTTTAAATAATTGGATAAAATAAGACTCGGGAATCCCAATAAACAAAGTGCCCAGTATTCGGTCTTGTACAGGATCGTAAACGGATTTTTTGCAATAATAATAGTATTGTTCCGCTACCCTTTTCTGCATAATCTCAGGCCATTCTGACCGGAACCATTGCACAACTCCGGAAGCTGCCTCGGCTGTAGTCATGTGCTCGAATTGCCTATCCATTCTTAGCAGCTTAATATCTTCAGTTGTTAGAGAACCGACAAGTGGGTAGTCCGCTTCATTAATAAAAAAAGTATCAACATGCAGCAGCGAGAGTTTACCCACCAGAATGGTCATGCTCTCATTTAAATCCGTATAATTTTGATAATCCTCAAAATGATCAAAGTGCTGCAATTGATTAAGCTTTCTTAAGTCGTAAAATATACCGTTAGCCTGAGGTGTCGTAAATTGATTTACCGTATACAAAATATCATTTGCGGTTTTAGATAGATCATTTGCCATTATGCCAGTGATCCCCTTCATATTTGCATGTGCATTAACTTCGCTGGACTGTTTGTTAGCAAAATAGGAGAACCCTGAAATGAACAGCAACGGGATAATCAAAAACAGCAGCAATGCTGCCTGAATCCTCCGGTAAAACGATATCCGATACAACCACCTCATGCTGTATTCCCCCAAAGTCTGCTTTCTTCTGATACTACACGAGGACTATCTAAAGAAAAATAGGGGAATCGAAATAAATTCGATCTCCCCTTTCGTTATGGTTATGGATTAGCGGCAATTATTTTTTGACCTTCATCCATCATGTATTTCTCTGCTTGTTCATAAGTGGAGTTATCGAGTAAATATTTATTGATTCCTGCTTCAGCCACTTTCTTCAATTGCTGCTGGTAAGCTACACTCACAGTTGAAGAGCCTGCCGTATGCACACGTTCATCGAACAGTACATTTGAGAGCACTTGATTATCCACCAAATCTGATTTATCACCAATAATCTTCGCCAGAACCGCTTTTCCATCTGCCTTCTTCCAGCCAGGGATTCTTCCCGACAGTTCGGCTCCTTCCATCGTTGCGAATTTGATGAACTCAAATGCAGCTTCTTTCTGCTTGGAGTTTTTATGCATGGTCAGAAAGCTACCGCTTATGCTTGTCAACCCAGGTTCTGCAGCCTCAGAGGAACGAGGCAATGGTGCAAAAGTGATCTTAAAATCTCTAGGATAGCTTTCTGTGTTTAAAAAAGCTTCATCCAATGCGTAACCTGCAATAGGAAGCATGCTGGTAGTTCCATTCATAAAATCAGTAGCCCAGTGCTGCTTAGCAGCAAGTACATCAGCGAGAGGTTTTACCGATTTGTCTTCTACCTCCATCGCCCGGCGTAAATTAAACCAATATTCAAAGGAAGGATCATCGAAGAGCAGGGTACCATCTTCTTTTAGCTGAGGATTTTTGAAATCCGTGTAAGCAATCAGATTAGCGTATTCTCCAAAGGTATGAAAGTAGGTGCCGTAGCGGTTTTCACCGCTCGCTGCAAGCTTTTTGGAATATTCTCTAAAGTCATCCCATGTCCAGTCAAAACCGGGAACCTTAAGACCGGCTTCCTTCAGATGTGTTTCATTTAAGGCAACAAACCAGAAGCTGGCATCTGTCATCGCAGCATAGTGCTTGCCTTCAAAAATCGGGTTGCGGTAATATTCATTGTCAGGATTGATATTGCTTGCTGTAAAGAATTCATCTAAAGGATATAACATCCCATTACCCGCACGCTCTAGCACAAAGCCTTCGTTGTTAAGCAGAACGACATCCACCTCTTCACCTGATGCTGAGAGAACATCAAGCTTTTGAAGCATTTCTCTGGAGTCATTATTTTGTACAAGTGCCACATGCTCTACATTAATATGATCATTCTGCTCATTAAAAGCGGCCACCAGCTTCATCATCGGTTCTCCCGGGTCGCCTTTAGCATTGGTATACAATTTAATCGTAACCTTTTCAGCTGACGAATTTTCTCCGGCTTGATTTTCCGGCTTACTGGTACCGCTTTCGTTTTTCCCGGCATTATTGCCGCAAGCGGCCAAAATCAACATTAAGCTCAGGAATAGAAAGATAGATGCCTTCTTCATGCGCTGTATCCCCTTTTTCTTATATAGAATGTGCTGCATCTTTATCATACTCATTTGTAAGCGTTTTACCGTGTAACCTGATGCGCTCTTTTTCGTGTGTAATTCCATTACATCCTGTTCTGCTATCCTTTTACACCGCCGACTGTAATACCGTTAATCACTTGTTTTTGCAGGGCAATAAACACAATAATCAGCGGAATAATCGCCGAAACTGCGGCCATCATCATTAGTGAAACGTTGTTTGAATATTCCTGACGGAAGAACTGTATCCCGAGTGGCAGCGGATATAGCTCCTTCGTAAACAGAAAGATAAGCGGGTTCTGGTAATCATTCCAGGTCCAGATAAACTTAATAATCCCTGCTGTGGCCAATATAGGTTTGCTAAGAGGCAATAAAATTTGGGCATAAATCCGAACATAGCCTGCACCGTCAATTTTGGCCGATTCAATAAATTCATTGTGAACACCTACCATAAACTGACGCATTAAGAACGTAAAGTACATGGAAAACATCAGCATGACGATAATGCCAGTATGCGTATTATATAAACCCATCCATTTTATCATAATAAATCTGGGAACCAGTGTCGCTTGTTCAGGAATAATCATAAAGGACATCATCATTCCAAACATCAGGCCTTTCCCGGGTGCTCTCAATTTGGCAAAAGAGAACGCGGCCATAGACGAAAAAAGAAGGGTAAATACGGTAGCAATAACAGAAAGCTTCAGGGAATTCCAATAAAATAGACCAAACGGGACATTCTCAAGCCACACCTTGTGAAAATTACTAATCCAATTCCAGTCCGTTGGAATCCATTGAATAGGGTATACCATGACATCACGTTCAAATTTGGCGGAGGCAGAGAGCATCCATACCAGTGGAATAATAAAGAAGATAGACAAACCGCCAAGCACAACAGATACGATTATACGGCTCCAATCCCATTTTCTAGCCTTCATTCGTTCACCCCCTCTTCTAAGCCCTTTTTTCTTTCGCTTGAAAAATCCATGTGACTGAGGTCACCAAAATCACGAGCAGGAAAAGAATCCATGACATCGCTGAAGCATATCCCATATTAAAATTAATGAAGCCTTCTTCATAGATCCGGTAAACAATAACCGTTGAAGCATCGTTTGGTCCGCCATCGGTTAAAAACTTAATCAAATCAAACACTTTAAAGGAGCTTATTATCGTTGTAATGGTCAGGAATAACGTGGTTGGAGCTAGTAGAGGCATCGTAATAAACCAAAATTTCTGGATTCCGTTTGCTCCGTCTATGTCGGCTGCTTCATATAGATCCTCCGAAATTTGAGTCAAGCCCGCCATAAAAATAATCATCTGGTATCCGAGTGCCTGCCAGATCGCAATGACCATAATGGCTATAATCGCGTAATGGGAGTCCACAAGCCATTTCGGCGGATGCTCCAGACCTATTTGCATCAAAAAGCGATTGATCGGCCCGCTTGACGGATGGTACAAGGCTGCCCACACGGCAGCAACCGCTACGGTAGAGCAAATATAAGGAATAAAAAACAACACTTTAAACAAATCCTTGGCATAGGCCTTGGTATGAATAATAACAGCCATAATCATTGCTGCTATTAGACCAACGGGAACCGTTATAGCCGTAAAAAAGATATTATTCTGAAGCGCCTTTAGAAATTTTGAATCCTCTGCCAATCGTGTGAAATTGTCAAACCCGACCCATTTCATCCCCTCAAACCCGTTCACCAGATTCCAGTCGGTAAAGCTTAGAAATAACGAAAAGATAAGCGGGAAGATAGCCAATATAATAATGCCTATCGCTTCCGGTGCTAGAAAGATCCACCCGATAACGCCCTCTTTCCGGCGTTGATTCCACCATTTCCTCTGAGGTCGATCTGTACTTCGTTTGATCGCCATGGACATCTTGATCCTACCTCCTGATTGTTGTTATTCGCATAGGATCATTATAGGAATATATAGGGAGGGTGACTGCTTGTAATTTACACCTTTTTGTCGTGTATAATTTCTTATCCCACAAAGATCCCATGCATACAAAAAAGCCAAACAACGATTCCCTCCTACACAAGCGTAAACGGCTGAAGCCGCCCTCTGGCGGCAAAGCTACCGTTTCGCGTAGAAATATAGAGAAAGGATCGAAAAATCACATCCTTTCTCTATATTTGAGAAATCGCCGTTTGGCTTACTGAATATAGAAGTTTGAGGTTATATATAAGGCTAAAAATGAATTTCCTCATTCGAGGAGAAGGAATAAGTCTGTCCTGCTTCAGCCATAAATTCTACCTTCGCCAGGCCGGGCCCGCTTATTCTGCATAGGCCCGCTGCTGTACACTCTATCCTAGCCTCTACTACCTTCATTTCCGACCACTGCATGCTTACAGTAAATCCTCCACGCGCTCTAAGACCGCGGACGAATCCACTATCCCAAGCTGCCGGCAGTGCTGGCAGGAGCAGGATTTCTTCCGTATGACTCTGCAACAGCATCTCGGCGATACCTGCCGTTCCACCAAAGTTGCCGTCTATTTGAAACGGCGGATGATTGTCGAACAAATTAGGCAGTGTCGAATGATTTAATAACGCTAACACATTGGAGAAGGCTTTCTCCCCATCCTGAAGTCGCGCCCAGAAATTAATGATCCAGGCACGGCTCCATCCCGTATGCCCGCCGCCTGCGCTCAGCCTACGCTCCAATGTTACACGTGATGCAGCTGCAAATTCTGGCGACTGCTTCTGGTTAAACTCGTCGCCAGGATAGAGGGCAAACAGATGGGAAATATGACGGTGACCCGGTTCCGGCTCTTCATAATCCTCCATCCATTCCTGAACCTGTCCATATTTGCCGATCTGTGGCCTCGGCAGCTGTTCCAGTGTGGCGGCAAGTTCTACAGCAAACGGCTGATCGCGGTTCAGAATTTCACAACTTCTTATACAAGCGCCGAACAACGCTCTAATGATTTGAAAATCCATAGAGGCTCCTACACAGAGTACACCACTCTCCCCTCCGGGAAGGGTATAGCGGTTCTCGGGAGATACAGAAGGACAAGTGACCAGCCTTCCTTCTGTATCTTCTATTAAATAATCCAGTAAAAACTCTGCCGCCTCCTTCATGGTTTCATAAGCCTGTTCCAGAAAGAGACGGTCCCTTCCAAAACGATAATGCTCCCAAAGATGCAGGCAGAGCCATGCTGCGCCCATCGGCCAGAAGGAAGCCGGCAAATAAGTATCCTGCGGGGCGGTATCCGCCCAGATGTCTGTATTATGATGGGCTGTAAAGCCACGGCAGCCATACATGACTCTAGCTGTGCGGCGGCCAGGTTCTCTCATCCGCTCTATCAGCTCAAATAAAGGCTCGTGACAATCCGCTAAATTACAATTTTCCGCCAGCCAGTAGTTCATCTGAGTGTTAATGTTGATCGTAAATTTACTGTCCCATGGCGGAAGAAAGCTGTCATTCCAAATTCCCTGCAAATTGGCCGGCAAAGAACCGGGACGGCTGGAGGAAATGAGCAGATAGCGTCCATACTGAAAGTACAGGGCGACTAAACCATTATCCACCTTCCCTTCTTTGACCCTGCTTAGCCTTTCATCAGTTGGCAGTTGCTCCATTACCCCATCAATTCCCGCGAGCCCCAGCTCCACCCGATCATATAGTGCTCTGTAATCCTGAGTATGCTTTACGAGTAATTCATTATAGGACAGCTTCTCTAGTGTGCCCAAATGTGATTTGCAGTGTGTCTCGGGGTCGCTGTATCGAAAGGTAGTGGCTGCCATAAGCAATAGAGTTACACTGTCCGCCTTATCAATAAGGAGATGTTCACCAACAGTCCGGCAGCTTCCCCCTTCAAGGACAGCCTTAAGCACCACCCGGAACTGACTTCCCCCTTCACCTCCGCATTCGCCTCTCATGACCAGTCCGTCATGACCCCATTTTTCAGTCTTCTCCATATACTTCCACCGATTGCGGTTGAATCGGGCCTTCAGTGAGATAGCACCTGGTTTATTAGCCGTAAACCGCAGCACAATCGTCTGATCGGGATGGCTCGCGAACAGCTCCCGGGAGCAGTTTACATTGCCTAAACGATAACTGACCCGGGCCACTCCGTCAGACAGATCCAGCTCCCGGCAGTAATCGGCAGCATCCTGGTCATGTCCACCCATAGTAAGGAGCAAGTCACCGAGCGGCAAATAATGCCGCTGGGCTTCCGGCAGACCCGGCATTGTCAGTGCTGCAAGCTCCTCGGCTTCCTTCAGCCGTCCTTGCATCAGCAGCTCCCGCAGCTGCGGCAAATGAGGCAGCGCGTCTTCATTATTTCTATCCCGCGGTCCACCGTACCATACCGTATCCTCATTTAGCTGAATCTTCTCTTCATATATCCCACCGAAGATCATCGCACCCAATCGACCATTACCAATAGGAAGTGCCTCATTCCACTCTGAGGCAGGCTCTTTATACCATAATTTTTTCCTTTGTTCGTTATTCAACAAAATCCCTCCCTTGTAAATATGGTTGTCTCCGATTATGTATATAGACATTATATAAATAAACGGGATAGAAATAAGCTTGTAATTTACACTTGTTACCGTGTATAAACCTCTCTTTTCAGGAAGTGTACAGCCTTTTCAATCCTTAAATGAGTCTGCTATAGCCTCCATTAAAATGACTCTTTCATTCTAAGTTAAGCTTCTTAAACAAAGAATGTAGAAAATTAACTTATGCATGAACAATTCTATCCTCTTGTATGTTTCACATTGGTTTATCATATGTGGCTAAGGTAATTATTTTTTGAGTATACACGCGAAAAACCCTGATAGATCAACGTTCTTGATCCTATCAGGGCATATTTAATTCTCATTTATTAAGTTTCTATAATGAACCCCATTGCTTATATCAGTGACGTCCTATTTAGTCATTGGACGAATTTAACTTTCATCTTCTCTGTTTAGTATACATGTTCCTGCTTAACTAACAGATCTTTTACTACATGAGCGCTGCTAATCGTTACAATATGCTGTGGCTGTAATCCTAAAAGCACTCTCCCGTATAGCTCTAGGCAGGTAGAGGCTGTTGTAAACGCATGGTTAGCTGCTCCTCTAATATCACGATATATTTGAGATAAATGATTCGAATTCAGGATTGCACTACCACCGCTTTCTACCATCAGCATTTCAACAGCCTCCGAACATAGCATAGCTGCGTACCCAATATCCGTTTGGATTCGTACAAAGTCTTCTTGATCTAATAGTTCATTATTTCGTATATGATTCTCTAGAATTTCAATGGATCGATTGATCTGAAGATGAGCAGATTCTATCTTCATGGCTGCTAGACCTACTTTGTACTGGATATGTCCAACTTCTGCCTGGGATTTGTGAATGGTCATAGCAATTCCTTTTTTAGGTGCTCTTTCAATAAAATACTCCAGTGCCCCTCTACCAAGTCCAAGAATGGTGCTTATTCCTGTTGTAAGGCTGGTAATCAGAAATAAATAATGCTTATATCGATCTTCGCCCTTTAAATGTTGTAATATAGCCTCATTCACTTGCTCAAAATCTTCGTCAGCAACACATTCATTAGGAATAAATACGCAATTCATTTCTAAACTATTACTTGCCGATCCTTTTAAGCTCATCGTGTGCCAATCATCAACAATTTTAATTTCATCCATGGGAACAACAGCGAGCTGCATTTTTGGATCTTGTTGCATTGTACTAGCATCTTTTAGATTTAACAACGCGTGTGTGGCATGCTTTGAACCAGAACCGAATGCCCAACGGCCATACTCAACCAAATAGCCTCCATCCACCTTCTTCACAACCGATTTAATCGCCAGTAGTACCGAGCAAAATTTCACCTCATTGGCTTCTCTGAATATTCTGTCCACCACTTCTGAGGGCAGTAGTTGGGAGGCACTATAGTTATTTCCGTTTATATTTTGAATCACCCATCCAACAGAACCATTGCCTTTCGCCACTTCGGAGACAATTTCAATCATTGCTCTTATGCTAACTTCAAATCCACCATATTTCTTCGGTGTTCTAAGTTTAAAGAGTCCCGCACTTGAAAGCTTTTCGATAACTTCTTCCGGTATGTGCATGTCTTTATCAATTTTCGTACCATATTCCTTTAAAAATGGAACTAATTCCGTAGCATTCTGGAGAAGTTTTTGCTCTTCATCGGTAAGTGAAATTACTTTACTAAGGTTTGACATTACGAACACTCTCCTCTTTACACGTATTAGGTTTTAATATGGATCATGAGATAAAAGACTCTCAAACTATTCTAATTCAACATACAATGGAATGATAAAGAGGAGCGAATAGATATTCGTAAATCATCTATTCGCTTTTACATCTTTTATTAATCCTATGGTTAGGTCAACGATGCTTCAAGACAAGCATTATGACCAATCGGAGTCTCCTGACCACTTATGAACCTTCACTCGTCTAACAAATACGCCAAGAACAAGGCCGGCAAGGGCTACAAACATCGTGAAGAATAATGCGTTTTGCATACCTGCAGTCAATGCCATTGTTGCATTAGCTGGGTTTGAAGGATCAGCAACATTCTTCATAAAGTCTGCTATTCCGGTTGTCATGACACTAACCGCCATAGCAATACCGATCGCTCCTGCAATTTGCTGCAACGTATTCATAATAGCCGTACCATCCGGGTACATCTCGGAGGGCAGCTGGTTAAGCCCATTCGTCTGAGCAGGCATCCACACCATAATAATTCCAACCATCAGGCAGGTATGCAGGATGACAATTAAAGTGATTGACGATGCAACCGTAATATCAGAATAGAACCATAGGGTGGCCCCAGTTAAGATTAGACCAGGAACCACCAAAAATTTAGGTCCGAATTTGTCAAAGAGTGACCCTACAACTGGAGAAAGCACAGCTGAAATGATACTGCCTGGAAGAAGAGTCAGCCCAGCTGTCAAAGCACTTAATTCAAGAACACGAATCAAAAACATAGGAAGAATAAACATGGCTGCGAGATCAACACTCATACAAATGAATACTAGCAACGTACCGATAGCAAACATCGGATTTTTAAGCGTTCTTAAGTTCATAAGTGGTTCTTTCATGTTCATTTGGCGAATGACAAATAGTATCAATGCAATAACACCAGCTATTAGAGATATAATGGTCACAGGGTTACTCCAGCCATGGTCTCCCTCTCCAGCAGTACTAATACCGTAAACAAGTCCGCCAAAACCAATTGTCGACAAGACCAGAGAGTATATATCAATACGTGGTTTAGTTATTGGTGCTACATTCTTTATAAATGTAACGCCAACTACCAAAGCAACCACCAGTGTCATTAACGATACCCAGAATATCCAGTGCCAGCTCAGATTATCAATCAATAGACCTGAGGTGGTTGGACCTAAAGCAGGTCCTGCTGTAAACACAAGAGTAACCAGTCCCATCGCTTTTCCACGTTTCTCAGCTGGGAATATAATGAGAGCAGTATTAAACATCAATGGAAAGAGTAGAGCTGCTCCAGCAGCTTGAAGTATCCTTCCAAACAGCAATATATCGAAACTTCCTGCCATAGCACCAATAGCTGATCCTACAATTGAAATAATGACGGATGTCAGGAAAAGTTGCCTCGTTGTAAACCACTGATTTAATAATCCTGAAAGTGGAACTAAAATTCCAAGTGTAAGTAAATAACCACTTGTTAACCACTGGACTGTGGATTCCGTAATCGCAAACTGATTAATTAAATCACTGATAGCGATATTAATTGCCGTTTCATTAAACGTACCTATGATACCTGCAAGCATTAATGCAAACATTATGGGTAAAACTTTAACATTTGGGACCTTTTGCTCTTCTGAAATAGTTCCTGATTGCAAAACCTTCACTCCTCTAAGACTTTCTAATTTTTACCGCATGACACTACGCAGTACAGAATACCTTTATTAGAAAGCTCGTGCAGCAGAACCACGGTAACAGGCAGTGCATTGAGTTATTTCCATATCTGAACCTCCTCTTGCATCTTTATCTCATTCTCTCTCTAAAATCTTTCTAAAAGTAAACTCGGAAGCGAACGTTATAGCCCAGAACTTCCAAATAAAGTAGAGGAGAACTTCCAACTTTTCGATCATAACACACGCGTGTCAAGTCCCCCCCTCAACTAAAGAAAAAGTCAACCCCATTTATTTTTTTTTGAGTAAAATTGAGAGAGATTTCATTTACTATCTATTGCAACTAGCTACAAATGAAAAGTTTGCTTGTTTGATCTTCTCTGAGATGCTGGAAAAGCATTGATCATTTTGCTGACTATTTTTACTTTTTCACATCAAGTTTTTGCGCTCATCCAAAGACAAAAAAATCTATCTTTAAAACAAAAAAAGCCGCTACTTATGCGACTTTCTAAGCGATCTGTGTTTTATATTTTTCTATGTTTCCTTCCTCAAAGCCTCCACGATACTCGTTTGATTTAATCGATACATTGGCCAAACTGTGGCAATCAGCGTTGTGGCTATGGCACCTGCACAAGCAAGGACAATGCTACCCCATGGAATTGTCCAGTCTATATCCAATACACCTCTTAAGAGCCGATGCAAACCATAACTCAGAACCGTTCCGAGGGTGCTGCCGTAAATTGCAGCGTACATGCCGTAAAATAATCCTTCCAGCAAGATCATTTTGCCTACATTTCTATGTGTCATGCCAATGGCCTTGAGAACCGCGAATTCTTTGGTTCGCAGAATGAGATTTGTGCTGACGGTATTCAATATGTTCAGGAATGCAATAAGGACAATTACACCGATAAAACCATACAAAAAGATGCTTGCTGTGGTGGCATCGTTTTTGGCCTTTGCACGCGCCATCACATTATCCATATAGCTGTAACCTGCGTCTTTTTCGGTTAGGGACTTGAGGTAATCCGTGATCGGTTTGTTGGAAGTATCGGTTTTCGCAAGAATAAAGATCCTTGAATAAGCATCGTTACCTGTAACTTTCTCTATGACTTCAGGTGTCGTAATGAATTCAAGCATAGCACTCTCATTATAATCTTTCGATAACACCCCTTGATCAACGATTCCAGTCACCGTCAGTGTCTTGTATTTTTGATCCCCCCCCTCTAAAGTACGTACTTGGATATGATCCCCAACCTTAAACTGGGTTTGGTCGATGATAATCTGTTTGCCTTCCTCCGTCGTTATGATTCGTAACTTCTGATTGAGAATGACGCCATTCTCCTGGTTCATCTTATCCTTGTCGATCGTGCCAGCCGTTAGTTTGGATTTCAGAGCATCGAGTCCGTTATCTCCGAAGGATTGGAGGTAATTGTTGTCAGTTCGATACCCCTCTCCTTCTTCAACAGAATACATTCCCTTCCTGAGTTCATAGTATTTGGGATTCACTTTATCCTTCGGAAGGATTGCCATCACTTGATGGGTGTATAACTTATAGGCATGTTCAACTGCGTCAGTTTTGACAATATCTGAATATACGGAATCATCGATCCGCTTGGAATTCCCTTCATATTGAACTGAGTAGGAATATTCGATCCCCGATTGAGACGTCTGTCCTAAGAATTCTGTCAAGCCGCTAAAGACAATAAATAAAAGCATACTGATAACCATGGAAAAGGCTGTGATGCGGAAACGTTTTTTATTCCGTCGTATGTTTCGACTAGCAAATTGGCCTTCCATACCAAACAGCTTTTTCACCAGCATCGATTTACGGATGGATGTTACATTGTCCACCTTTGTGCTGCCCAAGCCATTTATCGCTTCAAGTGGGGATACATTGGCTGCCAGTCTAGCCGGTCCGATCGCAGAAAGATACACAGTCAGCAGTCCAAGTGCACCAGCAATCATCAGGATCGGTAGGGAAATGACCATTTGCATATCATTCAGAAAACCTAGTGCCAAAAAGCTAATGTTGTAAAACAGTAGCTTCATAAAGACAGTTCCCGTGAATAGTCCTATGGGAATGCCAATCAGACTGAGAATTGTCGCCTCTTTGAGAACTAATTTGCGTATTTGTGATGGGGTAGCTCCTATGCAACGCAGCATACCGAATTGGGAAGTGCGCTCCAAGACAGAAATATGAAACGTGTTATAAATTACCGCACTCGTACAACCCATAATAATAAGTATGATCGCAGCGAATGCGTATAGTAAACTATGGTTTACACCTTCGTAGATGCTTTTGCCATATAACTTGAGCAGTTCATTATTGTACTCAATCCGAACATTTTTAATGTCGATAGCCCTATCTAGTTTTATGGCAGAACCTTGATCCACTTTCTCAATATTCAGTGATGAAAGGATAGCTTTTGTCTTTGCTTCGATTTGATCCATCGATTTCATTTTGACGTAAATGAAATATTTTTTATCTGGTTCGATCGCTTGGTTATCTTCGTAAGTGATCGCCGATAATATGAAGTTGGCCGACCAGGAACCCTTAATGCCTGGGTTACTAAACCCTACGACGGTAAATTCCCTCTCTGTTTGGGGTCGAAAACCTTCATCCTGATCCCAGCCGAGATCTCCCAAACCATTGATTGGTTTGATCTCCCCTGTTGATGCGACAATCCGTTCTCCCAGAGTTAGCTTAATCGAATCACCCAGTTTCGGTTTCGTCGGAAAGCTATCCAGACTCAACGTCGGTAGGATAACTTCATGCGAATTCTTGGGCAGTCTGCCCGCATCCAACTGGATCTGGAGTTTGCTCATCGCATCGGTGTTATAACCTTTGAGATTCAAATACCGATAAGGCGCAGCAAATGGATTTTCTCGCTTCTCTTTCTCACTCGTTTTACTAAGGACCGAATATCCTTCCCTACTAACAATTCCGGCACTCTCCACCGATGCATGATTGACAACTTTAGAGATGGCTTCTCCGGGTATTCCGTTAAAAGAAACATGGTAATTCCCATACTCTTGAACGGTTTGCCGAACTACCTTGTCCCTAAAGCTAAGGCCAATGGTTCCGATGGCTGTAAGTAGTGTCACAGACAAAATAATACCAACGACGGTGAGCAGTGACCTTCTTTTTTGCCCGAGCAAATACTTCTGGGTAAGACTGGTATACTTATTCACGATCGCTCACCCCGGGTTGCTGCATGAGTGTGCCATCTTTTATATTTACAACGCGGTCCGCTCTTTGGGCTACATTCAAATCATGCGTAATCATAATCAAGGTTTGATTGTATTTTTTGACAGAGAAGGTGAGCAGATCAACGATTTCCTTACTGTTTTTGCTATCCAGATTGCCTGTGGGTTCATCGGCCAGTATAATCGATGGTTTGTTAATCAATGCGCGCCCAATTGCAGTTCGCTGCTGTTGCCCGCCTGATAATTGGGACGGAAGGTGCTGCCTTCGATCGCTGAGTCCCAACACGCTCAATAATTCTTCGAGATAGCCCTCGTCCACTTTTTTGTTCTCCAGCAGCATTGGCAGCTTAATGTTTTCTTCCGTGGATAGGACCGGTATCAGATTGTAAGATTGAAAAATAAAACCGATTTTACGTCTTCTGAATATGGCGAGTTCTTTCTCGCTTTGTGAATACAAATCCATACGATCAATAAAGACTTGACCACTTGTCGGTTGATCGACGCCCCCGAGCAGATGCAGCAAGGAACTTTTTCCAGACCCGCTGGCGCCCACGATTGCAACGAATTCTCCTTGGTTGACGGACAGATTAACGTTTTTCAGCGCCTCCACTCTGGCCTCAGCACTTCCATATGATTTACATAAATTATCGGTCTTCAAAATTTCCACCTTGTTGTACCTCCGTTGTGTGATTAACATTGCTTGATTGTTATTATAGGTGTGGAAGCTTACGATGAAGTGAAGAAGAAGCTTACATTTTCGTAAGCTTCTTCTTCACTTCATTATCTTTTGAAAAACGAAATTCTGAATGTAGCACCCTCTCTAGGCACGCTCTCCACCGTAATAATCCCGTTTTGTTCCTCGATGATCGATTTTGTCAAAGCCAGACCGATGCCTAAACTATGGGGCTTGTTATGGTTCTTTCCTCTATAAAATCGCTTGAAAATATGAGGCAGATCATCGGGATGGATGCCTTCGCCTGTGTCTCGGATAACGATCGTATTAAATAGTGCGTTTTCTTCCAGTTTAATACGGACCTCCCCTTCTTGTGGGGTGTGCTCCAGTGCATTTTTAATCAAATTCATAAAGGCTTCCTTCAGCCATTCTTCATCCGCTTGCAAAAACGCATTCTCCCCGCCGCGAATTGTGATGGTCTGTCGCTTTTGCTCTGCTACTGTTCGGAGTGAATAGACAGCACTCTCCATTAACTCCCGTAGCCTGATTCTTTCTTTGCAAAACCCGATGGCCCCAGCTTCGACCCTCGCCAGCTTCAGCAGGCTCACGATAAGCCATTCCATTCGGTCAAGCTGCTGCCGGCTTCGCTCCAGAAACGTCATTCTCATTTTTTTTTCCATCCCGGGATCGCTGAGCAAATTTTCATTGAACACTATGAGGGAAGCAAGAGGCGTTTTGAGCTGGTGTGAAATATCGGATAACAGGTTTCGCAGAAAGGCTTTTTCCTGTCGGAGTTGCTCCAGGCTGTTGGTTAGCCTTCCGGCCATCGCATTGAAGCTTCGGCCTAACGAGCCGAACTCTCCCTCCTCATTCTCGGGAAGTAGGTTGTCAAACTGATTTTCCACAACCTGCTCTGCTGCGTAGGAAATCGTTCTGATTTTGTCAAACAATTTGCGATATTCCCATAGCAGCAATAACATGAGCGGGATTAGGAGTAGCAATACCTGAGCCGCTGTTTTCAAGGGTAATGATCTTCCCGAAAGTACTGGCTGATTTTCTATGGGGATATCTCCCTGATAACCGTATTGCGCGAGGATGCGTTTGCCCTCAGCGAGTTCATCTGCTTTAGCTCCTTGGGTGATAAAGTGAATCACCTCATTTTCCAACCCTGGCTCTTTCATCAACAGATGTCCGATCAGGGCGGTATTTTGATTCACAATGGTTGTATTGATACTCTCGACTTGGTGGTGCATGTAAAAGAACATTAATAACGACAAAAGAACCTGCAGTGCAAGCACTTTAACGGCGATGGATTTCCACTCTGGATTACGCAGTACTTCGATCATGTTCATTTCCCTGTGACTTCCACGTTCCATTTATATCCGATCCCACGAATGGTTACGATATATTGTGGTGCAGCGGGAATGTCTTCCACTTTTTCTCTTAACCTCCGGATATGGACTGAGAGCGTATTATCATCAATGAACTCGCCCGAAAGATCCCATAGATGGTTCAAAATTGAACTCCTGCTGCATATCTGCTTAGGGTGGGAGATTAACATCAGTAATAGTCGATATTCAAGCGCCGTCAGTGTAATTTCAGTATTATTTTTGAGTACAGTTCCTTCTAAAATACGCAGTTGAATGTTGTCGGATTTCCATATGCTCACTTCTTGTTTGCTCTGGTTTTTCCGTCGCAATACCGCTTTGATTCGTGAAATAAGCTCTTTGGTTCGGACAGGCTTGGTTACATAGTCGTCCGCTCCTAGGTCAAGTCCGACAACCACATTCGCTTCCTCATCCAAAGCTGTCAAAAAAATAATGGGCACCTGGGAGGCTGCCCGGATCTCACTGCACAATTGATATCCTGACCCATCAGGCAGGTTGACATCCAACAAAATTAAATCGATGGGGTCTGCCTGAAGCTTATTCCTTGCTTCTTCCAAGCTGCCTGCCAGAACGACAGTATATCCTTCACTGGATAGCGTATATTGTATACCAAATACCAAGTTTTCATCATCTTCTACGAGTAATAACCGATTCATCTTGCACCTCAGATCATGCTATATTTAATATAAAAAATACTGCTTCATTTTTATTTGATTGTTACAGCGTTATTATACATCATTTTAGTTTCACTTTGGCTCGAGGGATTTTAAATTATTTTTCGTATTACTGTCAATAGAGTAACCACATGAGACCGAGGGGATCAAGTTGCATTTCAGTACGTACGCATTTGTACCTCTATCCGTAGCGATGTAGGTGATGTCGGTCACCCAAGCTTGATTGGGTGCCTTGGGCCTGAATTGGCGGTTGAGTACATTCTCAGCAACGGGCAGGTTATGTTTGGAGTTCGTTGTCGCTTTATATTTTTTAACGGTTCGAGATTTCAGCCCCTGCTCCTTCATCATTCGAGCGACGGTCTTCTCCGAAACTTTCCTGCCTTGTCTATGAAGCATCTATGTAACCTTCGGGCATCAGCGTCGGTCTTTTGCAAAGTAGTGCATGGCCTTTTTCGTATTATTAGGTCAGCCAGAGATTTATGGTTGGCTTATTTTATTAGGCACTTTAAGATGGCAGTAGTCGGGAAGAACGTTGGCCTTTTAGGGAGCATAGATCCCGTTCTTAAAACTGTTCTCCCCACCACCCTCAATCACAAAATTGTAGATTGAGACCTTGACCGCCTGATTCTGTTGATATCAAAACTTGGCAATCTCCATTTCGAAATCGTTCGATAGACATTTGCTTTTCGCTAGAAGAGAGGCCCCCTTGAAAAGTAGTAAAAGTCACGTCATGATCGGTAAACACAGACTTTAGCATTTCAATGGTTGCAAGATATTCAGAATATACGATGACTTGATTGCGATTAGCTTTAATGATTTTCAGTAATTCTGCTGTCTTAGTCGGTACTCCAATACTTTCACCAAAACCAATAAGATCTTCACATATTTTTTGGTCATCTAGTCCTGATAATCGAGGCAGCATTCGATTCTTGAGAGTCCTCAAGGTTGATTGTGGGCTACTGCAATTTTGCTTCAGAAGCATCATTAGAATAAGAACAATTAAATTGATCTCCGTCTTATCCCATCCAATAGGAATTTGGTCATCTACATACTTACGATAAATATTTCTACAGAAATCTATAACTTGATTATGGAATTTCCTCTCGGTATCAGACAACTCTATCTCAATGCTATAAACTTGCCGTCTTGGCAGCTCCACTAATGTATTAGCCCTTCGATTTCTGACCATTACGTTATTAAGAAGTTCTTTAAGGTTTTGAATATTTTTGGGTGTATAACGGTTAACCATATACTTTTCTCTGAATAGTTTTCGACTACGTAAGTATCCTGGTTTTAATATGTTCACGAGATTATAAAGTTCTCTAATATCATTTTGGATAGGTGTAGCAGACATAAGTAATGTGTTTATCTTACTTATACTGTAGATAAACTTGTATGTAGCTGTGGTGTGATTTTTAAGGCAGTGCGCTTCGTCTACTACAAGGAGATCAAATGTACGTTCACTGATTCTTTGTTTTCTCTCAACAGAACGCACGAGTCCAGGAATGGATGAAATAATAAAATCAGACGTCTCCCATTAAACGATCAAATCCTTTTTGAAGTCGAATGGTCTGGGATTGTAATTCCAATTTAACGTTTATACTGGAAGATCTACCTGATAATAATAAAACCCATATTAGCTCCTAACTCAGCTATGAAGACGGCAAAAGAGCCTGCGTTAACAGGCTCTTCCATGTCATATAATGCGATTAATCATTCCATAATGATAGGCGATCTTTCACTAGAGCCCCGTAGCTGTCTTCCAACTTCTCTACGCCCGCATCGATCAAATCTTTCTGATACGTATCCCATATAACGTCGAACTGGCCCTCTTTGACGTCATGTCAATGAGCTTAATCGGCTGAATTCCTAACCATTGATAGTTGCCTAGCACTCATATTTGTTTTCATTAATAGAATGTGGTGTAACACATCAACATGAGGAGGCATGCCACAAATGCAGAAAAAGGGACCTGTAAGGAAGAAAACAAAAAATTGTAAAAAGGTACAGCGGCACGTACACGAATTTGAAGGAAGTACTAAATTGGCTGAAGAAGGCGATGATCGACATAACCATCGCTTTGCTGGAGTTACAGGCCAAGCGATTCGAGTAGGAAAAAGCCATATCCATGAAATCGATCTAACGAAAACGGATTTCTTTAACCATTTTCATAAACTGAAAAAGATTAAAACAGGGCCTGCAATTCCAGTAGGAAATGGTAAACACGTACATTTTGTAACAGGTCAAACGACATTAAATGATGGTCATGTTCACCAATTTAAATTCGCAACATTGATTCAAGAACCACTAATTTAGTGAAATATCGCTTAACGGAAAACAAACCTGCCGGATGAAAATATCGGCAGGTCTGTTCTGTTTATATTTTCAATTTTGAACTTTAAATTATTACTCACATAGGACATTGTGGCCAACTGCCGTCATGTTTTTATTCAGCTGTATTCATTTGAGGTTCCCACCAGACTCCCCCTTCAAGTTCCTCTAATGTTTTAGCCATTAGAAATAACCTGACCGTTAGAATTCCTGTAATACGAATAATTTGGAGTTTGAACAAAAATGAGCGCCTCTGGCACATTGGCTCTCTACTCAGAGCATTGAGGCCGTTCTCGTCAATCCTCACTTTTCTTCATTTTAACTATCTGAACCGTTGATTAACAAAAGCCAGTAGAATCAGGCTTTTTTAGCTACTGGCTTTTGTAACGACAAAACACTATAAAATTAGCGTCATTATTAAATAAAGTCTACACACATGATCAAAACAATCTAAACCTTATAAGCCCGCATCGCCTTGCGCAGCTCCTTAAACGTCGGGCGCTTGCCATACATTAGGACGCCGGTGCGATAAATTTTCGCTCCCAGCCAGCCGAAGATGTAGATCGATACGAACAAAATGCCTAAGGACAGCAGCACCTGCCACACTGGCGGGTTCGTCAGCCCAATTCGCAGCATCATAACGAATGGCGAGAAAAACGGCACATAGGAAGCGACTTTCACGAGCATCGTGTCCGGATTCGAAATACTGAATGTGCTAATGTAGAAGCCTGCCAGCGATAAAATCGTAATCGGCATGACTGCCTGTGCCAGATCCTCCGTCCGGCTCACAATGGAACCGATTGCCGCATACAGCATCGCATACAGGAAATAGCCTGCCAAGTAGTAGATGACCGCATACACAATCAGCGACGGATCAATTTGGTCAAAATGAATATTCAAATTCGTGAACGCATCTTTATTTTGCGGCATCGATAAATTGATGATCATAACGGCTCCATACAGCACCAGCTGGAACAAGCCGACGAGGAACATCCCGAACACCTTTCCGAACATTTGTGTCAACGGCGATACGCTGGTAATGAGAATTTCCATAACCCGCGAGCCTTTTTCCGATGTAATTTCTGTCGCAATCAGCTGCCCCGTCACCATAATAACAAAGAACAGCATAATGACAATAATCGATACGAGTCCCATATTGACCGCTTGCTGCTCTGGGGACAGCCCCTCTGCATTGGAACCTGCTCCCGCTTCAGCAGCAATTTGCATGGTATCAATCGTTACCGGCGCGAACAGCTGTCCCTTTTGTTCCTCGCTCAGTCCGGCTTCCTTGAAAATCATTTCGGTGCGTATGTTTTGCAGCGCCCCTTGCAGGGAACGGGTTGTAGATTCATCCAGCAGCTTCTCGGATTTATAAGTTACAGCTGGAAGCCCGTTTGCCTGAACGTCGCCAAAGGTCAAATATCCTTTAATTTTCTGATCGATAATGCCCTGCTTAAGTGCTTGCTCATTACCCGCATTGGCACCCGTATCCGCAAAATCAACCAGCTCAACATTTGGCTGCTCCTGCTGCGAATAATAGACTTTGAGCTGCTCCGCAAGCTTAGTCCCCTCTGCCCCACTGCCCGCTTCCGCCTGAATATAACCAATAGAAGTGGTTTTTACTTCGTCATTGTTAAACTGGGAGATGAGATAAGGCAGATTAGCACCAATCGTAATAATAATTGCAAAAATCAACGTCATAACCAAAAAGGATTTTGTCCGAAACTTATTGCGAACGGTGAAGCTGACGACTGTCCAAAAATTACTCATGCTTTTCACCCACCAATTTTATAAAGATTTCGTTTAGGGTTGGCTCCATAATTTCAAACCGCTTAATTTCCGTTTGCTCCATCGCATGGCGTAAAATAAGCCCGCCCGCCGCTTCGTTCTCAATACGGAGCTCGTAACCCGATTCATTGCGCTGCACATTCGTTACGCCTTCCAGCGTCTCAAGCCCCTTCACGGTGCGCTCGGTGCCTAGCATGACGCGCTCGCGAGGATATTGGCCCTTAAGCTCCTTAAGGTTGCCCTGCAGTACCGCGTTCGAGCGGTGCATGATCGTAATATTGCGGCACAGCTCTTCCACATGCTCCATGCGGTGTGTCGAGAACAGCATCGTCGTACCTTCTTCACGCAGCTCCTTCACCGCTGCCTTCAGCAGCTCCACGTTCACCGGGTCAAGCCCGCTAAAGGCTTCATCCAAAATGACGATTTTCGGCTTATGGATGACCGAGGCAATGAACTGGATTTTTTGCTGGTTGCCCTTCGACAGCTCCTCCAGCTTCTTATTGTAATATTCCGGCACGCCGAATTTTTCCAGCCAATACTTCAAGCTTTGATCGGCATCCCGCTTCGACATCCCCCGCAGCTTCGCCAAATACAGCAGCTGGTCGCTTACGCGAACACGCGGATACATCCCCCGTTCCTCCGGCAAATAACCGAGCATTTGCAGCTGATTATGGCTGTAAGGCTTGCCGTTATATAAAATTTGTCCCCCATCGGGAAAAATAAGTCCCAGCACCATTCGCATCGTCGTCGTTTTGCCCGCGCCGTTCGCACCTAGCAGGCCGTAAATTTCGCCTTCTCCTACTTCCAGGCTAATGCCATTTACTGCTGTTTTATCGCCATACTGCTTATAGATTTGTTCAATTTTTAGTGGCTTCATTGTCGTCTCCTCCTTGATATCAAGCTCTAATATGCTGTCTGTCCTGCTGGATTAATACCGCCAAAATATCATCAAGGTCGAGCGCCTGCCGCCCCATGATCTCGATGCTCGCCTGCTCAAGCCAGCGCTCGGTTTCCAGTGCCTGCCGCGTAATGATTCGCAGATTGCCGCAGCCTGCATCTTCCACCACGCATTGGCCGGGAATACTCCTCACATCCCTGCCTTCAAGCTCTCTGCCATTCACATAAAACATATGCCAGCTGCTGAGCAGCTCATCCTTCTCGTACATGCCCAGTATGCGGCCTTGCGACATAAAGACGATGTAATCCGCGAGACGCTTTACTTCATCCACAATGTGAGAGGCCATAAGAATCGTTCGCTCTCCATCATTCATATAATTGTGCAAAAAGCTCATCATGCTGCGCCAAGCCAGCGGATCGAAGCCAGAGGAAGGCTCATCAAGCAGCAGCAGCTCGGGATGATGGGCGAGTACAAGTGCAAACTCATACTTGCGCCGCGTCCCTTTGGACATTTTGCCAAGCCTGATGCTGTCATCGACCTCGAACATTCGCAAAATTTCACGATACAAATTCACGTCCCAATTCGGGTACCATTTTTGCACAAAATCGGTCTTATCCGAAGCCCTCAGCTTATTCTCATGACTGCCAAACAGCTCGGGCACATAACCGATTTTATTTTTCCAGTCGATATCCTTCTGGTCTGCAATGGAATGGCCAAGTACGCTCAGCTCGCCTTTATCAGGCTTGATCAAGTCCAGCAGCATCCGAAAGGTCGAGCTTTTGCCTGAACCATTCGGGCCGACAATTGCAGTAACGTATCCCTTCGGCACTTCCAATGAAAGCGGCCCTAGCTGAAACCGATCACGCCGCAGCTCAACTTTTTTTATATGAATAGCCGTCTCGTTGCTCATCTCTTGTCCTCCCTCTAGGCTTGATCTTTAAAATGCTTCTCCAGCTGCTCGCGAAAAATCTGTTCCAGCTCCTCGCGTGAGCACTTCACCCGCTGTCCCGCTGTTATCGCCGCCTCGAATGCTTCGACGACAGCCACTAAGCGGTATCGGTCACGATCATCCTGCTCAACCGCCGCAACGTAGGTGCCCGTTCCTTGCCTCGTTCGCAGCAGCCCTTCCGACTCCAGGTCCTGATAAACCCGGCGTACCGTGATGACGCTGCATTTGAGCGATTGTGCAAGCTCCCGGATTGAGGGGAGCAGCGTTCCTTCTGACAATTGCCCACTGACAATCAGCGCTCTCAGCTGGACTTCTATTTGATAATAAAGCGGCTCGGCGCTCTGCTCATTAATTTGAATCGGCAGCCACACGGCTTCACCTTCTTTGCTTATTTACTCAATTGCCTATTTAAAGCTGCGCGTCTCCAGCCGATGTTTTAGACCTCTATAACTAATGGTGATTCCAATCATACTGACTAGCATCCCAACTAGCAAATACCACCACTCCCCATTTCCAATTCCTATCAGCGAATAGTTGACGATCGAAATGCCATTAAAGCTGAGCAGAGCGCTGATGATCAAAAACACAATGCAGTACAGCACACACACGAGCATGTACGTCTTTCCCGTGAAGCCATATTCCCAAATGGCATACGTAGCAGCAAAGCCAAGCGAATAGAAAAACCAGAATAGTCCATATAAAAGATAAGCACCCGGAGAAATTGCCTCACTTAAGCCATCCACTAAAAAATATTGAATCAGGAAGAAAATGATTTGCATCGGGAAAAGCATAACCGCCAGCTGCAGTATTCTCCCCCATATAATCTGCGGTACTGTAATCGGCATCGTACGCCATTCTGCCAGCTTGCCACTATAGGTATCATTGAACCAGAACATATTAGAGCGGCTTAGCCCAAAACCGAGGCAAGGCAGCGTCGTAAGAAAAACAAAATCGATCGCCCAATATTCACCTGCCGAAACATCCAATTCGTTAATTTGGTACAACATCCCCAACACAATTGCCATATATATAGCTAGTAAAAACGAAGCTAGAAAACCCCATCGTGTTTTCCGCAATTCATAAACTAAAATATGCCATGCCCCTTGCCACATACTCACAAGTTTTCCTCCAGTCACTCTATATACTGTATATATCTTTATACACAGTATAATCACACCTAAATCGGTTGTCAATCCATCCCAGCATTTTTTTTGAAAAAGGGCTCTGCCTAGCCATGTTTGTTAAGCGGCAAATCAAAAAAAGCCTTGGACATGAGCTTATTAGGCTCTGGCCAAGGCTTTATAGCTTTTAAAATGTAGGATGTGCTGCTGTTTTAGAAGCGTGCTGCTGCTGCTTTCGCTTCTTCGATTGCATGCGCAACAATAGCTTCCGCTTCATTAGGCATTTGGTTGTGGCCTTCTGCAATGACGATTTCGAAATTCGTTACGCCGAAAAATTGCATAATATTGCGGACATAATTGAGGGACATTTCAGCTGCCGCTGCTGGACCTTCGGAGTATACGCCGCCTCTTGCATTCAGCAGAGCTACCTTTTTATCAGGAATAAGGCCAACCGGACCTTGCTCGGTATATTTGAACGTTTTGCCTGCTTCGTAAATGTAGTCAATATACGTATGCAGCACAGCTGGAATCGTCAGGTTCCACAGTGGAAAACCGAAAACGACCTTGTCCGCAGCAAGAAATTGATCAATATATTTGCTGGAAACATTAACCGCCGCTTGCTCCTCAGGTGTCAGCTCATAACCGCGCGCCGCTTTAAATTTACCGTTAATCATATTGGCATTCAAATACGGAAGCTCTTCTTGGAACAAATCCAGTTCCGTAACGCTATCATTTGGATGTGTCTCTTTGTAAGTATCTAGGAACGCTTGATAGAGCTTCACGCTCACTGCTTGGTCCAAACCACGATCATTTGCTTTCACAAAAAGTACAGTGCTCATAATAATTATTCCCTCCGTAAAAAAGCGCTCAATGCGGGCAGCTTCTCAATTGTGTATTTGTAATAAGCTTTATTTTACAAGCCTTTTTCTTACAAATCATCGGCCAATAGCATGAAAGTCGCCCGTTTTGAGTCTCAGAGGGCTTAGGTCTAGTCTTACGACTCTGGGCCCAAATAATGAATACCGCGCAGCGCGGCTTGTGTTCGATCGGTTACATCCAGCTTGCTAAGAATGCTGCTGACATGGGTTTTGACTGTTTTTTCGGCAACGACTAATTCCCGGGCAATTTCTTTATTGCTTTTCCCTTTCATCAGCTGCCTAAGCACCTCTATTTCACGAGGCGTTAGCGATGTAAAGGCTAATTGATCTGACTTAGCGCGTGTTGAATCGGGTTCCGACTGTAATTGGAGCGGAGGATGCAATAAACGATCCTCTGTTCTTTCAAACCGTCCAGCTGGCGTCCCACCCCCGATTAGCACGCTGGAAATATCGGGATGCAGCTGAATATTGCCTTTATAAGCGCTGCGTATCGCCTCCGCCAGCTGATCCGGTGCGACATCCTTCAGCATATACCCAATCGCCCCCGTCTGAAGAGCAGGAACAATATGGCCGCGGTCTGCGAAGCTGGTCAGCACCAGCACTTTAATCGCTGGATGCTGCTCGGCAATGATTCGGCTTGCCTCAATCCCATCCATGACAGGCATTTGCAGGTCCATCAAGATCATATCCGGCTGGAGCTCAGCCGCTTTCTCCACTGCTTCCTTCCCGTTGCCTGCCTCTCCGACAATTTCAAAATCCGGCTGCAAATTTAGAAAGAAAGCGATGCCCTTCAAAACAATTTGATGATCGTCAACGAGTAAAAGCTTAATTTTCACCGTTCATCCTCCCTCCTCTGCTGCCAGCGGTATGCTCGCCCGAATGACGGTTCGCTGCCCCATTTCGCTATGAATGATAAACTCACCGCCGAGCGCCTCTGCTCTTTCGCGCATAGACAGCATCCCCATCGTCTGTCCCTGCAGTTGTTTAGGAGAAAAGCCTCGACCATGATCCTCAATTTCCAGCGTTACTTCCCGCTCTGATTTCACAAGCCGAATATAGGCAGCTTCTGCACCTGAGTGCTTTCGAATGTTGTTAAGCCCTTCTTGGCCAATCCGCCATAAGCCTTCTTCAAGCGCACGGGGCAGCTCCTTCAGCCCTTCCGCCTCTGCAAGTACGACAAGGTCCATCCTTTCGCCATACTGCTTAAGCGCAGGAAGCAGACCATTCTCAAGACCAGCGGGATGCAGCTGCCAAATAAGCGTCCGCATCTCCCCCAGCGTTTCCTGCGACAAGCTGGCCATTTCCTGAAGCGAGCGTTCCACGATCGGCTCTTTCCCGCCGAGAATCTTTTCTGCCCCTTTAGCGATAAAAGACAGCGAAAATATTTTTTGCATCACCGAATCATGCAAATCCCGTGCCATTCGGATTCGTTCCTCCATACGGGCAAGCTCCCGGCGCTGTTCATTTACTCTCAAATTATCAATGCTGAGCGTCAAATGCTCACCGAGGGCATACATAAATTCTTCATGATAATGATCGAATTGCCCACTATCGTTACTGCTAATGAACAAAACACCATAGGGACAGCTGCCTCTTCGCAGCGGAATCGCTGCAGCCGATGTGAATGCCTTTAGACCTTTCGCTGTTAGCGGGACGACTGCTTCCTCCTTGCTATCTGCAACAACGACAAGACGATTTTGGTGAAAAGCGTCAGCCACAACTCCCCCGTTTCCACAATCGAGCTGCTGCCAGCCTTCCCTCGTCTGCTGCCCGTCGTAATAAGCTCGAAGCGAAAGCTTGTCCTGCTCATAGACGAATAATGCAATTTGCGGCCAGTCGAAAGCAGCGCTTATATGTTCAACCGCTTTCAAGGGCAGCTGGCTAATGTCCTGCACCGCATGGATGCGCGTAATGACCTCGCCAAGCTTCGCATAGAGCAGCGCATTTCGCTCCTGTGCCTGATATAGGCGGATACGCTTAATCGCTGTGCCTATCTGGTACGCAACTGCCTGCAGCAGGGCAAGCTCCTCATTTGAAAAAAATTCTTTGCCCGCCTGCGCAGCATTCAGCAATCCAAAGCTCTCCGCGCCTGCCTTCAGTGGCACCGTCGCATGATGCGTCAAGCCGCCTTTATCGCCAGCATTGTATTCCGCAGCATATACAATTCGGGAGCATTCAATAATGTTGACCGCACGATTCAGCTTGTTTTGGCGATAGCTTTCGGTGCACCAGCAGCCTTCTCCGCACATTGCTGCATTATCGTTGGCTGCAAGGGTTGAGGGGAGATTTTGCGCGGCCGCACATATGCTGTCTGAATGCTCATCAAGCAAGAAGATCCAGCCCGTCGTAAAGCTGGTAACCTCAAGAAGCTTCACCAGTACCGCATTCAGCATAACCTTCATATCATTCATCGAATTGAGCATCTCCGCAATTTCCTTGAGCGCCGCCAGCTCATCTGAACGAATCTCTCTGGACAAGGCAAATCCCCCTTAATACAGCAAAGCCGCGAATCAGCTTCGCGGCTTCCTTGTAATATGAACTTTATAGACCAAATATAGCATCAATCATCGGCTTCGTATGGCCGCCTGGATATAATAAATACAGCAGAACATAAACGATAACACCCGTAATCGCTGTGAAAAACCAGATAATCGACGTTACGCGGCCCCATTTGCGATGCTTGGCATATTTGCTCTTGAAGCCCAGCACGAGCGTCGTAATGCCGAATACCGCTGCTACCGTTGCAAGCGTAATGTGGAAAATCAGAAAGACAACATAATAGAGATGCATGCTGTCGGGTCCGCCCCATGTCGTATTGCCGACAACTATTGTTCGCGAGGAGTAAATAATAAAGAAGATGATGGCTGCAATTGCAGCTGCGATCATCACTTTCTTATGCGCCTCAACTTTACGCTTAATAATCAGTCCCCAACCAATCGCAACCAGAATCGCACTAATAACGATAAATGATGTGCTTATTGTAGGGAGAATAAAATACCAATCCAATGTCGATCCCACCTATATCGGTAAAATAGTAAATCCGCCTGTATATTATGCCGTACCTGTGTTGCTATTGGGCAAATCGTCTTCTTTATGCTCACGCTTGTACCATTGTGAGAATATATACGCCAGTATAATCCCGTACATCAACTCTTGCAATAGCTTCATGACGATGCCGCCTAGCTGCTGGTCTTCTACCACTTCCATTAAATTGAAAAATTGAGGACCGTCGAACATCGTAAGCAGCCGCGTCGGATCGCCCGACACACAATACCCCATCGCCTGAACCCAGACGTTTGGATCATTATATACCGCATATAAGGGAGAGCTTGCAAATATAATTAAGGCGCACGCGGGAGTCAGCAAAATGCCATTCGCGAAAACATACGCCATCTTCTTCAAATCCGTCAGGCGATTCCATTCCGGCACAGGACATGCAATCTGCCACCACATCATGATCGCAGCAATTAGCATAACAAAATAATAGATACGGTGAATCGTATAGTGGGTCATGACAAAGTCATGTATGACTGGTACATGGTAAAAAGAAAATAATAGATTAAACAGCAGCAGCGATAAAATAGGATTCATTAGAAAGTTGAGTGAACGCCATTTTTTCGAAGCAAACAGCTTGCGCCACATAAATGCGGGTATCGATAATATAAGCATCGGCGGCACAATGAGATAAGAAATCGACATATTGAACATATGGAAGGTAAACATTAAATGTCCCAGGAAATTAAGCGGCCCGCCATTGCACAAATAATAGAGAATAGCCGAAACAACAAACATAAACCGCTGCTTGCCTGTTGCGGACACCTCTTGCGGTGCGTGCTTCTCCCGCCATGGTCCGTTCAAATAAAAATACAAAATTAGGACAGCAATTGTACCGAACATATACCATGGGGTCCACAACTCTTCAAAACTGAAATATTCCAGGCCAAGCATGGCTGCAACCTCCCTTTATCTTCTGCAAAAGAGGAGGGAACCCACCCGGGACCCCTCCTCTGTGCAATTGTAAATCTCTATTACCACCAAACCCAATATTCCGCCATAACGATACACGTAAATGCAATAAATACACCCATAAGAATGCCGACCGTAGCAAAAACGTGGCCACGGTCTTTCATATGCATCCAGAATGCCATTTGCACGAACACTTGGAGCATAGCGCAACCCATAATAATGATGTAGATAAAGCTTTTATTGATTTCGCCAGCCGCTACCGCAGCAAATGCTACGAGTGTCAGCAATATGGAGAAAATGAAGGCAATAATGTGCTTCTTCGGTCCTTCTGAGTTGTGGCGAACTGGACGCTGCTCTTCAGCTGTCGAGTGATTGCTTGCCATTTGGCTAGACCACCTTTCCCATCAAATAAACGACGGTGAAGATAAATACCCAAACTACGTCGATAAAGTGCCAGTACATACCTGCAACATACACTTTAGGAGCTGTAACAACCGTAAGGCCTTTTTTCATCAACTGTCCGATAATGCTGGAAATCCAGAAAATACCGAACGCAACGTGGGCACCGTGGAATCCGACTAACGTATAGAAGGAAGAACTGAACGCACTTGTCGTAAAGCCATGCCCTTCATGCACATAGTGGTAAAACTCATAAATTTCAAGTCCTAGGAATCCAAGTCCGAGCACAACGGTTACGATTAACCAGTTGATCAAAGCTTTTACATTATGATTATGCAGCGCTTGGATAGCAAATACGCTAGTCAAGCTTGATGTAAGCAAAATAGCAGTTGCTGCTGCAACGAGCGAAAGCTTGAACAGCTCGCTTGGCTGCGGTCCATCCAGCACTTGATGGCGAAGGGCAAGGAACGCCGAGAACAGCGTTCCGAACAAAACTGTTTCACCGCCAAGAAATAGCCAGAAGCCTAATACTTTATTGCGGCCCTCAAGAGTGGCTTTCTCGGGCTCATGAGGGAGATGCCCCTCTGCATGTGAATGTGTACTCATGCTTTAACCCCCTTGTCTTCCAACTCTTCCGGCTCAATGTGGAAACCATGATCATCATATACCGAGCGAAGGAACATGCTTCCGAACGTTATTAACAGGCCAAGACCGGCAACATAGAAACCGATATGTTCTGTAATAAACGTCCAATCCCTCGAATACATCAGGCCAAAGCCTGTAATGAACAAGCCAAGCGACATTGTGAACGGCAGAATAGAAGGAGATGGCATATGGATCGAGCCAATTGGCTCAGCAGGCGTCATGCCTTTGTGTCCATCCATTTTTTCTTTCCAATAAGCATCGTAGCCGCGAACAAGCGGAGTTTGCTTAAAGTTATATTCTGGAGGCGGCGATGGAATGGTCCATTCCAGCGTACGGCCATCCTCCCAAGGATCATCCGCTGCATTTTGTGGTTTTGCATTAGTGATAACTACGTTCAGGAAGAACATAATCGTACCAATACCCATCATGATTGCACCAATTGTACTAATCAAGTTCATTTCATTAAATCCAAGGCCGTCGAGGTACGTCCAAATACGACGAGGCATACCAAGCAAACCGAGGAAATGCTGAATAAAGAATGTCAGATGGAAACCGATGTAGAACATCCAGAACGTCCATTTGCCAAGCGTTTCATTCAACACGCGACCGAACATTTTAGGCCACCAGTAGTGAAGACCGGAGAAAATACCTAAAATCAGACCGCCGACGATAACGTAGTGGAAATGCGCAACTACGAAATACGTATCGTGATACTGGAAATCCGCTGGCGCAGCTGCAAGCATAACGCCTGTAACGCCGCCCATTACGAAGGTCGGAATAAATCCAACGGCATACAAATTAGCGCTCGTAAACTTGATCGATCCGCCCCACATTGTAAAGATCCAGTTGAAGATTTTAATACCTGTTGGCACTGCAATCAGCATCGTTGCTATTGAGAACAATGCGTTAGCTACAGGCCCCAGACCCGTCGTAAACATGTGATGCGCCCATACCATGAAGCCCAAAAAGCCGATCAGAATTGTCGCGAACACCATCGAGCTGTAACCGAACAGGCGTTTACGCGAGAATGTACTGATTACCTCGGAAATAACACCGAAGGCAGGCAGGATGAGAATATACACTTCAGGGTGTCCGAAAATCCAGAAAATATGCTCCCATAGTACAGCGTTACCGCCATTGTTAGGGTCGAAGAAGTTGGCATCGAATACCCTGTCGAACATCAGTGCCGCCAAACCTACAGCAAGTGCAGGGAAAGCGAACAAGATAAGCGCCGACGTAATGAACGAAGCCCATGTAAACATCGGCATCCGCATGAAGGTCATGCCAGGTGCACGCATATTAATAATCGTTACCAGGAAGTTAATCCCCCCGATAAGCGTACCAATACCCGCTATCTGGAGACCTAAGACATAATAATCCATCCCATGGCCAGTACTGAACGCCGGCCCCGAAAGTGGTGCGTAAGCCGTCCAGCCGGCGGCTGGCGCACCTGTGCTTGTAAACCAGCTGACATTCAATAATACGGCTCCGAAGAAAAACGTCCAGAAGCCAAGTGCATTTACAAAAGGAAACGCAACGTCGCGTGCGCCGATTTGCAGCGGCACGACCGCGTTCATTAAAGCAAATAGCATCGGCATCGCAGCCAAGAAGATCATTGTTGTACCGTGCATAGTAATCAGCTCATTGTATGTATCCGCACTAACGAAATCATTTAGCGGCTTCCAAAGCTGAATCCGAATAAGAAGTGCTTCCAAACCACCGACCAGAAAGAAAAAACCGCCGGCGATCAAATATAAAATACCGATTTTTTTGTGGTCAACCGTTGTTAACCAGTCCATCAGACCAGAGTAACGCTTAACCGCGTGTCCTTGAGCCAAGTTGGTACCTCCTTTTCATCACCGATGATCTATTTTTCGTAGTCCAATGTTAATTCCGATAAGTATTTCGCAATACCATCAAGCTCTTGCTGCGTCAGATCGATCTTGCCCATCAGATTGCCAGGTTTAATGTCATCTGGATTTTCGATCCAACGATGAAGATTGTCATAAGTGGAACCTTCATTGGAGTACTGAGGATCATCTGTATTAATCAGGATACCACCAACGGAATCACGGCTTCCGATACCTGTAAGGTTCGGGTACAATGGTCCGCCTTTGTCGCCAACAGCGTGGCAAACGAGACATTTGCTTTCGAAAGCAGCGGCAATTGCCGGATCGCTTGGCATTGCTACTGGCGCTTGAAGCGCTGCTACCCATCGGTCGAACGATGCATCATCAACCGATTTCACCTTAAAGTCCATCAAGCCGTGGGAAGGTCCGCAAAGCTCGGCACATTTGCCCAAGTAAACGCCTTCTTTTGGTGCCGAGAAGAACATTTTATTTGTTGAACCACCAGGATTAGTATCGATTTTACCTGCAAGGGAAGGAACCCAGAACGAGTGAAGCACGTCTGCTGTCTTCGCTTCAATTGTAATGGTCTTGCCTTTTGGAATAACCAGCTCCTGCGCCGTCTTGACGCCCAGATCCGGATACTCGAATTCCCACCAATATTGATGTGAAGTTACTATTACTTTAACCGCATCTGGATCGTTTGAATGATCCTTTGACAGGTTAAATACGGTCTGAACGGTAGGAACACCCAAAATAATCAAGAGAATAATAGGAATTACGGTCCAAATAATCTCTAGCTTGTGGCTACCTTCGACCTGCTTGGGAATCGACTTATCTCCCTTACGTCTGCGAAAACGGACAATGACAAACAAACAAAGTGCAAATACAATCACTACTACACCGATCATGATTGAAAATGCGAGCTTCATCAATCCGAATTGCTCTTGCGCTACGGGCCCCTGGGGATTCAGCGCGGATAGATCTGCTCGTCCGCATGCTGACAGCACCAATACCATCAAGGCCAGAAGCGGCGCAAGCCGTTTAAAAAACTGCCACCGATTCATCAATAATCAACCCCACTTTTGACGTTTTTGCAGCTGTAAACACCCCGAAATTGTGGCAAACTGCTTGTTTTTAAGCTAATAAAAAATGACAACTTCTGCGACCTTAATACCTTATTAAATATAAAGTTGAAGCCCTTATTTGTCAATGTTCCACAGAGAGTTCACAAATTGTTCGCAAAGCTGTCAAATTCGTTATTTTAAAGCGCTTTTTTCGAGAATCGTGGGCTTTCCGTTCACAAAGTCAAATCTGTATAGCTTTTCCTGCGTATATTTAATCGTTCCCTACAAACCCTATTCTTATTACAGCAGGAATGGAGGACATCTAAATGCCAAAAAAACGAATGTTTTATGCGTTATTATGCAGCGCCCTCCTCGTATGCTCATCGGCTGCCTGCAACTACGAGCAGCGGGTACAGGACAGCGACTACGATTATGGCAGCAGGCAAGCCGGCGATCCGAAAATGCTGGGCAGCAAAATGTATGGAACGACGACGAACAATCCGCATCAGCATGACAATGCTTTTTTCGAATACAGCAATACGTTGTCTAAGAAGGTGACCAACTTAAATGGCGTAGCTGCGGCGAACGTCATGCTGACGGACAAAAACGCTTATGTCGGCATCGTGCTTGATTGGACCGCTGTCGGTACAAGAGGTGCTGGCGGCAATCGGGAGCAGTTGAACGGCGGGCAGCCGGAGGACGCCTACAACACGAGCCGTGTCAGCCCGCTTGAGGACAATCGGCTGCTCGTCAAGCCTTATCAGTCGTATTTCTCGGTCAACGACCACAATGAGTTGTCCCCGGAGCTTAAGCAAACGATCGCCACGCGTATTCGCGAGCTTGCCCCGATGGTGCAGGAGGTGCACATATCCGCCAATATGGATTTCGTGAATAAGCTGAATGATTATGCAGTGGAGTCGTGGGGAGGACGATCACTGACCCCGCATGTGGATGCTTTCAACACTTTGGTGAAATATCAATTCGTCGGGGGCCAGGAAATGCCTAAGCCAATTACTTCCAAAAAAACACCATAAAGATGAGCCTCGCATTTGTATATCAAAAAAACTCTTCTATTATATATGCTGATGCAACGCAACAATGATGAATGGGGACCTTTAAGCAGGGTCCCCTTTTCTCTGTTTCAGCATAATGAACAGACATAGCAGCATGGCAGCAAACGACCAAACAGCCATTGCCCCGTAAAGCTTCGCCCCGCCATACTGATCAATGAACCACCCTCCGGCGGTTGCCGATATGATGCTCGATACTCCAAAAAGCAGCACCGCTAGCACCGTCTGGCCCGTTGCCTTCCATTCCTCAGGAACAAGCTTATACAAATATTGAATCGACGCCGCGTAAAAAAGCACAAAGGAGACCCCTTGCAGCAGTTGCAGCCACATAAGAGCAGCAGGATCAGTGACGACTGCAGACAGCGCAAAGCGCAAGGCATAGCAACTAGCGGCAACCGCGATAACAGCAAGCTCTTTTTCCGGTTTAATGAAATAATGGCTAATGGCGAAAAAAACAACTTCTATAATCGTCATAACGGTCCAGGCTTGCCCGACTAACTGGACATCGCCGCCCAAGCTTTTAATATATAGGCCGATATAATTATCATTCATCCGGTGCGGCACTGCTAGAAACAGGACAAGTCCGAGAAACCATAGCGTCTGCTTGCTTCTGAAAAACAAGCCGATTTCCCTAAGCGCAATCGGTTTGGCAGCTGCCGGCACTTCAGCAAGCAGGCTGCACAGCAGCAAGGTGATGACCCCGTACACGAGAAATAATACCGCCAAGCTGCCGATGCCATAGTGCTTGCCTGCATAGCCGATGATGGAAGAGGCCATCGCAAAACCAAGCGCGCCAAACATTCGGATCGAGCCGAAATTGACCTTATATTGAAGGGACACACGATAATTGAAGCTTTCAACCAAAGGGTCCGTCGGCATGAAGAAGAAATACATCAAGCTAATGCCTACAAACAACGGCACCAGCTCCGTGGAACGATAGAGCAGTCCGCCGATAACGACAGATACCGTAATTAGCAGCAGCAAAACCTTTTTGATTACCTTGTATTTGTCGCTAATCATTCCCCAGAGCGGCTGGGATACGACCCCAATGAGGCTGCCCAGCCCCAGCATCAACCCAATATTCGTGGCGCTAATATCGCGCTCAGCCAAATAAATAGGCAGAAAGGAGAGAAATAATGCAAACAGCGAGAAATAGAAGTAATTGTATGCGCGCAAAAATAAAACCTGTCTCATAGCCCGCCCCTTATCGTTATGTATATACACCTCCGTACATTTTAAAATACATCGCCTGCATTGAACAGCCGTTTTTGCTTCAATGTATGCCTTTGCGTCAACTGCTGTCCGGCTTATTTCTTATCGATAAGCGCTTGCAGCTTGTTTACCGCACTTTGATAATCAGATTTATCCTTTTCATTTAAGGACAGCTGATCCTGAAGCTGCAATTGCACCTCAAATTGCTTCATTATACTTAGCAGCTGTGATTTGGGGTTCGTCGGTTTAGCTGGCTCAATGGATTTGGTGCCCGTCTGAATCATCAGCTCACCCTGATCATCGACTTGACCCAGAAAGATGTCCGTTAGCTCGATTCGCTGATCGCGCAGCTTTTTGTTCAGCCAGTTGTCATCAAGTCCTGACTCTCGGAGCGACTTCTTGAGCACCTTGCCATCCATAATAATCGTAGTCGCTTCCGCCTCCGGCTCTACTTGAAGGCCGAGAATATCAGCGGTCAGCGGCTGTTGTTCCTTTTTCAGCAGCACATTAATTTCACCGCTTTGCTCCATAATAGCAAATTCCACATCCGCCATCCGATAGACATCCTTTTTACGCAGCTGCTCTAGAAACTCATCGAGCGTCATACGCTCCTTTTGCAAATTTTTTCGCAGCAGCTTTCCTCTTCGGATAAGCACGGTTCCCTGCCCGTCGATAAAGTTGCGAAGCGTCTTGCTCTTCATGGTAGCAAACTCGAAGCCTACGGACACAATGACCCATACGAGCAAGGCTACAATACCCAAATACCATTCATTATCGAGATCCAGTGAAATGTACGAAGCAATGTTCCCCATCGTAATCCCCGTAATATACTCGAATAACGACAGCTGCGAAATTTGCCGTTTGCCCAATAGCTTGGTCATGACAAACAAAATAACGACCGAGGACAACGTTCGCAGCGTAATTTCCAACCAATCTTGCATAAAAGGTTTCGCCTCCTGCATTTGTTTGCTCTAACCCGGGGAGTGGAACAAACTTTGTGAGTTTTGTATTTAAAGTAGCGTAACCAGATAGGCAAAAGTCATACATATATAGGTATCTTTTCGCCCCTCTTGCAATTGTTCTTCATATAGGCTATAATGATCTTTGATGTGTTATATTTAACCCCCAAATATCCCTCCTAGAGATTCAATGTTTTCCACAGTTTTGATCTTCTTTTCTGGATTTTCTTTTCTGTTCATTTCTGAATTCTCACGTTCGTGCTGTACGAGCTTTGATTCACACTGGCGCGGTCTAGGAGCCGCAAGGATGGAAGAGAGGTAGGGCTTCCGTTGTTTTGGAGTTAGGTTACGAGGCAAGATTATGCTGTCTTGCAAGATTAACAAGGGATATAATGGCCATTCATGTTGCTGAAGGCCCGGTTAAATATACGATACACAAACAGCGGCACCCATTTGATGGGTGCCGCTATCCAATTTTATAGAGATATTTCCGCAATTAAACGCAGGCTGCACAGCGCGAGTGGCTGCTATCTGATCTGTTTTCCCCAGACTGCGAGCCCTTTGTCATCCATTCCGGTAAATACTAGCGTAGGCTTGTTCAGCTCTGAGTCCCATGCTGGCAGCACCAGCACCGTTTCAACCCCCGCCTTCGTCTGATCCTCATCTTGAAAATACAGGCGCACCGTATGCTCGCCATCAAACTCCCAATAATTTGCTGATTCTTCAGCGCCAATCTTGCCGTCTTTTCTCAGCTCAATCGCTTCTGAATCAATCGGCCCATCTATATATTTCTCGTGCACAATGCGCTCCCATGTGCCCGCAAGCGCGCTCTTAGGTATCGTTTGCAGTTGTTCCCCCGCATATCGCTCAGGCGACACCACCGGCCACCCATCGCCAGTCCAAAGCAGCTTGCGCACATGCAAGTACATCCAGTTCGAATCCTGCTCTGGGCGAGCATGATGAACGATATAATCGCTATCGCCGTCCTGCAGTATCGAATTGTGGCCGGGAGCAATCCAGCCTTCTCCTTCCGCAAACCGGTAGCCGCCCATCACCTTGTTGCCGACATCGAAGGTCGGATCATAAGCGGTATCCAGCATATCTCTGCCGAGGGAATCGAGAAAAGGCCCTGTTATCGACGCCGAGCGTCCTACCCGCACATTATAATCCTGACTGAGCGAGTCATAGGAAACGAACAAATAATATTGCTTGAGCTCAGCATTATAAATCATATAGGGACCTTCCACTGCTCCCGATTCCGAGGCAGCGCGAGCCGCGATTTTCGTCCCGTAGCCCTGCTCCTTAAGCTTGCCCGTAGCCGGATCGAGTGGAGATACATAGATGCCTCCGAAAAAAGAGCCATACACGAACCAAGGCTTGCCTTCGGCATCCTTCACAATATTAGGATCAATGGCATTCGGCTCGTCGCCAGGCCCCGTCTTTACGACTTCTCCCTGATCCGTCCACGGCCCTTCCAGTGAATCGCTTGTTGCAACCCCAATAAACGAGCGATTTGAGCCAAAGGTCGACGCCGAATAATATAAATAGAAGCGGTCGCCAAGCTTCGCCACCTCTGGCGCCCACATGCCGGTTGCCCCCGTCCACGCCTCTGCTTCCGCTGGAACTCCATCAAGCGCATAGCCTGCCCATTCCCAGTTCATTAGATCCTTCGATTTTCTGACCATAAGTCCTGGTTTTGCCGTTCCGCCGACCTTAACATCCGTGGAGAAAATATAATACGTATCCCCTTCCTTAATAATAGAAGGATCATGCACATTGCTCATATTCCAGCCCTGCTCATTGTCTATATTCGCTGTATCATACATCGGGTAGCTAGGCGGCGCCTGCGGATAAACCACTTCCTCGCCCGAGCAGCCAGTCAGCCAAACCGTAGCAACTGCCGTTATCGTTAAAAAATATCGTTTCATAGGCGCCACTAACCTTTCACGCCAGAAATGGCAACCGATTCAATAATTTGCTTCTGGAATACGAGAAAAATAATAAGCATCGGCAGCAGCGCAATGAACGAAGCCGCCATAATAAGCGCATAATCGGTCTGAATCGCATAAGTCGCGTTAAAATTCGCAATGACGAGCTGGAGCGTCTGCTTCTCCGGCGAATTCAAATAAATAATCGGCGCCAAATAATCATTCCATACCGCCATAAACCATAAAATAAGCTGTGCCGCCACAGCTGGACGGATAAGCGGAAAAATGATTTTGGAGAAAATGCCGAAATACGAGCTGCCATCTATTTTTGCCGCTTCGATAATCGCCCCTGGCACGCTCGTCAAATACTGCCGCAGAAAAAAGATCATCATAATGTTGCCGAATAATCCCGGCACGATTAGCGGCTTGAGCGTATCGACCCAGCCAAATTCAGAGAACAGAATAAACTGCGGAATCATGACCGCCGGGTAAGGAATCATTAAGGCGGATAGCAGCAGCAGAAAAATCATATTTTTGAAAGGAAAACGCAGCTTGGCGAAGGCGAACGCCGCCAGACTTGAGGTGAATGTGCCGATAATCGTCACGCACACCGTAATAATCAGGCTGTTCTGAATGCCGCTCAGCAGCGGGCCCTTTTCCCAAATTTCGATATACTTCTCAAAATGGAACGTTTCCGGTATCCATACCGGAGGCAGCGCAAAAACCTCCGCCTTCGACTTGAAGGAGGTCGACAACGTCCACAGCAGCGGGGCAACCATAAAGACGGCACCGATACTGATGACGATAAAAGCGAGCAAATCGGTCAGATTGAATCTTTTTAACGATAGCATAAGTCTGGCTTCACTCCTTTCCTGCCGGCAAGTTTATTCCATATCCTTCGAGGAACGTTCATTCATGCGGAACTGCACGAGCGTAATGACGAAAATAAACAGTCCCAGCAGCATCGCCATCCCCGAGGCATAGCCCATCTGCAGGTTCTCGAACGCTTTCTTCCATACATAGAAAACGACCGTTGCGGAGCTGTATTCCGGCCCGCCCGTCGGCGTCATAATGTTAACCTCAGTAAAAATTTGCGCTCCCCCAATAATTTTCGTTACGACGATAAAGAACGTGACAGGCTTCACCATCGGGAACGTAATGTTCCAGAAAATTTTCCAGCTATTCGCGCCGTCCAATTGCGCCGCTTCATAATAATCCTTCGGTACGCTTTGCAGCGCAGCCAAATAAAGCAGCATGGAATACCCAATATTTTTCCAGATCATCATCAATATAAGAGCAGGCTTTACCGTATACTTATCCGTGAGCCAGTTCGGGCCCTCAAAGCCAAACAGCGCTAGAAACTGGTTCACCAGACCATAATCGCCGTTATAAGCCCACTGCCACAGTATCGATACCGCTGCAAGCGAAGAAATAACCGGCACATAATAAATGACCCGGAACGTTGTCGTGCCGAACATTTTCCGATTCAGGCCCATCGCCAGCAGCAGCGCTAATGTAATTTCAATTGGAATACCAATCATCATAAAAATCGTATTAAAGCTCGCTTTATAAAAAAGCTCATCGGCGAGAATATCTTTAAAATTGTCCAGCCCAATAAACGTCATCTGCCCGAGCCCATCCCAATCGGTAAAAGAACCATATAGGGAGTACAGCAGCGGGTACAGCGTAAACAAAAGATAGCCGATAACGGGCGCCAGCACGAATAAATACCCGTAATAGCCTTCCTTCCGGTAAAGATTCGACCTTACTTTCATGTTTCACCCCTCAAAATGACCGGAAGCCAGAGGAACAGGCACTCTTTGCAGCTGCCCCTTGAAAACCAAGGACCGTGCTTCGCTTGTCCTCCGTCCTTCCGGTACTGAGATTAGCTTCTGCTTGCAACCATTATTTCTTGGATTTCGCTTCCTGCTCAACCGCTTTATCAAGCAGCTTCTGCATCTTCGGCTGCTCCGCCTTCACGTAGTCCGCTGCTGTCACCTTGCCATCAAGCACAGGCTGAATATCGGTGAAAAACAGCTGATACCATTCGGAGTTGTATGTCAGCGTGTTAGGCATTGGCTTGCCGTAATCCTCTACGATACGGAGGAATTCAGCTTTGTTTTCAGGCTTCGTCGTCGTGTCTGCGGCCCATTTTTCCGCCATATCAATCAGGTTCGGAATTTGCACCTTCGCATCAACGAGCTGCTGCATGCCTTCCGGCGATGCGGTCAGATACGTTACGAGCTGTGCCGCTTCTTCCGGATTTTTCGAGCCGCTGGATACGCCGATGCCAAGCGAGCCAAGGAAGGTCGCGGATTTGCCGGTCGAGCCAGCAGGGTAAGGGATCAAATCATAATCGAAAGGCAGCGTCTCATACGTCGCAAGATCCCATGGACCTACCGGGAAAAAGGCAAGCTCGCCCTTCATCCAGCGCTGATACGTATCAAGCGTCGCCGCATCTTCAATGGATGGCGTAATTTTATAAACATTTTGCATATCGGCAAAATATTGCAGCGCCTCCGCGAACTTCGGATCGTCAATCGTCACCTTCGTATTCGTTGCGTCCAGCCAGTCTGCCCCATTGCTCCAGACGAAGGCCTGCAGCGCCCAGTTGACATTAAAGCCCGTTCCGTACTGATCGATTTTGCCATCGCCATTCGTATCCTTCACCAATTGCTGATTGACCTTGATGAATTCGTCCCATGTATACGGCTTTTCCTTATCCGGCAAAGGGATTCCAGCCGCTGTGAACATGTCTTTATTGTAGCCGAGCGCAAACGGGCCCACGTCCTTCGGCAAGCCATAAATGCTGCCCTGGCCTACGTTATTGCCATCATAGCGGTAAATATCTACGCCACGCTTCCATAGGTTATCGAAGTCGACATCCTTCACGTATTCCGTAATATCTTTCAACACTCCCGCATTCACATAAGCTCTTAAATCGCCTGGGTCAAAATAAAAGACGTCCGGCACGCTTTTGCCCGTAATGGCTGCTTTCAGCTTCGTCGCGTATTGGTCACCCGTTGTCGTAATGATTTTCACCTTTACATCAGGATGATCGGCCTCAAACTTCTTGACCGTCGCCTCATACGCCTTCTGCTCCTCCGGTCCGCCGCGGAACATGAAGCTGATTTGCTTCGTGCCGCCCTGCCCAGTCTCGGTGCTTCCTTCTGTTTGCGAATTGCTGCTGCAGCCCGCGATAACGCCCCCCAGCACAATCGTCGCTGCCATTGTTGCAAGTAAACTTTTTTTCATCCTCAAACCCTCCTCCATAAAATGAAAACGTATTCACAATTTCGAAAAGTTGCCTTGCATCATGATGGTATAAGTACAGTGCTGACTCACGCGACACATCCGTTTGCAAGTCAAAATCGCCTTTCAACCGTTGTATCGCGCCTTATTAATCCTATTGCTTCACAAACATTAATAATATATGTATTAATCATTAATGTTTTTATTATTTACGATAATAGTTCAAAGCGCTTACATTGTCAACTATATTTGTTTGATTTTTGGAATTCCTTTGCGCTCAGCCAGCTTCTTACTTGCCGTCCCGCACCGGGACGCCAAAGCTAGGCTTACCATCCGCTGTCCAGCCGAATACTTGCGCCCTCGTGTGGCGATTCGGATCGTAAAGCGGATCCCCTGTAATCTCCTTATAATTGCGGGCATGGTAAATCAAAATATCCTGCTTGCCATCCGGCGACACCGTAAAGCTGTTATGTCCAGGTCCATATTGCCCGTTCTCTTCACTCGTTACAAATACAGGCTCCGGCGCCTTGCTCCATGAAGCCGGGTCGAGCAAATCGCTGTCCTCGGAAGCGCTCAGCAGTCCCATGCAATAATGGTGATCCGTTGCGCTGGCCGAATAGCTAATAAATATCGTCCCGCCACGCTTCAGCACCGCAGCTCCTTCATTGACGTAAAAGCCGATTTTCTCCCATTCGTATTCGGGCTGGGTAATCATAACCTGCTTGCCGCGCATCGTCCAAGGATTGCTCATCGCCGCAATATATAGATTGGAGTTGCCTGCGATCGCCAAATCCTTCTGCGCCCAGACGAGATATTGCATGCCCTTATGCTCGAAGCTTGTCGCATCCAGCGCAAACGATTCCCAATTGGCGACAAGCTGCCCTTTTTCAACCCACTGGCCTTCGAGCGGATTGGGTGATTCATTTTCCAATACGAACATGCGATGGTCGAACAGCCCCTCAACTGTCTCCGTCGTCCGTGCCGCAGCGAAGTAGATATACCATTTGCCCTGAACAAAATGCAGCTCCGGCGCCCAAATGTTCGCGCTCATCGGTCCCTCGGCATATTTTCGCCAGACGACAACTGGCTCTGCTTCCCCCAGCTGCTGGATTGTGCGCGCTCTTCTAAGCTCAATGCGGTCGTATTCTGGAACGGAGCCCGTGAAATAGTAGTAGCCGTCGGAATGGAGATATACCCATGGATCCGCACGCTGCGGTATAATAGGATTGACGAAAGATTGCTCGGCTTGAATCTGCTGCTCCATCATAATCAAAACCCCTTTGTTAATTATTCATAAATATATTACTTACTTCCTTCGATGTTAATATATCAACAGCTTTACGCCGCTGTCAACCAGATCATGCCTGTTTGAAGGCGTTTCCTTGTCTGTTTTGGCCAAATCATGTATCATTAGTCACAATCAGTGTTATTCACATATTCATTAATATTTCAATTTCCGGAGGACGCCACGTTGAAAATAGAACTTTCCGAACAATATTTGCCTGTATTCGAGGCTATATCCAGCAACGTCCGCATCCAAATCATTCACCTTCTATCGCAAAAATCGATGAATATTCGCGAGCTTGCCGAAGCGCTCGGGCTTAGCAGCGCCATTATGACGATGCATGTCAAGAAGCTCGAGAAAGCAAACATTATTCACTCGGAGATGACGCCCGGCAAAGGCGGGGCAGCGCAGAAGGTTTGCTCGCTCAGCATCGATAATTTGGAAATCATGTTTCCAATCAAGGATGTGATTCCTCGCGAGGTGCGGCGAACCGATATTTCGATTGGCCATTTTACCGATTTGGACATTTCGCCAACCTGCGGCATTTGTACGAGGGATTCCATCATCGGCATTTTCGACGATCCGAGGCATTTTCTTGATCCGGAGCGGTTGAATGCGAAGATTTTGTGGTTTGGGCAGGGGTATATTGAATACAAGATGCCTAATTACATGCTTGGGAGCGAAAATCCGGAGCAGCTCGAAATTTCAATGGAAATTTCCTCGGAGGCCCCTTTCACGAACAACAATTGGCCATCGGACATCAGCTTCTTTTTCAACGGCATGAAGGTTGGCATGTGGACGAGCCCCGGCGACTTTGGGGGCAAAGGCAAGCTTAATCCGCCATGGTGGTTCGAAAGCGTCAATCAGCATGGGCTGCTCAAGCATTTGATCGTGAAGAAGGAAGGCACCTTCATGGATGGCATTAAGCTGTCCGATGTGACGATTGACGATATTGATATCCGCAGCAACCAGTGGACGTTCCGCATCGCCGTAGAGGAAAATGCCGAGCATATTGGCGGCGTCACGCTGTTCGGCTCCGGCTTCGGCAACCATAATCAGGACCTGGTGTTCCGCCTGTATTATACGAAGCAGCCTCAGGAGAAGGAGAGCGAAGCTTAGGCAAAGGTAACTCCCTGCACAATGACAGATTTGACGGACACAGCAGCCGCTATTTCAACCGAATCATGGGTTAAGGCACAAGTGGCGGACTCAGGAGCCGCTATTGTGATGCAAATGACCATTTTGACGGGATAATGACGGTGATAGCGGCTTTCCTGTCCGCTTACGGCCTGAAACAGGGTCAAAAGCCAGAATAGCGGAAACTCAGTCCGCCAAAAAAGTGTGAGCGTTCCCAAGCTGCTGCGCGGTCTAATCAAGGGTGATTTAAACAAAAGTGTTCTCAGTAACAGTGGTATTAGCAACGGTGTTCTTAGCAACGGTGTTCTCAGCAACATTCGCATGCTGCCGTACCCCACCCCTGAAACTGAATCGCAAAATGAGATTGGCCTTGAATAAACGCTAAGCATGGTACAGCAGAATAGCTCTGGTCTGCATACCCACCTAGTATAACTGCACGCAAAAAAGCTGCATCCTTAGTGGAGGCAGCTTTTTCGCATGAACAGGAAGGGTTGAGATTATTGATTTCAGTGAGTATCAGGAGAATGAAAAGCATTCATATTCACATATTGATTAACGGGCTTGCGGTAGCCGCGCGGGCGCTCTTTGTTCGGATCGCTTTTGCCCAGTGTTATGAGCATAACCGGCACATAACGCTCGGGGATTTCAAACAGCTCCTGCACTTTATCCGCGTCAAAACCAATCATCGGGCATGTATCCCAGCCCTGGTCTTTGGCAATCAGCATCAGCTGCATCGCAGACAGGCTCGCATTGCGAATCGCATCGTCCCGCTGGAACAGCTCGCCGCGCGATTCGTAAAACTGAATCACATTTTCATTTTCCTGATCATAATCAAGCTTGCTCATCATGCCCAGCGCGAGCATCCCTGCGTTCAGCTCTCCAACATTAAGGTGCGCCTTCGTATCACCAAGCACGATGATGGCCGCAGAAGCATTTTTTACTTTATATTGTTTGGAAGCTTCATAGATTTTTTCTTTGCTTTCCTCGGATGTCGCCACGATGTAGTGGCTGTGCTGCAAATTAAAGGCCGAAGGAACGAAGCGGTTTAGTGAAAAAAGCTGCTGAAGCTCCTCCTCCGATATCGCTACATTTTCCACAAAATTCACTGCCGAACGACGTTTTTCGATAATCGTTTTAAGTTCTCCCATGTTCAAACGCTCCCTTTGAAAATCATTTTTATGTAAAGCGGCCTACAAGCTTTCTTCTATGTTTGTAATTATAATATATTTGCTTTATTTTTGTAAGTGGTTTACGAAAAAAATTTTCGTTATGCACACAAAATAAATTCAACTACTTTCATGATAAAATAATGCCTGATAAGGAAGTGTCCCATTAGTAAAAAAGATGTGTTCTGATTCAAAATTCGTTGTCTGCTATTGGTACTCATGGAGTCGTGATGACAATGATGATGGGATATTTCGCTGCGAACAACGCTATCTAGCATTTTAGTCTTACTCAAGTGCTTGATTACAACATTGTTAAAGAGCGCGGTATCACCTTCGGAAAAAAGGGAAACCGCTTTATCGTTCATTCCCGGAAAAACTTCATTAGTAAATACAATTAATTCATTACCCGCATAGTATTATCGATATCCGATGTCATGGTCGACTTTAAGTAAGCCGATTTGATCATAATGTCGGTCGGAGTGTTGCAATCGTTATATGACCCAACTTAGCCATCTCGCCAATCGAATAGTATCGTTTCATTAGGTGTACTCCACCTAGTTGACTCTAATGTAACATGGGGGTTTATAGTCGAAATTTCAAAACTGTCTATTCATTATGCTGTGCCTGATGTCATCGCATCCTTAGCTATGAGCATGTACGGGATATTAATTATAACGCTGTATTGATCGGTATGACACGGGGATTGTGTTTCGTCATCAATTAAGGGGAGAATCAACTTGCTAGAATTAAAGAACTTATCATCTTGAGGATCAGAGTTGTGTTAACCGTAGGCATTTTATGTGCAAAATACAAACGTCAGTCCATTATTAGGCTGACGTTCGCATGTGAAAATTACTGCATGTATATTAGGTATCAGTCCTTTTTGGAGAAAACGCATTATTTCAAGCCCGTATTGGCAATGCCTTCAATAAACTTGTTTTGAGCCAGGAAGAAAACGAGCAGAATCGGGACTGTTGCTATGGTCGAAGCGGCAAGCAGCAGCGGCCAGTCCACTCCGGCATCCGTAGTCAGCATGGATAAGCCGATCGGCAGCGTGAACAATTCCTTCGTATTTAAATAAATAAGCGGTTCAAAAAACTCGTTCCAGCTATTCATAAATGTAAAGATGCTTACGGTTGCCAATGCGGGTGTGGCGATCGGGAGCATAATCGACCTGAACGTGCGCCACGGCGAACACCCATCCATTTTGGCTGCTTCATCCAGTTCAATAGGAACAGTAATTAGAAACTGACGTACGAGAAATACTCCGAACATCCCTCCCGATCCAAGCATTGGCGGAAAAATCAGAGGAATATGCGTATCGATGAATCCGAGGTTTGACATCCAGCTGAATAAAGGAATGGCCGTAACTTCGGTGGGAATCATCATCCCGCTGAGCAGGAACAGAAAGATCGCGTTTTTGAATGGAAAGTGCAATCTGGCAAACGCATAGCCTGCCAATGCGGACAATAAACAAGTGCCTGCCGTGACGAGCACCGCGATATACATACTATTAAAAAAGTAGAGATGAAACGGCATCTCCGTAAACACGCGAATATAATTGATCCACTCCCAAGCTGCGGGTATCCACTGGGGGGGAAATAGAAACACCTCTGATTCCGTCTTCAAGGATGTGCTGACCATCCAAAAAAAAGGGAACAACACGATGAGGGATACGATTGTTAGAACCAGATAGGATGCAAGGTTGGATGTTATCTTTTTATTGTTCATAATGTACCCATCTCTTTCTTAGTTTCCACTGTATCAAAGTCAGAATCAGGATAATGCTGAACAAAATAAATGCCAGTGCCGATGCATAACCGAATTCGTAGGCGCGGAACGCTTGTTTGAAAATGTAGAAGACCATCACGTACGTGCTTGTTCCCGGACCTCCGCCTGTCATCACATAGATTTGTCCGAACACTTTAAGAGAACCGATAACGGTAATTATCGTTACCATGAATACGGCTGGCGTAATCATTGGCAGTGTAATGGATTTAAAGGTTTCCCAGCGCGAAGCGCCGTCAATTTTGGAAGCCTCGTAATAATCCTTTGGCACATCGTGCAAAGCGGCCAGGAAGATGACCATGTTCATGCCCACACCTTTAAGCGCACTGACCACTATAACGGTAGGCATCGTCCAAGTTTCCGAGAAAAGCCAGGGAATCTCCGTTCCGCCAAACGTTCGGATCAGCAGATTGACTAAGCCGCCGTCCGTAGAGAAAATAAACTTCCATACGATCCCCCAAACCACGAGGGAAACGACTACCGGCGTAAAGATCGCAGTCCGAAACAAGCCAATGCCCCATATTTTCCGTTTCAACAGCATGGCCAGCAAAAGCGATAATACAATGTTCAGTGGGACCAAACCCGCAGAGAAATATATAGTATTAACGACCGTATCCCAAAAGACGGGATCATCGCGCATGGCGTAAATATAGTTATCCAAACCAATATACGCCTTATTCCCAAATAACGACCAATTCGTAAAGCTCATCACGAAAGCGTAAACGATCGGGCCAAACAGGAAGATTAAATATCCCGCCACAATAGGCAGTATAAACAAATATCCCGCCCACATTTCTTTTGATTTCATAGTTGCTAAACCTGCTGGCTTACCTCCGGCCATTTGCGCCTACCTCCTGTTGTGAATATGACGAAACCCTCTCTTTAATATACGAGATCGCCCTATTGTTCATATGGCGATCTCGCAATACTCCACCGTTCAGGAGGGTTACTTCAATAGAGGATTAATGCTGTCTTCCATAATTTTCAACGCTTGCTCGGTTGTCTTGGAACCGAGCAAAATCGCGTCCAGGTTTAATGTCACCTGCTCGTCAATCTTGACCCAGTTCGGATGGGAAGGCCGGATTTCACCTTCGGCCAACCGATCGTATGCAGCCACTTTCATCGTTTCAACAGTCGGGAACGAGAACTTGTTAAGATACTCATCGGAGTAAAGGACAGACTTTCTCTGCGGCACAAAAAACTGGGCTACTTTTGCTGCATTTTCCTTATTACTAATAAATTTTAAATATTCCAATGCTTCTTCCGGATACTCTGCATCTTTGAAGATCGAATAGCCTCCAAAGCCGATAGGCACCGTGACGCCATGGTCGCCTTTCGGAAGCGGAGCAATATCCCACTCGAAATCGACTTTGTCACGGTAAGCGCTTGTACGGGTAACGTTCTCAAACGCCATACCAAGCTTACCTGTATCGAAAGTTAACTGCTCGCCGATGCTTGGATGCGCTTTCTTATCGATCAGCCCTTTAAAGAGATTGATCGCTTTGGCCGTCTCCGGCGTGTTCATAGCGAATTGCGTTGTGTCTTCGTTGAAGATTTCGCCGCCCATCGCCCAAATCAATGGAATCAGATTATCGGACCAGTTGGAGGAACTTTGTATGAACTTCACGCCGTATACCCCTTCTTGCGGTTTGGATATCGCTTCGGACGCTTTGACCATCTCATCGTAAGTCCAGTTGCCCTCTTCATAAAGCTGCATTGGCGACTTCAATCCATTCGCTTCAAACAGCTTTTTATTGTAGAAAACGACCTGAGGCGGCGTAGAAAATGGAATGCCGTAGAGCTTGCCCTCCTTTTCAAATGCAGTGAGCGTGGATGGCAGTATATCATCGAACGCATAAGCCGCATCCTCTTTCACGGACGAAATATCCAGCAGCTGGCCCCCATTCATAAATTGCGGAATCATGCGCTCTGAGATCCATACGATATCAGGCGAAGTTTTGGTCGCTGCCATGATCGCCAGTTTCTGCTGGTAGTCCGCCCACGGAATCACGGTAGTTTTGACTGTCACATTCGGATGGAGCTTATTGTATTCCTCAGCAAGCTCGTCATACAATGCCACCTGGGCATCGCTGCCCCAAACGGACATCTCAAGCTCCACAGGATCTTTTGATTCAGCAGCCACTTCCGCACTCGGCGTATTGTTCGCATTTTCCTTGTTTGCCTTTGCGGCGCCATTATTGTTCTTTCCATTTACTCCGCATGCGCTCAGCAAGCCGAGCAGCAAAATAACAGACAGCAAGACTAACCCGTATTTCTTCATCTTTATGCCCCTCTCAATGTTTGTAATCGCTTTCTATTACTAGTATAGATTTGATGGCTCCCAGAAAAAATAACACGAAATCGAGAAAAACTATGTAAATTCGAGTACTTTAATAGAATCAGGTATATAACAGAAATTCGGCCTAAGCCCGCGTGACAAGGACTTAGGCCGAGATGGTCCCTAATCGTTGACGAAGCCGACAAACACCTCATTGATTCTGGCCATCATATCATTCGAATTGCCATTGCCCCATGACGGACGGACAAAATGGAAGCGCACGGCAGTCGTCACGATGGGATTTTCCAAATTCAACATCGTATACTGACCCCAAAAAGCGTCCTGATCATTATCTCGGACTTCGGCTATCGTCTTCCATTCTCCGTCTTCCAAGAACTGCAGATCAAAATCTCTGACATGCCAGTTGGCCGAGCCTATAACCGGCACATGTCCGCTCCACAGCTTCACTTGGTTGATCGTTTGCTCCGTTGTCCAGTCCAGCATCAGATAAGGCGCTTGGGAGCCGTTTGATATCCAGCGGGTTTCCAAGCTTCCGTCAAGTACTCTATCTTTTGTATTTGTACCCAACGTGGAGTCGACCGACAACTGCGCAGTAATCGCTAGATTATTGGTTACATTAAGAACGAACGTTCCAGTGCGAGCAACGCCATCCAAGACGACAGCTGCCTGCAATGTAGCTTCTCCAGCTTGAAGCGCGGTAACCACGCCCGTATGATCAACAGTCACTAGATCCGGCGTCAGACTTATGAAAGATATGTCCGCATTTTCCAACGAAGCCTCCGATCCTGTATTGTATGTGCCGGTCACATGCAGTTGGGTAGTCATGCCCGGCACCAGCTGCGAACGATCCGCCTTTACCGCTACGGCCGCAAGTTCGACGGGAGGGTAAGTTTCAACCCGCAGGTAAGGCCTATAGCTGGAGTCGGTTCCATTATATAGCTGCGTCAAGTAACCGATTTGATCGGCATCCTGGGCAAAAGCAAGCGATATCGTCCGATCTCCATCCAGCCGTTCTTGCAAGAGCACAGTCGCATCGAATACATACCAGACATTCTCGCCGTTATTATTCAGCTGCACAGTCGAGAGCTTCTCGCCCAGCTCTGGCGGAGACTGGTACGAATTCCATTGCATTGTATCGCTGTCCCAGTCATTGCTGTCCACTGCATAGAGAGAAGTTGCAGCTCCCGTCTCTCCAGCAGGGCTCTCCAGCGCCTGTCCATAAACATAGAGCCAGGCGGTAGCCAGCTTGCCTTCAATGGGATTCAGATCGAATTGCAGATAGCTCCTCGCCGATTCGCTATCTTCTCCACCCTTAATCTGTAAGAGATCCGTAACCGGGGCGTTCTGAGCATTTTTCTGTACACTTGCCGCCTTGGTTGCCGACAGCAGCTCGGAAACCGCCACTTGATTCTCATAATCCGTCCCATTATTTCCGCTGATCTCATTGCCAAAGAGACGAATATTCGTACCGTGCGAGATCATAACGCCATTCGTATTCCCCGTAACATGATTGTCCTGAATGACAATATTCTCGGGTATTCCTGCGCCATTCCCGGCGTTGGTCGGATCGCCATCGTCTTTCATGGCAATTATGCCCCAGAAGTCGGGAGCCGTATTGTTCACGATCTGATTGCCCTTCACTATCGTTCCGGGCGCATTTTTCAGACGTATTCCCTGGCTCCCCGCGTTCGTAAATCCGGTAATGGTATTATTCTCGATAATAGTATCCGGAGATCCCAAATACACCTGTACCCCATACCGTTTCACATTCTCGATTAAATTGTTATGAATATAATTGCCAGGTCCCGCGGCATCATGTGTAGCGCCCGGATTGCCAACGCCGACAGCCGCTTCGCCGCCGCCAACGATATGGTTGCCGCTTACTTCATTCATATACTCGTCTTCTCCATGGAAATCAATAGCGTCTAATGCCGAGTTCAAGTAGTAGTTGTTTTCAATGAGATTGTTATGCGTGTAAGAATGCGCCATCGTTCCGTGACGCAGATAGGGACCGATAAACTCGTTGTTGCGAACGACATTGAAACGAGAATCGTCCTCTCTGCCGAGCCGACTTTCCTTGGACTTGCCTTCGATGGACACGCCATATCCATTTCCGCCCTCGGCTAAGTTCGTCGCGTTGCGAAAAAGCGAATTTTCCACAATGACATCATGACTGTTCGTAATGACAACGCCGATCCGTTGAAACTTCTCGATCGTCAGATTGTCCAGCGTAATGTTATATGACGGTTTGCCGGAAGCGGCGGTAATCATGATCACCTGCTTAGGTCCGCCCCGATCCGGATTCGCAACCGACGTATTCGTTGAATAATTCAAGTCCCAGCTGGATGTAACTGTCATGTTGCTGATCTTAATATTGTTTTGTCCAGCCATGCGAAATACGATGCCTTCAACCGTAGCATATTCTTCCTGTTCATTAGCATGGTCGGAGACCAGCAGAACGCCATCCTGACTCTCGCCGCGCATCTGCACGCCGGATTTCATAATGAAATGGGTAACTCCGTCCATATCTGTGCTCGTTAATTGATAGTGTCCGTTCGGAAGATAAACTTCGTCCCCAAGCGTCGCTGCAGCCAGTGCAGCCCGGATAGCTTGAGCGTCATCAATTCCGTTGTCGGCAGGATCGGCGCCGAAGTCCAAGACATTATACGTAGAACCAGTCACTGCCTGAGCCTCATGCGGCACATGCGGTGTGCCATCCGCATAATAGAGACCAGCTTTTGTCGGAATTGGGGAATCCGGATCCGGTCCTGTTGGTGGAATCTCCACATCCCTTAATATAACCCCGTCCACATGGGGAGGGTAAACCTGAATTTCCGTTATGCTTGTCCATTCGCTTGCTCCGCGCCCGACAACCCGTACATAACGGGCAGTGGAGGCTTCAAAACCAAAGGCTTCAACCTGCGTCGTCGTGCCGCTGCTGTCGCCGCTGTATAAGCGGGTCCAGTTGGTCTGGTCGTTCGAAACCTCAATATCAATGGTCTTACGGCGATTGTCTCCCCGGTAGAAAGCAACTCCCAGATAAGAAACCAGCTGTTCCGAGCCCAGATCCAGTTCGATCCATTGCCCGTCATCATACGCCGACCACCTTGTCTGAATATCGCCGTCAATGGCATACTCCGGAATATTGGAATCGCTGCCGCTGGCCCGATAACCCGCGACCGTCAGCGGGGTTGCTGAAGCACCACTAAGTGCCGTTGTGGATACGATCACCTCATTGCTCGGCACAGAGGTCAACTCAGTCGTCGTATGCGCTCTTATGGTAAAGGCGTATTCGGTGCTAGGCTCCAGATTGAACACAAGCGCGCTATATAGACCGCCATTCGCATCATAGGTGGAAAAACTTACGGAAACCGCAGGACTGTCGCCGTTGTAGATCACATATTGGCTAACATCAGAGCTTGGCAACGGATTCCACTGCAGCTTGACAGTTGTGCTCGTCGTCTCCATGACGTGAACAGCGAATGGCGGTTCCGCCTCAACATTGTAATCGTCCGGAGCGACGTTCTCGAAATCCTCGAATACGATCCGGTTAGCAGACTCCGCTTCGGCTTCGGCCTGCACACGGCTCGAGCCCATTAAACCCGTGAACAGCATACTTAGGATTAATAATAACGCTGTAGATCTTTTTGTACGAATAGTCATTATCCACCACATCCTTTCTTTCATGTCATTTCATTTGCTCTTCTCTTGCAGTCTCACTGTAAGCGCTTCCAATAAAACCCAGACCAGATTTCCTCTTACACCTCCCGAATATCCGAATGCAATCATTCTGTCGCAATACATGAAGTCTCTGCACCAATTGGAAGCGCTTAATAACAAGTATACAAGTCAGCCTGTCAGTGAAAAACAACGCAATTTCGAGAAAAGCTACGATATTTATAGCATCTGTTTTGTTTTGTGCTCAATGATCTAACCGGCCTTAGTTCAGCGGCCTTTTTCTATATTCGGTAGGCTTCGCTCCGCAATGCTGCCGAAACACGGCCATAAAGTGATTGGCGCTGGCATAGCCGCAAAGGTTTGCGACCTCGTATATTTTCAGATGTGTATGGGTCAGCAGCTCCTTGGCTTTACTCATCCGGCAGGCCGTCACATAATCAGAATAGTTTTGCCCGGTTTTCACTTTAAACAATGTGGATAAATATTGGTGATTCAAATGCACCTGCTCCGCGATGAATGGAAGTGAAACATCCTGATCCAGACAAGAGGCGACCAGTTCCTTCACTCTTCGAATCGTCAGATCTTCATGGGCTGCTTCGGCGTTAGGCATCTCTACCGCCCGCTCGCGGTCCAGCCGCGCTTTCAAATTCAATAGAAAATAGGAAAGCTCAATCCGGTCCACCGGCTTCAGGATGTAATCCGACGCATTGTGACGCATCGCCGCCTTGGCATAAGTAAAATCTTCATGCCCGCTGATGATTAATACAGGAAGGTTGGGATACCCCCCCCGGACATGCCGCAATAACTCGATTCCGTTCATCTGGGGCATACGGATATCCGTGATCAGCAAATCCACCGACTGCATTCTGAGAAGCTCCAGCGCAGCGAAACCGTGCTCCGCTTCTGCGGTTACCCTGTAACTGCCGATCACTTCCTCTATCATTATCTTTAACCCTTCTTGAATTTTCTTCTCGTCTTCTACCAGCATCACATTGTACATTCTAATTCCCCCCAACGTAATGGCAGCCGGATTCTCCATAGTGTTCCGGAAGCCTCATCGCTCTCCACGCTTAAGCCGTATTCCACGCCATAAAGCAGTTGAATGCGATGGTGAATATTTTTGATGGCATAGCCTTTAAGTGTGTCTCCAAACTTTGGACGGCTGCCGTCCCGCTCCGGCTTGCACAACATCTGCTCGCGAACCTCCAATAAACGTTGCGTCGGCATCCCCACCCCATTATCCTGTACAGTCAGGAGCAAATCCTGATCCAGCACGGATGCCCTGATCGTTATCGTTAATCCTCTATTCCCCATTCCGTGCTCCAATGCATTCTCAACCAGCGGCTGAAGCAGCAGCTTTGGTACAAGACAAGATTCGAAGGACGGATCCACATACATTTCCGAACACAGCTTCTCGCCATGTCTGGATAACTGAATTTGCAAATAGGCGTGAACGAACCGTATCTCCTCCTTCAATTGCACCGGCCGTTCCTGCTTGTCAACCGTGTATCTCAGCATTTTCCCCAAGCTGGCAACAATGTCGCTGATTTCGAGATTTCTCTCCTTCAGCGCCTGCATGCTTACCAATTCCAACGTGTTGTACAGAAAATGCGGATTAATCTGGCTTTGCAGAGCCGACAGCTCGGCTTCGCGTTCGCGCAGCTTCGTTTCATATACTTCCTTGACCAGCCGCTCCACTTCCGTCACCATCAGATTAAAACCCTGGGCCAATTGCCCAATTTCATCGCGATTCATCAAGCTCAAATCTGCCCGTTCGCTGAAAGCCCCGTCCTTTACCCGCCGCATGCGCGATTGAAGATAACGAATCGGCCTGACCAGCCGCTCTGACGTAAAGATCGCAAGCAAATAGGCAATGATAAGCGATATTACTGAAATGAGGATCGTAAATCCGACGATTTCCTTGCCTCCCCGTTGCAAATCGGCCATCGGGATAAGTCCGTGAATATTCACTTTCGTTGATTTGGAGTGCATGGTTGTGTACATATAAGTCTGGTCATTCCAATCTATCGTTCCGTCCCCCGGACCGGTATCCGGGAAATTAACCAGTCCATCCGGAAATAACAGCTCGCCGTTATCCTTTGTCAAGTAAAACTGGCTGTTGTCGCTGAGCCATACTTCTGACAATAACGCTTCGAGCTCTTTCATGTTAAAATCAATTTTGACGACCCCGATGCTTTGGCCCGTTGCAGGGTGATTCAATGCTCTGGCAGCGGAAATTACCCGCTCCGATCGTTTGTAATAAGTCGTCTCGTGAGGTTCGATGATGACAAGCCTTCCTTCAGCATCCAACACCTCCTGCATCCAGCCATTTCCTTTCTCGTTCCAATAACGCTGTGTCAGTTTTTCTTGAACGCTGTACATAATACCGTCGCGGGTAAAAAAAATCATTCGTTCAATTCCAGGCTGATCCAATGTGAGCGAAGCTGCTACTCTTGCCATTTTGGTAATTTCCGCCGACGGAATAAGCTTCTCCTCGCCTGGTTCTTCATAACTGTGCTTCTCCAAAATACGCAGCACATCTTCGTTATACAAGGGAGCCACCGTTATTCTGTCCGCACCTTTTATCGTATTTTCCAAATTAATTTTCACTTGATTCATAATTTGCATGGAGTACGCTCTGGAGTTTTTTTCGGTTTCCTCCGCAAAGTTATTGTAAGTGCTAATTCCGCTAATCAGGAATGGAATGGTGATGAGCAGAACGAACATGGTTATAAATTTGGCTCGTATCGAAATATACCGCTTCATTTCACCGACTCCTCCTGACAGATTATAAGCGCAAACATATACTATCACACGGTAAAAAAAAAGGCCGCTCATCCGGTAGAATGTTTGTTTTCCAACAAACTTCCGATACGAGGCGACCTTATGAAAAAGTCTACCATGTTCCATTTATTTCTTCAATTGAATTTGGCCGTTATCTCGCTGGCGGATGCGAGCTATACAGTCTGCCCACTGCGCAGCAGCGCGCCATTTTGAATTAGACGCTCCTGCAGCTGTCCAATGTCGATTTTTCCCGGTGATATACCCTGCTCCCATCCAATTGCTGCCGCCGTACCGGCAGCCTGTCCCGTCGCCATGCAGCTAGGTGTCAGACGCGTCGTTGCCAGCGCCTCATGCGTCGTCGAAATGCAGCGGCCTGCCACGAGCAGATTGTCAATCCGCTTTGGCAGCAAACAGCGGTAAGGAATATCGTATGCCCCGTCTCCCTTGACCCATGCGGCCTGTACGCCCTTGCCGGACGGATCGTGAATGTCGATGGGATAGCCGCTTCGTGCAATGCAATCATCAAACGCGCGTCCATCTACAACATCCTGTACTTGGAGTGAATAGCAGCCGTCTATTCTGCGGCTCTCTCGAATGCCGATTTGCGCTCCGACCGAAGAGATGGAAGCGTTCTCGAAGCCTGGCAAGCAGCGGGTCATGAAATCCGCGACCATGCGCACCTGCTTCCTGCCCTGCACCTCTCCTTCCGTCAAATCCTCCAATTCAGTTCCATCCAGCCCTTGAACACGAGTCGTATTGACAAGCACTTCGTCCGGTCCCGGACCTGTGAAGAAAAGGACCTGGTCTCTGTTAATGGGCAGGTCAGCCTCCTTCCAATGCTTGAAGTAACCCAATACGCCGGTCAATGGCAGTTCCTCCAGCTCATCGAAAGGCGTCTTCTTGTAAAACTCGTCCGGATGGTCGATCATATACCGTTTAACTCTCGCCAGGTCAACGCCTCTCATTCGGAACTTCATCGTCATCGGCTGCGTCAAATTGTCGCTGTCGCGTCCCTGCAAGCACGGCGCACCTGACAGATAGGCAAGATCGGCATCCCCTGTCGCATCGATGAACTGCGATGCCGAAATTTCGTACTTCCCGGACTTGGTAGCCAATCGTACCGTTTCAATGAGGCCGTCCCTGGTCTGCACTTCGTCCATGAAGCTGTGCAGCAGCACCTTCACACCCGCCTCGCGCAGCATATCAATGATTAACACCTTATACACTTCAGGATCATAAGGGGTGATCGTCTTTACAAAGCCTACCGTATCGCGAACATGACCGGGCGAAGCCCCCTCGACCATCAAGCGGTCTACAATTTCCTGCGCCGTTCCGGCAATGACCTGCTTGCCATCCATCGTGTGAAAGGTCATCCATGGATAGACCAAAGCTGTAGTCGACATGCCCCCAAGAAAACCGTATCGTTCAACTAGAAGTGTTCGCGCCCCGCTCCTTCCAGCTGCCAGCGCCGCATTAATCCCCGCCGGCCCTCCGCCGCATACCACAATATCCGTCTCTATTTTTCTCACACTTAACCCCTCCTCTGAAAGTATTTTCATTATAGGAGTCGGGGGACTTCTAAAGTAGTTCAACTTTAGTTTAAAATAGAGCTGTCAAGCGTTAGCGTGGACAATGGCTTTACGATCGCATCCCCTAACCACACGGAGAAAAGAGGAAGGCGGTTTTGAAATTGGGAACTCGTAAATCGATTACTCTGCACGATCTTTCCAAAGAACTTGGTATTTCGATTCAGACCATATCCAAAGCGCTGAGCGGACGAGCCGGCATGTCAGAGGAAACGCGAAGCCGCATTATCCGAACAGCCTTCGTACGCGGCTATTTGACTGTATCTCAGGCACGTGCGATGGTCAGCCGCGGCATCACGCCCTATCCAACCTTCCAATTTCGATTTGTATTGATACAGTCTCGGCAATCTATGAATTACAACGTATTGTTGACAGAGGGGATAAGAGAGAGGCTCGATCAATTGGAGCATCGACTGGAAAGCTATGTGCTGGATGAGGATGTGCCGGATCACGCATTCTCGGACTGGATGGAGCAGCGCAATTTGCCGACGGCCGACGGTCTGTTCATCGCACCCCGACTGCTCTCGGACTCCACAGAGCGCATGCTGTTCGAGCTGCCTTTACCCAAGGTGCTGATTAATTATCCGAGACCGCTTTCCCGAATCGACAGCGTAATCTGGGATGTGTTCGAAGCCGTCTGCTTGGCCGTGTACCGGCTCGCGCAGCTTGGCCATACCCGTATTATGTACGTAGGAGATATTCACAGCCAGCGAGGGTATACAAGAAGATGGCAGGCGTTTGAGGAAATGATGGGTGAGCTTCAGTTGGATCATGACGCAGAACTGCATATAACGGACGTTTGGGACGAGTGCATGCTGATTGACAAGCTGCGCAGCAGCCAACCAACATCAATCATTGCCGCCATCGATGAAGATATCGTAAGGCTGTACGACAGTCTTACCTCCCTCGGCTATCGCATCCCGGAGGATATCTCCCTAGTCGGCTTGGCCAATGGACCGGTGGCGGCGCTGCCGCATTTAAGCCGCCCCCAGCTTCTGATCAGGGAGACCGGATATAAAGCGGCTGAGAAAATGCTGTGGCGCCTCGCCAACCAGGGCGAGCCCTATGAGCATATCCGCATTGCCGGCCCTTTCCACAACGGGCAAACCATCCGGCGCTTCAGCTGAGAAGCGCCGGATGGTTTGATGTTCGGAAGAACTGAGCTCTCTCTACAAAAAAAGCAAGCAAAGCTGTTCCGGTTGTTCGATTCGCAGCTCACTGAGGTTCGCCTTTTCGGCAGTCGCGTTCTCAGTCTTCACCGAACTGATTCGGTTGCAAATTGGACATTAATTGATATAGATTGCTAAAGCTAGTTTGCACGCAGCCCATCGGTGTTGTTCTGCAAACATCCTGTTCTACTACGTACCACTCGACTCCGTTCTCCTCTCCCCAGCGAATAATCGGTTCAAATTCAATCAATCCTGTACCGATTTCCGCAAATGCCTGCTCACCGTCTGCGGTCATATCCTTCATATGGACAATCGGCATCCTGCCCGCATATGGTTTGAAGAATGATGCTGGCTCAAAACCGCACTTTTGAAGCCAATATACATCCAACTCTGCGAGGATTTCATTGTCTACAGCAGCCTCAAGTAAGTATGAAAGCGCGTCCTGCCCCTCTATCACCGTTTCAAATTCAAAAGCATGATTGTGATAGCTAATTCGGAAGCCTTCGCCCTTCAAATGCTTCGCAATACCATTCAAATCTTTCTTCAGTTGTTTGTATCCGCCTTCATTTCGCAGCTCAGCGGGAATACTTGGGCAAATAATATCCCGCGTGCCGAACAGCCTGGCGTCCGAGACCACTTTGCCTGTGTTCGTAACAATGTCATGGAAACCAACATGCATGCCCGCGGTCTTCAATCCAACTTCGTCCAAAACCGCTTTGAGTTCCTGCGGGTCATAGCCTTGAAAGCCCGCAAACTGTACACCGCCATAGCCAATTTTACTTATTTTACGAAGAACTCCAGGGAAATCCACATGGCATTCCTCGCGAAGCGTATACAATTGAACCGCAATCTTATCTTTTAACAAACTACCATCTCCTTTACTTAATTAATCCCCAGTATAGTGACAATTGATTTAGATGTGAATATCCGATTCTCTGCTTGTTGACTTATTTTGCAACATTTATGATAGTAGTAATAATTTACTCACTTGGAGGTGGCAGCAAATGATAGATTCATCGTGGATCGATTGCCTGTTGACCGGTTATTCTCATCATACATCACCATTCACCGGCTCCTTGCAAAAGGGCACAGCTGACAATCGCTTGCTCCTGCGGTTCCAGGTAAAAGGAACATGCCGTGTCGAGATTAACGATGAGACATATGTTGTGCAGCCCGGCGATCTGATCATCCGCAAGCCAGGGGAATACTACCGGCTAGTGGTTGAGGCCGATAAAGACGCTGACGCCTCTCAGCCAATTGAGAGCGCCGATTACTACTTAACCTGCAGCCAAGCATGGGTTCAGCAGTGGTGCAGCCGGAACGATTTTCCAAGCAAGGTTCATCTGGATACGGCAGAAGACTTCTTGGCATTGTGGAGAAAACTGATCTATGAGAAGCGGAATATTCATGGGGATAATGCGGAAATGTTAGACGCTTTAATCAAAGTTTTATGTCTAACTATCGAGAGATATGTAATACGGAAGCAGACGGCGACGGCCTCCAGGCCGGAGCTCAACATTCCTTACAAAATGAAGCAGTATTTGGAGAAGCATGCTACCGAGCCGCTGACGCTGACCCATATCGCAGAACGTTACGGCATCAGCGTATCGACAGCCTCCCACTTGTTCAAGCAAGCGTTCGGGCAATCTCCAATGCGTTATGTCATTGAGATCAGGCTGTCTATTGCCTCAGAGAGAATTCTATACAGTGACATGAAACTGGAAGATATCGCAGAAGCCTCCGGGTTTCGCAGCTATCCTTATTTCTGCCGCGCCTTCCGGGCTCATTTTCACGCCAGTCCCAGCAAATACCGTGTTCGGAATCAGCTTCACAAGGCAGAGAATCCTTAATTGGAACGAAGCAGCTATATATTGCCGCTGCTCCCCGCTACAGCCTCAGGCGGTATTGATGCGGAGACAAGCCCATAATCCGTTTGAACAGGCTAATAAAATAAGAGGTGCTCGTAAACCCTACCTGCTCGCCGATCACTTCTACGGATTTGTTCGTCGTTTGAAGCAGACTGCAAGCCTGCTGCATTCTGCGGGCTGTCAAATAGCCCGTAATATTGCTACCCGTCTCTTGCCGAAACAGCCGGGACAAATAAGATTTTGACATGTGGAGCTCGTCCGCAAGCAGCTCCAGCTGAAAGGGCTCCCCGTAATGATTTTCAATCCATGCCATAACACGTTCCGATTGGCGAATCGGCTTCATATGTTCCTCCTGCCTGGGCCCCGGAATAACCTTTCGTATAATTAACGACAGCACCTTCAACAAATAGAGCGCGCTCTGCTCATCCTTGCTGCTGGCGGAGGAAGCGAGCTGGCTATTCTGGAATGCGGAGCAAGCGGCATTCAACTCTTCATTGCAATCGATCATATCTATGCCCTGCAAAGCGATAAGCCCTTGAATCATTCGTTTATAGACGTCATAAAGAGCCGGAAACGGCTTTAAGTAGCCCTTCATAAATACAGGGTCGAAATGAAAAACGCTGCGTTCATACGGCCGGCTTTCATCCACTTCCGCATAGACATTATGCAGCTGATAGGGTTGAAAATAAAACAGCATGCCCGGCTTAAGCTCGTACGTCTTCTGATTGACGGTAACCGAGCCGTGTCCCTGATGCACAGCCAACACCTCGAAGCCCCGATGCCAATGATAATACCCTTCGAAATCTTGCTGCGACCAGTTGCGGTATGACCAAAGAAAAGATAGTCCCCCGTAGTCCATTTCCTGAAACAGCGTCCCCTTCATTGACTGCACCCCTTCATTTCAACAAGTCAACAGAACAACATTTTTAACCATTGTAGCGTAACTTTGTCCATTTGTCAGAGACTATAATGATAGCAAGCAGCTTAACCACAATAATGGGTAACGAGGGGGCTTACTACTAAATGAATCAGGCATACAAAGAGAAAACATTGGCGCAATTAACCGAAAAGGTAGAGCGCATGATAAACCAAATTGGAGATAAAACGCCTCATGTGGCAAAAGCCAACGGCATCTATGACAGCACAGACGATAATTGGTGGACGTCCGGCTTCTGGCCCGGCCTGCTTTGGGTTATGCATGATGCAACAGGGAAAGAGTCATTCAAGGCAGCCGCTTGGGAATGGGACGCTAAGCTGGAGCGCTGCTTCTGCGAGCATCCCGTACAATTGCATCACGATGTCGGCTTTCAGTTTCTGCCGACTGCTGTCATTAAATACGAATTAACGGGCAATCAGGAAGGTCTGCGAAACGGCTTGGAGGCGGCAAACTTCCTCGCGGGCCGCTTCAACGTGAATGGAGAGTTTATTCGTGCGTGGAATGAGCAAGAGGCGCTCGGCTGGGCCATTGTTGATTGCATGATGAATATCCCCCTGTTGTTCTGGGCAAGCCGCATGACCGGCGACCCGCGTTACAAGCATATCGCGATACGTCACGCGGACACCTTCCTCCGTTACGCCATTCGCGAGGACGGCTCGGTATGTCATATTTTATCTTTTGATCCGGAGACGGGCGCGTTTATAGAACCGCTGGGCGGTCAAGGCTTTTCCGGCTCCTCAGCGTGGAGCCGAGGCAATGCCTGGGCCCTTTATGGCCTCGCGATTGCTTACCGATGCACCGGACTTGAGCGTTATTTGCACGCGGCGAAGCGGGTAGCGCATTACTTTGTCGCTGCCCTGCCGGAAGACTATGTGCCGTATTGGGATTTCCGCGTAGAAAACATAGAAAACGAGCCGCGCGATACTTCCGCTGCCGCCATCGCAGCATCAGGTCTGCTCGAACTTGCTGAGCTGGTTCCATCCGCGGAACGCAGGATCTATAACGCGGCTGCCGAGAAAATCCTGTATTCACTTAGCGAGAATTATGCGACCTGGGACAATCCGGACCATGAAGCGATTCTTCTCCAAGGCACCGGGCATAAGCCTCAGAACGCCAACATCAATGTATCGCTTATATACGGAGACTACTACTTCGTGGAGGCCTTCGCCAAGCTTAACGGCTGGAGCCATCGGATCTTTTAGCCTGCCTCATGTCGTTTATTGTAGAGACATTTTTTGATCTTTGCACTATGGAATACGAATCATAAGAAAATATAGCCTCCATCACAACTCTCACTGAGGTTTTGGAGGCTTCCTCATTACATATTTGTATCTGTCCCTTTCTGTTACTATCTATGACCCAACTATTTTTTCTCCCCTTGTATTCTTGAATCCAGACAACGCCGCGTAGGTTCTGAGATTTTAGTGATTTTAGAGTCGCGCCAAAAAGCTGCTTGCCATCGAGGCAATACGCGCATGGCCCTGTTCATTAGGGTGCAAACGATCTGAAGTGAGAACGGAAAGTGTGAAGCGGTTGAACCCACTCTCGGCATATAAGTTCAGCACAGGCAAAGCATATTCAAGGCCTATTTCCTGAATGACCTCGACATAATCAATCAGTCGATGGCCAGCCTGGTTGATGGAGTGTATGTCAAAGCCGTCCTTATCACGCTGCAGAGGCGTCCATAAGCTCAGACGGCATGCGGGATTTTTCGCAAGAATATCCTCGACTAATTCGATATATGCCCCATAGAACGTATGAATATTTCGATCTTCCTTCCGTCCTATAGGTTTGTCCAATCGAAAATCATTGGTACCCGCAAAGATAGTGACACAATCATAACCAAGCTCCATCTTGCGTCCTATATGCACGGTTGCACCATAATCCTTGTCACCGCCTGCAGTAAGCGGGCATCCGTTTTGTCCTGCATTCGTAATAACGGAGAAGCCTAATGCCGCACCTACCAAGGGTTGATAGCCATTAGCTGCTGTAATACTATCACCCAGTGCACACCAGCTTTTTCCATACCATCGTCGTTCATCTTTTATAAGCTCCATTTTCTTCTTTCCCCCTAATAATCCGTTTTCTCTATTATAAAATGTAGCCATCGATGATAAAGTTTAATTTTAGTTTAAACAATAATGAGTACATGATACGATAGGTGTATACATCCCGAAAAATAGAGGTACATTTCCCTGCCCATTCGTAAGCCGGTTAAATAAAATCAGATTCGCAGCCTGAGAGCGGCACGTATCATCTCCTATCCGATTGAACGCAAGCGATTCATACTTGTAAAAACCCAACAATCAGTTAAGCTGATTCACTATGCCCCTACAGCTATCATCTGCGGAGTCAGTGGAGCTGCAAAAATTAGAACAAGCTTAAGCACTTTTTCTGCTTAAGCTTAATAATAAATCAGGTAAATGAGCTACTTAAATAGTGCATCCTTACAACCGACACACAGCACTCCACATGTAAGGAGTGCGTGAATGGAACCAAGCCTTCACCAATCCATATTTCCATGCATCATTGTCGCATATCGTATAGCTCTCGACTAGTTCCCCATATCCCCCGAAAGCAACTAATCTTATTCCGTTGCCGCCTCGCTCAACTCCTGTTCAATCACAGCCTGGATGGCCTCGTAATCGAACGGATTCCCTATTCTCTTGTTGTTAATCATAATGGTCGGAGTCTGCAAAATATTAAAATCCTTCACGAGCTGCTGATCTTGATCGACCCGTACCTGTATTTCTTCCGAGCTCAGCAGGGCTTTGAACTGGTCCTTGTCCAAGTCCGGAACGGACGCCTCTGCTACCTGCATCAGCTTCTCTACTGTAACCCAAAGTCCGTCATGGTCTGCATCCGGCTGCTCCGCAAACAAAGCTTCATGGAAATGCCAGAAATCGTCCGGATTCGATTCAAGCACCGCTTCCCCAGCCAAAGCGCCTAATGCTGATTCTGCCCCATGAAATAGAACATTCACATACGAGAACGAGGCTTGTTTCGTATCTACATAATCTTTCTTTAATTGCGGCCAAATCTGCGAGCTCCATGCCTTGCAGGACGGGCACTTGTAATCTCCGAACTCTACGATAGAAACCTTGGCGGCCTTATCCCCCCATGTAGGCTGGCTGGAAATGGGCGGAGCCTCTGCTGTTTCCTGCTCGATGCCCGTCCGGCTTTTGGAAATCTCGTTAATGGCGAACAGCGCAATAAAAACAACGACAATGACTAAGGTGTACCAAACTAATGTCCTTGATTTCATATTTTTCTTCTTCATCCTGCTTCTGCCCCCTGTACTATTCATAAAATTGCAGCGCTTCGTACAAAAGCTTTTACATCCAATTTAAAGAAGAAATCTCAATTCACCTTAACATATGAGCAATTATTCATCAATCGTCTAACCATATAGAAATCTTGAAAAAACTTCACTACCTGTTGTTAGGGCTACTTCTTAAATAGCAGTATGCCATTCCCTCAACGATCATGAAAACACCTATGATATAATAACGAACATGAGTATGAAATGAATTAACAGGCGGGGATGCAAATGAAATTGGAGCGATTGATCTCCATAATCTACAAGCTGCTGAATAACAAAGTTTTGTCTGCCTCGATGCTGGCTGAAGAGTTTCAAGTTTCCCAAAGAACCATCTATCGGGATATCGATGTGATTTGTGCTGCGGGGTTCCCGGTCGTATCCTATCAGGGAATGCATGGCGGATATGGCATAATGGATGGTTACAAAATGGATAAAAGCTTGCTCGGTTCTTACGATGTCGATTCGCTGATCACCGTGCTCAGCAGCCTCGCCACCGTGTTTGACGATGAGCGTGCGCAGGGAACCATTGAACGGCTGCAAACAATCGGGCCCGAGCATCAGACCCCGAGCCTATCTGTCGATCTTGAAACGCGCCGGACGGAACCTGACGCACTTCGCCATTTGCGCACAGGCATTACGAAGCGAAAAAGCGTCCGCTTTGACTATATCAATGCAAATAATGAACGTACGACCCGGGATATGGAGCCGATGTGGCTGCATTTCAAATATAGCAATTGGTACGTTTATGGATTCTGCCGAACACGGCGGGATTATCGGGAGTTTCGACTATCCCGGATGATGAATTTATTTTTGACCGAGGAAAGCTTTCAGCCACATCAAGTGGCACCTAAAGAAGCTGCTATCTCAACTAAAGAATGGCACGATCAGCTGCAAGATGTGGTAATTCGAGTGGGGCCGGAGGCTTTGGCCGAAGTGATGGATCAATTTCACCAGGCTGATAAACAATTTCACGCCGATGGAAGCATGACGATGCGAATTCCTGTTTATAAGCCATTAGAAGCCCGTTGGCTTTGGTCGATTCTGCTGGGTTTTGGGAGTGGCGCAGAAGTCCTTGAGCCCTATGCACTGCGAGGGATTTTAAAAATACAGCTGCAAAAAACACTCCAACTGTATGAAGAAGTATGACGAACTATTGTCATACTTCTTTTTTTATTATAACAACAGAAACAAAATCAAAATTTAGGAGAAGCCGAAAGGAGGCGTTATGAATGTCAAAACATCCGGTACAAATGTTTGAATATCACACATGGCCAATCAAACTATTTTCGGGAGAATCAAGGAACTCCCATATCGCAAATGGTACTGTATAGGATCAACGACGGAACCTACCACATGGGCAATATTTCTACAATGCTGCGTCAGCTCGGCCATGCATTTGCCATGAACGACTACTCCTTTTTTGGTATCAGTAAATATGTATGAAAAATAGAGTTGCTCCGCAGCTCTGGAATATCATTCCTTTTTTTCACGGACTGAGATTCCGCTATTCTGGCTTTTGATCCGATTTCGGGCTGTACGCGGACAGGAAATCCGTTATTACCCTCATTATCCTGTCAAAATGGCTTTTGGCAGCGCATTAGCGGCTCCTGAGTCCGCCACCTGTGCCTTACCCATTGTTATTTTAAAATAGCGTCTGCTGTGTCCGCCAAATCTATCTTTGTGCAGGGATCAAGCCCCTGATACGAAAAATTCCGAAGCCCTAAGCTCGAAGCTGCCTTGCGGTATATAGTGTAGGTTTACATTCATGTGGAGAAGCATTCCCGCCAGTAGCAGGAATACGCGAGAAGCTACAATCGATCAGCAGCTGGCTCGCTTGCTTTTACAAACACGCACCCTTATACAAAAAAAACGATTTTTCGAATAGGAGAAATAATCATGTTCAATGTCTTACAGGAGATTAATTGGATTGCCGTTCTGCTAGCTGCATTAGCAACCTCTATTTTGGGAGGCGTTTGGTTTACTATTATTTTTGGGAAGGCTTATGCTCGAGCATTAGGAAAAGAAGGAACACCCACTGAAATAAAATGTACCCTATAAGATGGACACTTTAAAAAGGTCATCTTGTAGGGTCTTTTTTGTGTACAATAAATAAAAAACGAGCGGTGGTCGAAGCGGATGTCTAAAAAATGCT